>DASQBU010000153.1:0-8363 GCA_035635035.1 Pseudomonas sp.
GTTCGACCACGACGAGATGCTCCAGGCGGTGGCACGCATCCTGCGCGAGCGCCAGACGCGCAGCACGGCGCCGGCCGCCACCCCGGCCGAGCTGCCGGCCGCGCCGGCACCGGCCGCCGAGATCGGCATCATCGGCGCCTGCCCGGCCATGCAGGACCTGTTCGACAAGATCCGCAAGGTCGCCCCGACCGACTCCACCGTGCTGATCCAGGGCGAGTCCGGCACCGGCAAGGAGCTGGTGGCGCGCGCCCTGCACAACCTGTCCAAGCGCGCCAAGGCGCCGCTGATCTCGGTGAACTGCGCGGCGATTCCGGAAAGCCTGATCGAGTCGGAGCTGTTCGGCCACGAGAAGGGCGCCTTCACCGGCGCCACCGCCGGACGCACCGGCCTGGTCGAGGCCGCCGACGGCGGCACCCTGTTCCTCGACGAGATCGGCGAGCTGCCGCTGGAGGCCCAAGCGCGCCTGCTGCGCGTGCTGCAGGAAGGCGAGATCCGCCGGGTCGGCTCGGTGCAGTCGCAGAAGGTCGACGTGCGCCTGATCGCCGCCACCCACCGCGACCTGAAAAGCCTGGCGCGCAGCGGCCAGTTCCGCGAGGACCTCTACTACCGCCTGCATGTCATCTCCCTGCACCTGCCGGCGCTGCGCGAGCGCGAGGACGACGTGCTGGAGATCGCCCGGGTGTTCCTGGCGCGCCAGTGCGCCCGCATGGGCCGCGAGGACCTGCAGCTCTCCCCGGAGGCGCTCAAGGGCATCCGCCACTACAACTGGCCGGGCAACGTGCGCGAGCTGGAGAACGCCATCGAGCGCGCGGTGATCCTCTGCGAGGGCAACAGCATCCCGCTCGACCTGCTGGGCATCGATGTCGAGCTGGAAATGCTCGACGACTTCAGCGAGGCGCCGCAGCCCCATGCGGGCGGCAGCGCCAGCGAGCCGACCGAGGACCTGTCGCTGGAGGACTACTTCCAGCACTTCGTCCTCGAGCACCAGGACCACATGACCGAGACCGAACTGGCGCGCAAGCTCGGCATCAGCCGCAAGTGCCTGTGGGAGCGCCGCCAGCGCCTGGGCATCCCGCGGCGCAAGTCGGGAGCCGCGGCCGACTCCTGAGCCCCGTAACCGGGGCCCCAGCCCCGCGGTGTTACCCCCACCGCTCCGGCGTAACAGCAGCCGGGTTCCCCGGTAACGGGAACCCGGCTTTTTTCTGCCCGCCGCACCCCACGAAAAATCACAAGCCTTTGATTTTCAAGGCTTTTACAAAGATGGCACGGCATCTGCATTGCTATTGGCACAACAACAATAACAACGCCGAACCAACACAATAAAAACAAGACGTAACGACTCCAACACAACAAGAACAACAGGGTGGAGGCGGAAACAAACTGATTCTTTTGGAGAGGAGCTGCCCGACGGGAATCTCCCTCGACCGGACCGAGAACAACAAAACTGCCCCGAGGCAGCGTCCAGCACCGGTTGAACCCGCAAGGGTCGTGGCAAGATCAGCGTCCAAAGTAATCCGTTTGTTCTTCAACCCCGGCTTGGGGAATTTTCCGGCCTGCCAATGCCGGTACGGGTCACCAACAAGAACAACAGACTCGCACAACAAGAACAAAGCACGATCCGTTTCATTTAAGGGGAGCTTCGGCTCCCCTTGTGCTTTGTGCCGCACGCCGGATGGCGCGACATACAGCCCTGCGTTCACGCGATCCAGCGGCCGGTGCTAGAATCCGCCTTCATTGCGCGGGGCTTCTCCCGCTCCAGCCCGATCCGGTAATCATTCGCCCCATGCTGAAGAAGCTGTTCCAGTCCCTCCGCTCCCCTCTGCGCCGCCCGCGTGCCGCCCGCACCACGCCGGAAGTTCTCGGCAGCAGCCAGCACCCGCTGCACCACGAGCAGATCAGCCGCAATGCCGTCGGCGTGGTCGAGCGCCTGCAGAAGGCCGGCTACCAGGCCTACCTGGTCGGCGGCTGCGTGCGCGACCTGCTGCTGGGGCTGGACCCCAAGGACTTCGACGTGGCCACCAGCGCCACCCCCGAGCAGGTGCGCGCCGAGTTCCGCAACGCGCGGGTGATCGGCCGGCGCTTCAAGCTGGTCCACGTGCACTTCGGTCGCGAGATCATCGAGGTCGCCACCTTCCGCGCCCACCACCCGCAGGGCGAGGACGACGAGGACAGCCATCTCGCGGCGCGCAACGAGAGCGGGCGCATCCTGCGCGACAATGTCTACGGCAGCCAGGAAGACGACGCCCAACGCCGCGACTTCACCATCAACGCGCTGTACTACGACCCGGCCAGCGAGCGCATCCTCGACTACGCCCACGGCATGCACGACATCCGCAACCGTCTGGTGCGCCTGATCGGCGACCCCGAGCAGCGCTACCTCGAGGACCCAGTGCGCATGCTGCGCGCGGTGCGCTTCGCCGCCAAGCTGGACTTCGACATCGAGAAGCACAGCGCCGCGCCGATCCGCCGCCTGGCCCCGCTGCTCAACGATATCCCGGCCGCCCGCCTGTTCGACGAGGTGCTCAAGCTGCTGCTCTCCGGCCGCGGCGAGCGCACCTTCGAGCTGCTCTGCGAATACGACCTGCTCGCCCCGCTGTTCCCGGCCAGCGCCGCCGCGCTCAAGGCCGAACCGGAGTATGCCGGCAGGCTGATGCGCCGCGCGCTGGCCAACACCGACGAACGCATCCGCCAGGGCAAGCCGGTCACCCCGGCCTTCCTGTTCGCCGCCCTGCTCTGGCCGGCCCTGCCGGCGCGCGCCGCGCTCCTCCAGTCGCGCGGCATGCCGGCGCTGCCGGCCCTGCAGGAAGCCGCCCACGAGGTGATCAGCGAGCAGTGCCGGCGCACCGCGATTCCCAAGCGCTTCACCCTGCCGCTGCGCGAGATCTGGGACATGCAGGAACGCCTGCCGCGCCGCCACGGCAAGCGCGCCGACCTGCTGCTGGAAAACCCGCGCTTCCGCGCCGGCTACGACTTCCTGCTGCTACGCGAAAGCGCCGGCGAACAGACCGACGGCCTGGGCGAGTGGTGGACCCGCTACCAGGACGCCAGCGACGGCGAGCGGCGCAGCATGATCCGCGCGCTCAGCGAAGGCGAGGGGCGCGACAAGGCCCCGCGCAAGCGTCGGCGTAGTCCGCGCAAGCGCCGCAGCGACGCGCCGGCCGGCCATCCGCAGGAGTGAGCGCGATGCCCCGCGTCTACATCGGCCTGGGCAGCAACCTGGCCGAGCCCGTACAGCAGCTCGCGGCCGCCCTCGCCGCCCTGCAGCGCCTGCCCGACTGCCGGCTGGCCGCGGTGTCCTCGCTGTATGCCAGCGACCCGCTCGGCCCGCCGGACCAGCCGCGCTACGTCAACGCGGTGGCCGCGCTGGACTGTGACCTCGCCCCGCTCGAGCTGCTCGACGCCCTGCAGACGATCGAGCGCGAGCAGGGCCGCGTGCGCAAGGCCGAGCGCTGGGGACCGCGCACCCTCGACCTGGACATCCTGCTGTTCGGCGACCTGCAACTGGACGAGGAACGCCTGAGCGTGCCGCACTACCATATGCACGCGCGCGCCTTCGTCCTCTACCCGCTGGCGGAGATCGCCCCGCAGCTGGTGCTGCCCGATGGCCGCCCCCTGCAGGAGTTGCTGGCCGCCTGCCCCTACCGGGGCCTGGAACGCCTGCCCGCCGTCGACTTGCGCGCGGCAACGCCGCAACTCCCGCAGTAACGGCACGCAATTGACTTCATTCCCCCCCATCAGGACTATAAGCAACCGTTCGCCCCGCGCCGGGACAGGTTGGCGCCAACGAGGATAACCACAATGCCTGATGTCACCCTCACCACCCTGCAGGGCTACAAGCAGCGTGGCGAGAAGATCGCCATGCTCACCTGCTACGACGCCACCTTCGCCAAGACCGCCTGCGAAGCCGGTGTCGAGATGCTGCTGATCGGCGACTCGCTGGGCATGGTGCTGCAGGGCCACGACAGCACCCTGCCGGTCAGCGTCGCCGACATGGCCTACCACACCGCCTGCGTCAAGCGCGGCAACCGTGGCGCGCTGATCGTCGCCGACATGCCGTTCATGGCCAACGCCACCCTCGAGCAGGCCCTCGACAACGCCGCCACGCTGATGCGCGCCGGCGCGCACATGGTCAAGCTGGAGGGCGACGCCTGGCTCGCCGAGACCGTGCGCCGCCTGGCCGACAACGGCATCCCGGCCTGCGTGCACCTCGGCCTCACCCCGCAGTCGGTCAACCTGTTCGGCGGCTACAAGGTGCAGGGTCGCGACGAGGCGCGCGCCCGCGCCATGCGCGAAGCCGCCGTCGCCCTCGAACAGGCCGGCGCGGCCATGCTGCTGCTCGAATGCGTGCCCAGCGCCCTGGCGGCGGAGATCACCGCCGCGGTCGGCATTCCGGTGATCGGCATCGGCGCCGGCGCCGCCACCGACGGCCAGGTGCTGGTCCTGCACGACGCCCTCGGCCTCAGCCTCACCGGCCGCGCGCCGAAATTCGTCAAGAACTTCATGGCCGGCCAGAGCAGCATCCCGGATGCCCTGGCCGCTTACGTACGGGCGGTCAAGGATGGCCAGTTCCCCGCCCCCGAACACGGTTTCTCCGCATGATCACCGTCAAGACCGTCCGCGAACTGCGCGCCGCCGTCGCCCGCGCCCGTAGCGAAGGCAAGCGCATCGGCCTGGTGCCGACCATGGGCAACCTGCACGCCGGCCACGTCGCCCTGGTGGCCAAGGCCGCCCAGCGCGCCGACTTCGTGGTTGCCAGCATCTTCGTCAACCCGCTGCAGTTCGGCGCCGGCGAGGACCTCGACAACTACCCGCGCACCCTCGCCGCCGACCAGGAGAAACTGCTCGCCGCCGGCTGCAACCTGCTGTTCGCCCCGACCGTCGAGGAGATCTACCCCGACGGCATGGCCGGGCAGACCCTGGTCAGCGTGCCCGGCGTCTCCGAGGGCCTGTGCGGCGCCAGCCGCCCCGGCCACTTCGACGGCGTGGCCACCGTGGTCACCAAGCTGTTCAACATGGTCCAGCCGGACCTGGCGATCTTCGGCGAGAAGGACTTCCAGCAGCTGGCGGTGATCCGCAAGCTGGTGCGCGACCTCAACCTGCCGATCCAGATCCTCGGCGAGCCGATCGTGCGCGCCGCCGATGGCCTGGCGCTGTCCTCGCGCAACGGCTACCTGAGCGCCGAGCAGCGCGCCATCGCCCCGCAGCTGTACCGGGTGCTGAGCGAGCTGGCCAGCGCCCTGCGCGCCGGCCGGACCGACCACGCCGCCCTGCTCGCCGAGGCCGCCGCGCAGCTGAGCGCCGCCGGCTTCGCGCCGGACTACCTGGAAATCCACAATCCCCTCACCCTGCGCCCGGCGACCAGCGCCGACCGCCAGCTGGTGATCCTGGCCGCCGCGCGCCTCGGCACGACCCGGCTGATCGACAATCTGCTCGTGGATCTCGACGCCACGGCCTGACAGAGGAACCCGCCCATGCACAGCATCATGCTCAAAGCCAAGCTGCACCGCGTCCAAGTGACCCATTCCGTACTGGACTACGAAGGCTCCTGTGCCATCGACGGCGAATGGCTGGACCTGGCCGGCATCCGCGAGTACGAGCAGATCCAGCTCTACAACGTCGACAACGGCGAGCGCTTCACCACCTACGCGATCCGCGCCGAGGACGGCTCGAAGACCATCTCGGTGAACGGCGCCGCGGCGCACAAGGCCGACGTCGGCCATCGCCTGATCATCTGCACCTACGCGCAGTACAGCGAGGCCGAGCTGGCCCAGCACAAGCCGACCATGCTGTACTTCAACCCGGGCAACGCGCTCAGCCACACCAGCCACGCGATTCCCGTGCAGGTCGCCTGAGTCCCCACGCGTCCCCCGACAAGCCCGGAACTTTCCGGGCTTGTCTCTTTCCAATTGCCATCATCAAGACACCGGATCCGTCGATGGAACACTACCTCAAGCCGCTGGACGCCACCCAGCAACCGGCCTGGCAGGCCCTGCGCACCGAACGCGAGCGCATGCAGCAGTTCAACCTGCGCGACGCCTTCGCCGCCGACCCGCAACGTTTCAAGCGCTACTCGCTGAGCCACGGCGGCCTGTTCCTCGACTACTCGAAGAACCTGATCGACGAGCAGAGCCTCGCCCAGCTGTTGCAGCTGGCCGAGCAGGTGCAGCTGCGCCCGGCCATCGAGGCGCTGTTCGCCGGCCAGCGGGTCAACGCCTCCGAAGGCCGCCCGGCGCTGCACACCGCGCTGCGTCGCCCGGTCGGCGAGCGCGTGCTGGTCGACGGCGTCGACGTGATGCCGCAGGTGCACCGCGTGCTGGGGCAGATGACCGAGCTGGTGCAGCGCATCCACAACGGCCTGTGGCGCGGCTACACCGAGAAGCCGATCACCGACGTGGTGAACATCGGCATCGGCGGCTCCTTCCTCGGCCCGCAGCTGGTTTCCGAGGCGCTGCTGCCGTTCGCCCAGCGCGGCGTGCGCTGCCACTACCTGGCCAACATCGACGGCAGCGAGTTCCACGAGGTGACCGCCAACCTGCGCGCGGAAACCACCCTGTTCATCGTCTCCTCGAAGTCCTTCGGCACCCTGGAGACCCTGAAGAACGCCCAGGCCGCGCGGCGCTGGGTGCTCGACCAGGGCTGCAGCGAAACCGACCTGCACCGCCACTTCATCGCCGTGTCGAGCAACCGCAAGGCCGCGGTCGAGTTCGGCATCGCCGAGGAAAACATCTTCCCGATGTGGGACTGGGTCGGCGGGCGCTACTCGCTGTGGTCGGCGATCGGCCTGCCGATCGCCCTGGCCATCGGCATGGGCAACTTCAAGGAGCTGCTGGCCGGCGCCTACGCGATGGACCAGCACTTCCTCACCGCGCCGTTCGAGCAGAACATGCCGGTGCTGCTGGCCCTGCTCGGCGTGTGGTACGGCGACTTCTGGGGCGCGCACAGCCACGCGATCCTGCCCTACGACCACCACCTGCGCAATTTCAACCAGCACCTGCAGCAGCTGGACATGGAGTCCAACGGCAAGCGCGTGCGTCAGGACGGCAGCCCGGTCAGCTGCGGCACCGGCCCGGTGATCTGGGGCGGCGTCGGCTGCAACGGCCAGCACGCCTACCACCAGCTGCTCCACCAGGGCACCCTGCTGATCCCGGCCGACTTCATCGTCCCGGTGGTCAGCTACAACCCGCTCGCCGACCATCACCAGTGGCTGTACGCCAACTGCCTGTCGCAGAGCCAGGCGCTGATGTGCGGCAAGACCCGCGAGGAGGCCGAGGCCGAGCTGCGCGCCAAGGGCCTGGCCGAGGACGAGGTGCAGCGCCTGGCGCCGCACAAGGTGATCCCCGGCAACCGGCCGAGCAACACCATCGTCCTCGAGCGCGTCAGCCCGCGGCGGATGGGCGCGCTGGTCGCCCTCTACGAGCACAAGGTGTTCGCCCAGAGCGTGATCTGGGGCATCAACGCCTTCGACCAGTGGGGCGTCGAGCTGGGCAAGGAGCTGGGCAAGGAACTCTACGGCCACCTCACCGGCCAGGAGCAGGGTCCGGTCGCCGACAGCTCGACCCAGGGCCTGATCGACTTCTTCCGCGCCCGCCACCGCGGCTGAGCCCGCGCCGCCGGCCCGCCGAACGGTGGCGGGCCGGCCTTGTCACCCCCGCCATCCGGGTCCACGCTGAAAGGCATCGCGGCCAGCCACGCAGGGGTCCGCCATGTTCGACATCCGTGTTCATCCGGTCACCGCCAGCGCCTACCGTCACGCCGAGCTGCACGCCGAGGACTACCGGCGCCTGTACCGCCAGTCCATCGAGCAGCCGGAAATCTTCTGGGCCGAACAGGCCCGCCGCTTCCTCGACTGGTTCAAGCCCTGGCGCAGCGTGCACCACGGCGACTTCGCCAAGGGCCAGGCCAGCTGGTTCAAGGGCGGCCAGCTCAACGTCGCCTACAACTGCCTGGACCGCCACCTCGCCAGCCGCGGCGAACAGACCGCGATCATCTGGGAGGGCGACGAGCCCGGCCAGTCCCGCTACCTCAGCTACCGCGAACTGCACGACGAGGTCTGCCGGCTGGCCAACGCCCTGCGCCAGCACGGGGTGAACAAGGGCGACCGGGTGTGCATCTACCTGCCGATGATTCCCGAGGCCGCCTGTGCCATGCTCGCCTGCGCGCGGATCGGCGCCGTGCACTCGGTGGTGTTCGGCGGCTTCGCCCCGGACGCCCTGCGCGACCGTATCCTCGACGCCGACTGCCGGCTGGTGATCACCGCCGACGAGGCCGTGCGCGGCGGCAAGCACATCGCCCTGAAGGCCAACGTCGACCAGGCCCTGCGCGACTGCCCGAACGTCTCCGCCGTGCTGGTGGTCGCCCACAGC
>DASQBU010000154.1:0-5065 GCA_035635035.1 Pseudomonas sp.
TTCGGAGTAAGGCGGAGGAGTCTGCCAAAGAACGAGGCATCCAATGCCTGAGCAGAATACTGAGGCTCCCGGGGGGCTCCGGATAATCGGCGCGACTGTTGGATCAGGCAGTCGACCTGAAGAAAGCGGAGAACTTCATGAACAACAAGAACAAAGCCTGCTATTCCCTGCTGGCTGTGGCCACTGCCCTGGCGATCAGCCTCCCGGCTGCCGCCGAAATCAAGCTGTACGACAAGGACGACACCACCTTCTCGGCCGATGGCTACTTCAACGCCTTCTACGTCACCAGCGACGTCGACCGCGCTGGCGAGCAGTACGACCGCAACCAGTCGCGGGTGAAGATGGGCTTCCTGCCCAACTACGTCGGCTTCAACTTCGGCAAGAAGGTCGACGGCCTGCAGCTCGGCGGCCGCGCCTCGTTCTGGGTGACCATCAACGACAGCGAGACCAACGGCACCAGCACCGCCATCGACGTCCGCCAGTTCTACGCCACCGTGGCCGACCCCGAGTGGGGCGAGGTGCTGTTCGGCAAGGACTTCGGCCTGTTCGCCCGCTCCAACATCCTGCTCGACGAGATGCTCGGGGGCTACGGCCAGGTCAGCGACACCCTCGGCCTGGTCGACGGCGGCGGCGTGTCGTTCGGCAACATCGGCACCGGCTACCCGTACCCGTTCCCCACCTCGCAGATCACCTACCGCTCGCCGGTCATGGGCGGCCTGCGCATCGCCGCCGGCATCATGGACCCGGTCAGCACCAACGACAGCAGCCCGACCGGCAAGGCCTACCAGGACGCGCCGCGCTTCGAGTCGGAAGTCACCTACCAGTTCGAGGTCGGCGGCGCGAAGATCTACTCGTGGGTCAACGGCACCTACCAGAACTCGCAGAACACCGACAACACCGTCAATGACGTGACCTCCAAGGGCCTCGGCTACGGCGTGCAGGCCAAGATGGGTGGCGTAGCGCTCACCGCTTCCGGCTTCCAGGCCAAGGGCATCAACCCGTTCTTTACCAACAACCTGACCGATCCGACCCTGCGCAACATCGACAGCGACGGCTACCTGCTGCAGGGCTCCTACACCTTCGGCAAGAACCGCGTGGCGCTGTCCTACGGCAAGACCAAGGACGACGGCAACGGCCTGGGCACGGCGGCCGACTACGACACCCGCGGCATCGCCTACTTCCGCGAGATCAACGCCAACCTCAAGCTGGTCGCCGAGGTGAACCAGTTCCAGATCGACGGGCGCAGCGACCCGAACCTCGACGAGGACACCCGTACCGTCGCCCTGGGCGCCATCCTGGCGTTCTGATCCGGCGGCAGGCGGGAAACGACCGCGAGGCGTTTCCCCGCGAGGTGCGCGGCGGCGGACGCGGCGCGGCAGGCCGTCCCCCATCCGGCGAACGGCGCCGCCTCCGTCGGCGTGGCACCTCCACCCCCAAAGGCGCAGGCAGGCAGTACCCAAGTAGTATTAGCTGCCCGCCTGCGCCTTCCTAGAATGACCCCGTCTGTCTGTTCTACCGGCCCGGAGGCGACGTGGAAGAAAATCTGAACGACGTCGTCCGCATGGCTCTGTCCGAATCGAGCGACCCGGAAGGCGTGGCCCAGGATCTGGCCCGCCAGCTGATGCACCCGCACCTCGGCTGCGTGCTGTTCTTCTGCAGCGCCGAATACGACCTGCCGGCGCTGGCCAGTGCGCTGGAGCAGTACTTCGGCGGCGTGCGTCTGGTCGGCTGCACCACCGCCGGCGAGATCACCCCGCAGGGCTACGGCCGCGGCTGCGTCAGCGCCGTCGGCTTCGACCACCGCAGCTTCTCCATCGCCGCCGCGCGCATCGACGCGCTGGACAGCTTCAGCCTGCTCGACGCCCAGCAGGTGGTCGCCCAACTGGTCGAGGAGTGCCGCGGCAGCGGTCTGGAACCGGTGGCCGGGCACAGCTTCGCGCTGACCCTGCTCGACGGCCTGTCCAGCCGCGAGGAGCTGGTGCTCTCCGCGCTCAACGCCGCGTTCGGCAGCATCCCGCACTTCGGCGGTTCGGCCGGCGACGACAACTACCTGACCCGCACCCACGTCTACCACGACGGCCGCTTCCACACCGGCTCGGCGGTGGTGGTGCTGGTGCACACCGCGCTGGACTTCGAGGTGTTCACCACCCACCACATCGAGCCGCTCGGCGAGAAGCTGGTGGTCACCGCCGCCGACCCGTCCAGCCGCACGGTGTACGAACTGAACGCCGAACCGGCGGCGCTGGAATACGCCCGCCTGCTCGGCGTCGACCCGCAGCAGCTCGACCTGCCGACCTTCGCCCTGCACCCGCTGGCGGTGCGCCTCGGCGGCCAGTACTACGTACGCTCGATCCAGCGGGTCAACCCCGACCTCAGCCTGACCTTCTACTGCGCGGTGGAGAACGGCATCGTCCTCACCGCCATGCAGCCCGGCCCGCTGTTGCCCAACCTGCGGGCGCTGTTCGACGGCCTCGAACAGCGCCTCGGCCCGCTGCTGCTGACCATCGGCTGCGACTGCTTCCTGCGCCGCATGGAGGTCGAGGCGCGCGGGCTGGTCGCCGATACCGCCGCCCTGCTGGTGGACCAGCGGGTGATCGGCTTCAACACCTATGGGGAACAGTTCAATGGCATGCACATCAACCAGACCTTCACCGGGGTCGCCATCGGACGCCCCGGGCGCGGCCTGTGTCGCTGAGCTGCGCGCGCAGCTCGCCGCGCTGGCGGCGCGCAACGCCAAGCTGGAGCGGATCAACGCCGCGCTGATCGAGCGCGTCGAGGCCGACGGTCCGCACGGCGCCGACGCCTACGCCGCCTTCCAGCACTCGGTGGTGCTGGCCGAGCAGGTGCGCGAGCGCACCGACGCGCTGAACCGGGCGATGACCGAGCTGCAGACCAGCAACGCGCTGCTCAGCGAGGCGCGCGGCCGCGCCGAAACCGCCCACCAGCACCTGATCGACGCCATCGAGAGCATCTCCGACGCCTTCGTGCTGTTCGATGCCGCGCAGCGCATCCTGCTGTTCAACCGCCGCTTCCAGGCCCTGTGGGGCGACCTGCAGGGGCGCATCCGCCGCGGCATGCGCCTGACCGAGGTCAAGCGCCTGGCGCTCAGCTCCGGGCTGGTGGTCGAGGAGCACGGTGGCGCCAGCCAGGAACGCACCCTCTACCGCCTGCACGACGGGCGCTGGGTGCAGGTCAGCGAGCGGCCGACCCGCGAGGGCGGCCTGGTGATCCTCTACACCGACATCACCGAGGTGAAGGTCCACGAAACCGCGCGCCGCGAGCAGGCGGTGGCGCAGAAGTCGCGCCTGCTGCAGCGCACCATGGACAACCTCTCGCAGGGCGTCGCGGTGATCAACGGCGAGGGCGAGCTGGAGCTGTGGAACGGCCGCTTCCTCGAACTCACCGGGCTGGCGCCGGTCCAGGCGCACCGGCCGTTCGCCGAGGTGATGGAAGGCAGCGAGGTGGAGCTGCTCGACCCCGCCAGCCGCGACGCCGAGGGTCGCCCGCTGCGCGAGCGAGAGCAGCGCCTGGCCGACGGCCGGGTGCTGGAGGTGCGCACCCACCCGATGCCGGCCGGCGGCTACGTCAACACCTACAGCGACATCACCGAGCGCTACCGCTACGCCGAAACCCTGCGCGAGAGCGAGCGCTGGGTGCGCCTGATCACCGACCAGGTGCCGGCGCTGATCGCCTACATCAGCGGCGAACTCACCTACGAATTCACCAACCGCGTCTACGACGAGTGGTACAGCTGGCCGCGCGGCGCCATGCTCGGCCAGCCGCTGCGCAGCGTGCACAGCGCCGAGCACTTCCAGCTGCTCGAGCCGTACATCGAGCGCGCCTTCGCCGGCGAGAGCGTCACCTTCGAGGTGGCCGAGCGCAACCTCGCCGGGCAGGAGCGCTACATGCTGCGTTCCTACGTGCCCAACCGCCAGCCGGGCGGCGAGGTGCTCGGCATCTTCGTGCTGATCCGCGACATCACCGAGCGCCGGCGCACCGCCGAGGCGCTGCACCAGGCCTACCAGAACCTCGAACGGCGGGTGCGCGAGCGCACCGCCGAGCTGACCGCGGTGAACAGCCAGCTGCGCGAGGAGATCGCCGAGCGCGCCCGCGCCGAGGCGCGCCTGCGCGAGGCCAAGCGCGAGGCCGAACAGGCCAACCTGTCGAAGACCAAGTTCCTCGCCGCGGTCAGCCACGACCTGCTGCAGCCGCTCAACGCCGCGCGGCTGTTCACCAGCGCGCTGCTCGAACAGCCCATGCCGGCGCCCGGCGCCGGGCTGATCCGCAACGTCAGCAACTCGCTGGAGGACGTGGAAAGCCTGCTCGGCACCCTGGTCGACGTGTCCAAGCTCGACGCCGGGGTGATCAAGCCGGACGTCGGCGCCTTCGCGGTCGCCGACCTGCTCGACAATATCGCCGCCGAATACCGGCAGATCGCCGCCAGCGAAGGGCTGACCCTCGACTTCGTGCCCAGCTCGGCGCTGGTCAAGAGCGACACCCAGCTGCTGGCGCGGGTGCTGCGCAACTTCCTCAGCAACGCCATCCGCTACACCGTCAGCGGCCGCGTGCTGCTCGGCTGCCGGCGCCGCCCCGGCGGGCTGTCCATCGAGGTGTGGGACACCGGCGCCGGCATCGCCGCCGACAAGCTCGACGAGATCTTCCAGGAGTTCAAGCGCGGCGCCCCGGTGCGCGCCACCCAGGACCGCGGCCTGGGCCTGGGCCTGGCCATCGTCGACAAGATCGTGCGCATGCTCGGCCACCGCCTCCGCGTGCACTCGCGCGAGGGCGTCGGCTCCTGCTTCGCCGTCGAGGTGCCCTACGCGCAGAGCGTGGCGCGCCCGCGCGAGCACAGCGAACTGCCGCCGCCGCCCGGCGAGCACCTGCGCGGCGCCCAGGTGTGGGTGGTCGACAACGACGCGGCGATCTGCGCCGGCATGCGCACCCTGCTGGAAGGCTGGGGCTGCGCGGTGGTCACCGCGCTGTCCGGCGACGACCTGGCCCGCCAGGTCGACACCGTGCGCGGCGAGGCCGACATCCTGATCGTCGACTACCACCTCGACAACGG
>DASQBU010000155.1:0-28041 GCA_035635035.1 Pseudomonas sp.
AGCGGTCGCGGCGCGCGCAGGCGCAGCGTCGCGGCATCGGCGGCGAGGCTCTGCCGGGCATTGCCCGGCAGTTCGGCGATGCCGGCCAGCAGGCCGTCGACGAAGCCGGCCACCCGCGCCGCGTCCGGCAGGCGCTCGAGCAGCCGGCCGGCGATGTCCAGCGCCAGCTCTGCAGCCTGCGCCTCGATGCGCGCCTGCAGCGCGCGCTGCTGCTCGGCCTGGGCCGCCGCCTCCTGCTCGCGCAGCCGTTCGGCCTCGGCCTGGGCCTGGGCCAGCAACTGCGCCCGGGCCGCCGCCGCTTCGTCCTGCGCGGCCTGCAGCAGCGCCGCCTGGCGGTCGGCCAGTTGCGCGTGCTCCGCCGCCACAGCCGTGCGTTCCTGCTCGGCCGCCGCCTTGGCCGCCGCCGCCTCGTCGAGCAGCCGCCCGGCGGCCTGCTGGCGCTCGGCGACGATGCGCGCCACCGGCTTGAACAGGAAGCGCGACAGCAGCCAGATCAGCACGACGACGTTGATCGTCTGCAGGCCGAGGGTCCACCAGTCGAGTTTCATCGCGGGCCGCCGTCAGTGCACGAACGGGTTGGCGAACAGCACCAGCACGGCGATCACCAGGCAGTAGATGGCCATGGTCTCGATCATCGCCAGGCCGACGAACAGGGTCCGCGACAGGGTGCCGGCGGACTCCGGCTGGCGGGCGATGGCGTCCATCGCCGCGGCCACCGCGCGGCCCTCGGCGAGCGCCGGGCCGATGGCGCCGAACGACACGGCGAGCGCGGCGGCGAGAATGCTGACGACCTGGATCAGGTTGTTGTCCATGGGCTAGTCCTTTGCGGCAGAGGAGGAAGGGGTGTGCGGTTCCACGGCGGCGCCGATGAACACCATCGCCAGCACACTGAAGATGTAGGCCTGGATCGCCCCGGTGAGCAGGTCCAGGGCCATGAACGGGATCGGCACCAGCAGCCCGGCCAGCGACAGGGCGATGCCGAGGACGAACACGCCGCTCATCACGTTGCCGAACAGGCGCACGATCAGCGAGAAGGTGCGGGTCAGCTGCTCGACGATGTTCAGCGGGATCATCACCCAGCTCGGCTCGGCGAAGGTGCGCAGGTAGCCGACCAGGCCGTGGCTGGCCACGCCGTAACCGAGGCTGGCGGCGAACACGATCAGCGCCAGCGCGGCGTCGGTTTCCAGCCGGGCGGTGGGCGGCTCGATGCCGGGAATCAGCGCCGACCAGTTGGCCGCGAGGATGAACAGGAACAGCGTGCCGATCAGCCCGCGATAGCGCGCCGGCGGCGCCCGCAGGGTGTCGCGGATCTGCCCGTCGAGGGTTTCCACCAAGAGCTCCAGCACGCTCTGCCACTTCGACGGGCGCAGGCTCAGGCGCCGGGTGAGCAGCCAGCTTCCGCCGCCGAGCAACACCAGCAGCAGCCAGCTCACCACCACCGCCGCGCTGATCGGCAGCGGGCCGAGCTGGAACAGCACTTCGCCGACCAGCGGCGACTGGTTCATGCCGCGGCCCTCCCCCGGCGCAGCACCCAGCGGCGCGCCAGCAGCAGGCCGAGCGCGCCGGCCAGCACCGCGCCCACGCCGAAGCGAGCGAGGCCGGCCAGCACCGCCGCGGTCAGCGCCAGGCGCAGCAGTTGCAGGGCGAGGCCGGCGGCGACCCGGCCGGCGGTGAACAGGCGCAGGTTGAGCGCCAGCGAGGCGAAGTGCAGCAGGCCGGCGAGCCCGCCGACCAGCAGGGCGGCGGCCAGCGGCCAGGCTGCGGCGAGCAGCGACATATCGTTCATTGGCGGTGCATCCAGCGCCAGGCCGACCACAGGCCGAACGCGGCGCCGAGGAACAGCAGCGCGGCGGAGAAGGTCACCCCGCTGCCCAGCAGGCGGTCCAGCCAGCGGCCGAGCAGCAGGCCGAGCAGCACGGGGGCGACTATCGCCCAGCCGAGCACGCCGATCTGCCCCAGCCGCCGCGCCAGCGACGGCTCCGGATCGCGCTGGGCCTGTTCGGCGCGCTGCGCGGCGCGGCGCGCGGCCTCGTCCAGCGCTTCGCGTTCGTCCTGCGCCTTCATCCGCGCTCTCCTTCGGGGGGTAATGGCGTTTCGCCCGTCTCGCGCAGGTAGCGCACCAGCTGGCGGACCGCCTGGGTGTGCAGGCGCAGGTGCTCGACGCGGGCCTGGCGGGTGCTGTCCAGGCGGGCCGCGCGGGCGCTGCGCACGCCGGCTTCGAGGCTCTCGAGCTGCGCGCCGAGCACGCCCTCGCGGCAGGCGATGCGCAGCTCGCCGCCGCGCAGGCTGAGCACCCCGCCGCGCACCGCGCAGAAGCCCGGCGCGCCGCCCGCGCGGCGCCAGCGCAGTACCGTGGGGACCAACGCGGTAAGGAAGTCCTCGTGGCCGGGCAGCAGGCCGAAGCTGCCGCTGGCGTCCTCGCCGCGCAGGGCGAGCACGTCGGCGCAGTCGACGAGGATCTGCTGCGGCGTGCTGATCAGCAGGTGCAGCGGCGCGCTCATGGCCGGGACGCCTGGCCGGCGGCCTGCTCGCGGGCGCGCGCCTCGTCGAGGGTGCCGACCATGTACAGCGAGCTTTCCTGCCAGTCGTCGCACTCGCCGGCGAGGATCGCCCGGCAGCCGGCCAGGGTGTCGGCCAGCGCCACCGCGCGGCCGGGCATGCCGGTGAAGGCTTCGGTGACGATGAACGGCTGGGTCAGGAAGCGCTGCAGGCGCCGCGCGCGGCCGACGATGCGCCGGTCGTCGACGCCCAGCTCCTCGATGCCGAGCAGCGAGATGACGTCCTGCAGGCTGCGGTAGTGTTCGATGGCGCGGCGTACCTCGGTGGCCACCGCGACGTGCTCCGCGCCGACCACCAGCGGGTCGAGCAGCAGCGACGAGGAGGCCAGCGGATCGACCGCCGGATACATGCCCTGCGCGGCCATCGCGCGCGACAGCACCACCATGCTGTCGACGTGGGCGGCCAGCGCGGTCACCGCCGGGTCGGTGAAGTCGTCGGCCGGCACGTAGACCGCCTCGATGGCGGTCACCGCCACGCCCTCGACCGAGACGATGCGCTCCTGCAACGCCGCCACCTCGTCGGCCAGGGTCGGCTGGTAGCCGACCCGCGACGGCAGGCGGCCGAGCAGGCCGGACACCTCGGCGCCGGCCTGGACGAAGCGGAACACGTTGTCCATCAGCAGCAGGACGTTCTGCCGGCGTTCGTCGCGGAAGTATTCGGCGATGCTCAGCGCGGTCAGCGGCACTCGCCAGCGCGCCCCAGGCGGCTCGTTCATCTGCCCGTAGACCAGCACGGTGTGGTCGAGCACCCCGGACTCGCGCATGTCGAGGAGCATCTCGTGGCCCTCGCGGGAGCGCTCGCCGACCCCGGCGAACACCGAGATGCCCTGATAGCGCTCGACCATGGCGTGGATCAGCTCCATCACCAGCACGGTCTTGCCGACCCCGGCGCCGCCGAACATGGCGGCCTTGCCGCCCTGCACCAGCGGGGTGAGCAGGTCGATGACCTTGATGCCGGTGGCGAACAGCTCGCGGCTGCTGTGCTGCGCAGCCAGCGGCGGCGGCGCGCGGTGGATCGGCCGGCGCGGCACGTCGGCGGGCAACGGCGCGCCCTTGTCACCGAGCGCGCCGGATACATCGAGCAGGCGACCGAGCACCGCCTCGCCCACCGGCACGCTGAGCGGCCCGCCGAGGGCGCGCACCGGCACGCCGCGCGGCAGGCCGGCGGTCGCCGCCAGGGCGATGGCGCGCACCCGCTGGGCGTCGAGATGGGCCTGCACTTCGGCCAGCAGGGGCTCGCCGTCGTCGCGCAGGATCGCCAGGGCGTCGCCGATGGCCGGCAGGCCGGTCGGGAAACTGACGTCGATCACCGCGCCGCGCACGGCGCTGACACTGCCTTCAGGCTGGGCCGCCACATCCTTCTCCCGGGTCCGTGGAGTCGCTGGTGCCCAATAGTGGCGAAGTTCCGCCCGCCACCGCAAGCCGGCGGCGGCACCGGGCCGCGCGCGGGGGGGCCGGCTCAGTGCAGGGCCGGCGCCGTCTCGCGCTCCTGCACCAGCACCCAGGGCGCCACCACCACCGCCCACAGCTGCGGGTCGCGCGCCAGGTAGTCCTCGGCGTCGAGCACCTCCAGCTTGCGCAGCTCGCCGCTGGCCAGCCAGGGGATGATCCGCGACTTGTCGTCCGCGGCCAGCGCCTCGGCGACCGCCACCAGGTCCAGGGTGCCCTCCACGCGCAGCACCGCGCCGCGGGCGAAGAACGGCTGCAGCTCCTGCCAGGAGATCGCCGCAGTTTCGCCGAGCAGCTTGGCGTACAGGGGGCTGGCTTCGGCAGCGGAGGAAGTCGGAGTGGTCATCGGAAATTCACCTTCGGTCGGGGGCGGCCATGATAGCGCCCGCCCGGCCGCAGGCAAGCCCGCCTCGGGGCCTGGCGGTCCGGGCCGGCGTTTGCTGCGGAAACGAAAAAGGGCGACCGAAGTCGCCCTTTTTCCATGAACGGTCAGAACTTAGTTCTGGCTGCCCATTTGTGCCTTGATCAGGTCACCGATGGTGGTCGGACCGGCGCTCACGTCTTGCTTGCGCAGTTCCTTCATCGCTTCCTTCTCGTCGTCGACGTCCTTGGACTTGATCGACAGGCTGATCACGCGGCTCTTGCGGTCGATGCTGATGATCTTGGCTTCGACTTCTTCGCCTTCCTTCAGCACGTTGCGCGCGTCTTCGACGCGGTCACGGCTGATTTCGGAAGCCTTCAGCACGCCTTCCACTTCGTTGGCCAGAGTGATGACGGCGCCCTTGGCGTCGACTTCCTTCACGGTGCCACGAACGATGGAGCCTTTCTCGTTGAGGGCGGCGTAGTTGGAGAACGGATCGTCTTCCAGCTGCTTGATGCCCAGGGAGATGCGCTCGCGCTCCGGATCGACGGACAGGATGACGGTTTCCAGCTCGTCGCCCTTCTTGAAGCGACGCACGGCTTCTTCGCCGACTTCGTTCCAGGAGATGTCGGACAGGTGGACCAGACCGTCGATGCCGCCGTCCAGGCCGATGAAGATACCGAAATCGGTGATCGACTTGATGGTGCCGGAGATGCGGTCGCCCTTGTTGAAGTGGCCGGAGAACTCTTCCCACGGGTTCGGCTTGCACTGCTTGATGCCGAGGGAGATACGACGGCGCTCTTCGTCGATGTCCAGAACCATGACTTCCACTTCGTCGCCGACCTGAACGACCTTGGACGGGTGGATGTTCTTGTTGGTCCAGTCCATTTCGGACACGTGCACCAGACCTTCGACGCCTTCTTCCAGCTCGGCGAAGCAGCCGTAGTCGGTCAGGTTGGTGACGCGAGCCTGGACGCGGGTGCCTTCCGGATAACGGGCCTTGATGGCGACCCACGGATCTTCGCCCAGCTGCTTCAGACCCAGGGAGACGCGGTTGCGCTCGCGGTCGAACTTCAGCACCTTGACATCGATCTCGTCGCCAACGTTGACGATCTCGGACGGATGCTTGATGCGCTTCCAGGCCATGTCGGTGATGTGCAGCAGACCATCGACGCCGCCCAGGTCAACGAACGCACCGTAGTCGGTGAGGTTCTTGACGATACCCTTGACCTGCTGGCCTTCCTGCAGGGATTCCAGCAGGGCTTCGCGCTCGGCGCTGTTCTCGGCTTCCAGCACGCTGCGACGGGAAACGACAACGTTGTTGCGCTTCTGGTCGAGCTTGATGACCTTGAACTCGAGCTCTTTGCCTTCCAGGTGGGTGGTGTCGCGCACCGGACGCACGTCGACCAGCGAACCCGGCAGGAATGCGCGGATGCCGTTGATGTCGACGGTGAAGCCACCCTTGACCTTGCCGTTGATGACGCCCTTGACCACTTCTTCGGCAGCGAACGCAGCTTCCAGAACGATCCAGCACTCGGCGCGCTTGGCTTTTTCGCGGGACAGTTTGGTCTCGCCGAAGCCGTCTTCCACGGCATCCAGTGCGACGTGAACTTCGTCACCGACCTTGATGGTCAGCTCGCCCTGCTCGTTGTAGAACTGCTCGACCGGGATGACGCCCTCGGACTTGAGGCCGGCATGCACGGTGACCCAGTCACCGTCGATGTCGACCACGATGCCGGTGATGATGGCACCCGGCTGCATGTCGAGGGATTTCAGGCTTTCTTCAAAAAGTTCTGCGAAGCTTTCGCTCATGTTCATACCTGTTGATCAAGGGCACTGAATGTGCCCGATCCGCACCCCAGCCGGCACGGGTTCGTTTGTCATAAAGAGGCGGCGGAATTGGACTGGTTTCCGGCCGCCTCGCTGGATCATCCGGCCAGGTCGCGCGCGGCGACTTCAGCGAGGATGCGCTCCAGAACCTGCTCGATCGAGAGTTCAGTGGAATCCAGCAGGATGGCGTCAGACGCCGGCTTCAGTGGAGCCACAGCACGCTGCGTGTCGCGCTCGTCACGCGCACGGATCTCTTCCAGCAGACTAGACAGATTAGCACCCGGCACCTTGTCCTTCAACTGCAGGTAGCGCCGGCGGGCGCGCTCCTCGGCGCTGGCGGTGAGGAAGATCTTCAGCGGGGCGTCGGCGAACACCACGGTGCCCATGTCGCGACCGTCGGCGATCAGGCCGGGAGCCACGCGGAAATCGCGCTGGCGCTGCAGCAGCGCGCTGCGCACGCCGGGCAGCGCGGCGACCTGCGAGGCGCCCGCGCCGGCCTGCTCGGTGCGCAGCTCGTCGCCGACTTCCTCGCCTTCCAGCAGGATGCGCTGGCCGTGCAGGCCTTCCCGGGCGGCGACGAAGCGCACGTCCAGATGGGCGGCCAGCGCCTGCAGCGCCGCCTCGTTGTCCAGGGCGATGCCGTGGCGGCCGGCGGCCAGCGCCAGCAGGCGGTACAGCGCGCCGGAGTCGAGCAGGTGCCAGCCGAGCTGCTGGGCCAGCCGGCTGCACACCGTGCCCTTGCCCGAGCCGCTCGGCCCGTCGATGGCGATGACCGGGGCCAGGCCGATCATTGCTGGCCTTCCTTGCCGACCCGCACGCCCACCTCGCCGCACAGGGCGAGGAAGTTGGGGAACGAGGTGGCGACGTTGGCGCAGTCGTGGATGCGGATCGGCGCGCTGGCGCGCAGCGAGGCGACGCTGAACGACATGGCGATGCGGTGGTCGCCGTGCGCCCACACCTCGCCGCCGCCGATCGGGCCGCCGTCGATGACGATGCCGTCCGCGGTCGGCTCGGCCTTGACGCCGAGGGTCTTCAGGCCGTCGGCCATCACCTGGATGCGGTCGGATTCCTTGACCCGCAGCTCCTCGGCGCCGCGCAGCACGGTGCGCCCTTCGGCGCAGGCGGCGGCGACGAACAGCACCGGGAACTCGTCGATGGCCAGCGGCACCAGCTCCTCGGGAATCTCGATGCCCTTGAGCTTCGCCGAACGCACGCGGATGTCGGCCACCGGCTCGCCGCCGACCACACGCTGGTTCTCCAGGGTCAGGTCGCCGCCCATCAGCTTGAGGATGTCGATCACCCCGGTGCGGGTCGGGTTGATGCCGACGTGCTCGAGGACCAGCTCGGAGCCCTCGGCGATGCTCGCCGCGACCAGGAAGAAGGCCGCCGAGGAGATGTCCGCCGGCACCTCGATGTGGGTGGCGGTGAGCTTGTGGCCGCTCTCCACCCTGGCGGTGGCGCCCTCGACCTCGACCGGGTAGCCGAAGCCGCGCAGCATGCGCTCGGTGTGGTCGCGGGTCGGCGCCGGCTCGGTCACCGAGGTCTGCCCCTCGGCGTACAGGCCGGCGAGCAGCAGGCAGGACTTCACCTGGGCGCTGGCCATCGGCAGGTCGTAGTGGATGCCCTTCAGCGGCGCGTTGCCCTTGATGCGCAGCGGCGGACGGCCTTCCGGACCGGTCTCGATCTGCGCGCCCATCTCGCGCAGCGGCTTGGCCACGCGGTTCATCGGCCGCTTGGACAGCGACGGGTCGCCGGTCAGTTCGGTGTCGAACGGCTGCGCGGCGAGCAGGCCGGAGAGCAGGCGCATGGAGGTGCCGGAGTTGCCCATGTACAGCGGGCCGGCCGGCGCCTTGAGGCCGTGCAGGCCGACGCCGTGCACGGTGACGCGGCCGTGGTGCGGGCCTTCGATGACCACGCCCATGTCGCGGAACGCCTGGATGGTGGCCAGGGCGTCCTCGCCCTCGAGGAAGCCTTCCACCTCGGTGGTGCCCTCGGCCAGCGAGCCGAGCATGATCGAGCGGTGGGAGATGGACTTGTCGCCCGGGACGCGAATCCGTCCGCTCAGGCTGCCGCCCGGTTGGGCCAGGAAGATCAGGTCGTTGGAATGCATGGCGTCCACATAGGCCCGTTGGGCCAGGATTTTGCTGAAATGCTCGCGGGCGACGCGGGCGCGGGTGAACACGCCCAGCAGGTGATGCCCGTCCCCTTGGTCGATCGCCTCGCGCAGCCCGTCGAGGTCGCTGCGGAAACGGTCGAGGATGCGCAGGACCGCCTCGCGGTTGGCGAGGAAGATGTCGTGCCACATCAACGGATCGCTGCCGGCGATGCGGGTGAAGTCGCGGAAGCCGCCGGCGGCGTAGCGGAAGATTTCCAGGTTCTCGCTCTGGTGCGCCAGCGAGTCGACCAGGCCGAAGGCCAGCAGGTGCGGCAGGTGGCTGGTGGCGGCGAGCACCTCGTCGTGGTGCTCGACGGCCATGTGCTCGACGTCGGCGCCCAGCGCGCGCCACAGGCGGTCGACCAGCGCCAGCGCCTGCGGGTCGGTCTCGGCCAGCGGGGTGAGGATCACCTTGTGGCGGCGGTACAGCGCGGGATTGGCCGCCTCCACGCCGCTCTGCTCGGAGCCGGCGATCGGATGGCCCGGCACGAAGCGCGGCAGGCGCGCGCCGAACACCGCCTGCGCGGCGCGCACCACGTTGCCCTTGGCGCTGCCGACGTCGGTGACGATCGCCTGGCCCAGATCGAGAGCGGCGAGCTGGGCGAGCACCTTCTCCATGGCGATGATCGGCACGGCCAGGAGGATCACGTCGGCGCCGACGCAGGCGGCGGCCAGCTCGCTCTCGCAGCGGTCGACCACGCCGAGCTGCACCGCCAGGCGGCGCGACTCGGCGTCCAGGTCGACGCCGACCACCTCGCCGCACAGGCCCTGCTGGCGCAGGCCCTTGGCGAAGGAGCCGCCGATCAGGCCGAGGCCGACCACCACCAGGCGGCCGACGAGGGGCGCGACCCTGGCCTCAGCCACGGCCGAGCACCTTGGCCAGGGCGTCGAGGAAGCGCTGGTTCTCCGCCGGCAGGCCGACGGACACGCGCAGGAAGGTCGGCAGGCCGTAACCGGCCACCGGACGGACGATCACCCCTTCCTGCAGCAGCGCCTGGTTGATCGGCGCGGCGTCGCGAGCGAAGTCGACGGCGAGGAAGTTGCCCTTGCTGGGAATCCACTCGAGGCCCAGCGCGGCCAGGCCGGCCTCCAGCTGGGCCATGCCCTCGGCGTTGATCCGCCGGCCTTCGGCCAGGTACTCGGCGTCGTCCAGCGCGGCGCAGGCGGCGACCAGCGCGAGGCTGTTGACGTTGAACGGCTGGCGCACGCGGTTGAGCACGTCGGCCACCTGCGGCGAGGACGCCGCGTAGCCGACGCGCAGGCCGGCCAGGCCGTAGGCCTTGCACAGGGTGCGGGTGACGATCAGGTTCGGGTAGCGCGCCAGGTAGCTCAGGCCGTCGGGCAGCTCGGAACCTGCGGCGAACTCGATGTACGCCTCGTCGAGCACCACCAGCACGTGCGGCGGCACGCGGGAGAGGAAGGCCTCCAGCGCGTCCGGGCCGAACCAGGTGCCGGTCGGGTTGTTCGGGTTGGCGACGAACACCACGCGGGTGTTGGCGTCGATGGCCGCCAGCATGGCGTCGAGGTCGTGACCGTAGTCCCTGGCCGGCACCGCGCGCCCTTCGGCGCCGACCGCCTGGGTGGAGATCGGGTAGACGGCGAAGGCGTACTGGCTGAACACCGCGTTCAGCCCCGGCGCCAGCCAGGCGCGGGCGATCAGGTCGAGGACGTCGTTGGAGCCGTTGCCCAGGGTGATCTGCGCCGGCGTCAGGCCGAAGCGCTCGGCCAGCTTGGCCTTGAGGCGGTAGCCGCTGCCGTCGGGATAGCGGGTGATGTCGCCCAGCTCGGCGCGGATCGCCTCCAGCGCCTTGGGCGATGGGCCCAGCGGGTTCTCGTTGCTGGCCAGCTTGACGATGCCGGCCGGGTCGAGGTTCAGCTCGCGGGCCAGCTCGTCCACCGGCTTGCCCGGCACGTAGGGGGAGAGTTTCTGCACGCCCGGCACGGCCAGGGCAAGGAAATCACAGCTCATCGGTGGTCTCCGACAAAGGTCGCCGGCCGCGGGCTGGGCCCGGGCCGGCGCAGACAGGATTCAGAGCACGGCCTTGGGATAGGAACCGAGCACCTTGAGCGCCACGGTTTCCTGGCCGATCTGCTCCAGCACGCGGCGGATCAGCGGGTCGTCCTGGTGGCCGACGAAGTCGATGAAGAACACGTAGGTCCACTTGCCGCTGCGCGACGGGCGGGTCTCGATGCGGGTCAGGTCGATGCCGTTCTGGTGGAACGGCGCCAGCAGGTTGTGCAGCGCGCCCGGCTTGTTGTTGGTGGAGACGATGATCGAGGTCTTGTCGTCGCCGGTGGCCGGCACCGCCTGGTTGCCGATGATCAGGAAGCGCGTGGCGTTGTCCGGGCGGTCCTCGATCTTCTCGGCCAGCTTGCTCAGGCCGTACAGCTGGGCGGCCATGTCACCGGCGATCGCCGCGCTGTTCCACTCGCTCTTCACCCGCTTGGCGGCGTCGGCGTTGCTCGACACCGCGACGCGCTCGACGTTCGGGTAGTGCGCGTCCAGCCACTTGCGGCACTGCGCCAGCGACTGGGCGTGCGAGTAGATGCGCGAGATCTTGTCGGTCTTGGTGTTCTCCCCCACCAGCAGGTGGTGGTGGATGCGCAGCTCGACCTCGCCGCAGATCACCAGGTCGTGCTCGAGGAAGCTGTCCAGGGTGTGGTTGACCGCGCCCTCGGTGGAGTTCTCCACCGGCACCACGCCGAAGTTCACCGCCCCGGCGACCACCTCGCGGAACACCTCGTCGATGGCCGCCATCGGCTGGCTGACCACCGAGTGGCCGAAGTGCTTGAGCGCGGCGGCCTGGGTGAAGGTGCCTTCCGGGCCGAGGTAGGCGACCTTGAGCGGATGCTCGAGGGCCAGGCAGGCGGACATGATCTCGCGGAACAGCCGGGCGACCTCCTCGTTGCCGAGCGGTCCCTGGTTGATCTCCATGATGTGCTTGAGCACCCAGGCCTCGCGCTCGGGGCGGTAGAACACCGGCTTCTCGCCGGGCTTGAGCGACGCCATCTTGACCTGCGCGACCTGCTCGGCGCAGCGCGCGCGCTCGCTGATCAGCCCGAGGATCTGCTCGTCGAGGCTGTCGATGCGCACGCGCAGGGCCTGCAGCTGCTCCTTCTCGGACATGTCAGCCGTGCTCCTTCTCGAACTCGGCCATGTAGGCGACCAGCGCCTGCACGGCGTCGAGGCCGACGGCGTTGTAGATCGAGGCGCGCATGCCGCCCACCGAGCGGTGGCCCTTGAGGTTGAGCAGGCCGCGCGCCTCGGCGCCGGCGAGGAAGGCCTTGTCGAGCTTCTCGTCGGCCAGGCGGAACGGCACGTTCATCCACGAACGGGCGTTCTCGGCGATCGGGTTGGTGTAGAAGTCGCTGGCGTCGATGGCGCCGTACAGCAGCTCCTTCTTGGCGCGGTTGCGGCGCTCCATCTCTTCCAGGCCGCCCTGCTCCTTCAGCCACTCGAACACCAGGCCGGACAGGTACCAGGAGAAGGTCGCCGGGGTGTTGTACATCGAGCCGTTGTCGGCGGCGACCTTGTAGTCGAGCATGGTCGGGCAGGCCGAGCGGGCGCGGCCGAGCAGGTCCTCGCGGACGATCGCCACCACCAGGCCGCTCGGGCCGATGTTCTTCTGCGCGCCGGCGTAGATCATGCCGAACTGCGACACGTCGATCGGCCGGGAGAGGATGTCCGAGGACATGTCCACCACCAGCGGCACGTCGCCGAGGTCCGGCACCCAGTCGAACTGCAGACCGCCGATGGTCTCGTTGCTGCAGTAGTGCAGGTAGGCGGCGTTGTTCGACAGTTTCCAGTCGTTCTGCCCGGGGATGGCGAAGTAGTCGTAGGGCTTGGCGCTGGCGGCGACGTTGACGTTGCCGAAGCGGCGCGCTTCCTCGATGGCCTTCTTCGACCAGATGCCGGTCTCGACGTAGTCGGCGACGCCCTCTTCGGGCAGCAGGTTCAGCGGGATGGCGGCGAACTGCTGGCTGGCGCCGCCCTGCAGGAACAGCACCTTGTAGTTCGACGGCACGTTCAGCAGGTCGCGCAGGTCCTGCTCGGCCTTCTCGGCGATGGCGACGTAGTCGTCGCTGCGGTGGCTCATTTCCATGACCGACAGGCCCTTGCCGTGCCAGTCGAGGAGTTCGGCCTGGGCCTTTTGCAGAACGGCTTCGGGCAGCGCGGCCGGGCCGGCGCAGAAATTATGGGCTCGCATGCTCACATCACTCTCGGTTCGTTGGCCAGGGGCGGCGCGCGCCCCTCGCCGGTCTTGCTGCGACGGCAGGCGACGCGCCGCCTGCGTTGATTCTTACTGCTCGGCGTCGGTGGCCGGCGCGGCGTCGGCCAGCTCCGGCGCATCGGCTTCGGCCAGCTCCTCGCCGCTGTCCGACGGCTCCTGCACGCGCTCCAGGCCGACCAGGGTCTCGCCCTCGGCCAGCTTGATCAGGGTCACGCCCTGGGTATTGCGGCTCTGCAGGGACACCTCGTCGACGCGGGTGCGCACCAGGGTGCCCTGGTCGGAGATCAGCATGATCTCCTCGCCTTCCTGCACCTGGATGGCGCCGACCAGCTGGCCGTTGCGCTCGTTGGTGACCATGGCGATCACCCCCTGGCCGCCGCGGCCGCGGCGCGGGAACTTGGACAGCGGGGTGCGCTTGCCGAAGCCGCGCTCGGAGGCGGTGAGGATCTGCGCGGCCGACTCGGGGATCAGCATGGAGATCAGCTGCTGGCCGGCGCCCAGCTTCATGCCGCGCACGCCGCGGGCGTTGCGGCCCATGGTGCGCACCACGCTCTCGGCGAAGCGGATCACCTTGCCGGCGCTGGAGAACAGCATGACTTCCTTGGCGCCGTCGGTGATCGCCGCGGCGATCAGGGTGTCGCCCTCGACCAGGTCCAGGGCGATCAGGCCGGCCTTGCGCGGCCGGCTGAACTGCACCAGCGGCACCTTCTTCACGGTGCCGAAGGCGGTGGCCATGAAGATGTAGGCGCCGGTCGGCTCGGCGACCAGCTCGGCGGTCTCGCCCTCGGCCTCCTCGGCGGCCTCGACGGCCTCGACCACTTCGCCCTCGATCACCACGCCGTCGTTGTCCAGGTCGTCCTCGCCGCCCGACTGCTGCAGGGCCTCCAGATCGACCTGCAGCATGGCGGTGATGCGCTCGCCCTCGTCGAGCGGCAGCAGGTTGACCAGCGGGCGGCCGCGCGCGGTGCGCGACGCCTCGGGAATCTCGAAGGTGCGCAGCCAGTAGACCTTGCCCTTGCTGGAGAACAGCAGCAGGGTGGCGTGGCTGTTGGCGACCAGCAGGTGCTCGACGTAGTCCTCGTCCTTCACCCCGGTGGCCGACTTGCCCTTGCCGCCGCGGCGCTGCGCCTGGTAGGCGGCCAGCGGCTGGGACTTGGCGTAGCCGCCGTGGGAGATGGTCACCACGCGCTCTTCCTCGGGGATCAGGTCGGCGACGGTGAGGTCTTCCTGGGTGGCGCGGATCTCGGTGCGGCGGGCGTCGCCGAACTCGGCCTTGACCTTCTCCAGCTCCTCGCGGATCACTTCCATCAGCCGCTCGGGGCTGGTCAGGATGCGGATCAGCTCGCCGATCTGCACGAGGATTTCCTGGTACTCGGCGAGCAGCTTCTCGTGCTCCAGGCCGGTCAGGCGGTGCAGGCGCAGCTCGAGGATGGCCTGGGCCTGCTCCGGGGACAGGTAGTACTTGCCCTCGCGCAGGCCGTACTGCGGATCGAGGTCCTCGGGACGGCAGGCATCGGCGCCGGCGCGCTCGACCATCGCCTCCACCGCGCTGGACTCCCAGGCGGTGGCGATCAGCCGCTCCTTGGCCTCGGCCGGGGTCGGCGACTGCTTGATCAGCTCGATCACCGGGTCGATGTTGGACAGCGCCACCGCCTGGCCTTCGAGGATGTGGCCGCGCTCGCGGGCCTTGCGCAGCTCGAACACGGTGCGCCGGGTCACCACCTCGCGGCGGTGGCGGACGAACACCTCGAGCATGTCCTTGAGGTTCAGCGTGCGCGGCTGGCCGTCGACCAGCGCCACCACGTTGATGCCGAACACGCTCTGCATCTGGGTCTGCGCATAGAGGTTGTTGAGCACCACCTCGCCGACTTCGCCGCGGCGCAGCTCGATGACCACGCGCATGCCGTCCTTGTCGGACTCGTCGCGCAGCTCGCTGATGCCCTCGAGCTTCTTCTCCTTGACCAGCTCGGCGATCTTCTCGATCAGCCGCGCCTTGTTCAGCTGGTAGGGCAGCTCGGTGATGACGATCTGCTGGCGGCCGGCCTTGTCCATCTCCTCGATCTCGGCGCGCGCGCGGATGTACACCCGGCCGCGGCCGGTGCGGTACGCCTCGATGATCCCGGCGCGGCCGTTGATGATCCCCGCGGTGGGGAAGTCCGGGCCGGGGATGTACTGCATCAGCTCGTCGACGGAGAGCTCCGGGTTGTCGATCAGCGCCAGGCAGCCGTCGATCACCTCGCCGAGGTTGTGCGGCGGGATGTTGGTGGCCATGCCCACGGCGATGCCGCTGGAGCCGTTGACCAGCAGGTTGGGGATCTTGGTCGGCATCACCGCCGGGATCTGCTCGGTGCCGTCGTAGTTGGGCACCCAGTCGACGGTTTCCTTGTCGAGGTCGGCGAGCAGCTCGTGGGCCAGCTTGGCCATGCGCACTTCGGTGTAACGCATGGCCGCGGCGTTGTCGCCGTCCACCGAACCGAAGTTGCCCTGGCCGTCGACCAGCATGTAGCGCAGCGAGAACGGCTGGGCCATGCGTACGATGGTGTCGTACACCGCGGTGTCGCCGTGCGGGTGGTACTTACCAATCACGTCGCCGACCACGCGGGCGGACTTCTTGTACGGCTTGTTCCAGTCGTTGCCCAGTTCGCTCATGGCGAACAGCACGCGGCGGTGCACAGGCTTGAGACCGTCGCGCGCGTCCGGCAGGGCCCGCCCGACGATCACGCTCATCGCGTAGTCGAGGTACGACTGTTTCAGCTCGTCTTCGATGTTGACCGGGAGGATTTCTTTGGCCAGTTCGCCCATGAGAAGCCTGGTTCCTTTGTTCTAGGCAGGTGCCAGCAGGGTGGCATCGCGTGCAATCTGGAAAGCCCCGTTGCGGGCCTCTTTAAACCGCCGGAGCTTACCACAACCACCTGCACCGGCACACGGCAGCCCGGCGCCGCCGCCCCTGGCGGCGACGCCGTTGGCCCCCGCGGCTCAGTGCAGGCGCTTGCGGCTCATCAGCTGGGCCATCTTCGCGGCATCCGGGCGCTCGACCACGCCCTTCTCGGTGACGATGGCGTCGATCAGGTCGGCCGGGGTGACGTCGAACACCGGGTTGACCGCCTGCACCTCGGCGGCCACGCGCTTGCCGCCGATCTCCAGCAGCTCGCGGCCGTCGCGCTCCTCGATCGGGATGTCGTCGCCGCTTTCCAGGCTCATGTCGATGGTCGAGCTGGGCGCCACCACCATGAAGCGCACGCCGTGGTGCAGGGCGTTGACCGCCAGTTGGTAGGTGCCGATCTTGTTGGCCACGTCGCCGTTGGCGGTGATGCGGTCGGCGCCGACGATCACCCAGCTGATGCCTTCGGTCTTCATCAGGTGCGCGGCGGCGGCGTCGGCATTGAGACAGACCGGCACGCCCTCGCCGGCCAGCTCCCAGGCGGTCAGCCGCGCGCCCTGCAGCCAGGGGCGGGTTTCGTCGGCGAACACCCGCGCCACCAGCCCGGCGAGATGGGCGGCGCGGATCACCCCCAGCGCGGTGCCGAAACCACCGGTGGCCAGCGCTCCGGTGTTGCAGTGGGTCAGCAGCTTCTGCGGCCTGGCGTCGTGGCGGCGGATCAGCTCGACGCCGAGCTGGGCCATGGTCAGGTTGGCCTCGCGGTCGCTGGCGTGGATGCCGAGCGCCTCGGCCTCCAGCGCGCCCAGCACGTCGTCGCAGTCCTGCAGGCGATTCAACCGCTCGCGCATGCGGTCCAACGCCCAGAACAGGTTGACCGCGGTCGGCCGCGAGGCGGCCAGCACGCGGAAGTCCTCCTCCAGCGCCGAGCGCCAGTCGCCGCCGGCGGCCAGTCGGGCCCGCGCGCCGAGCACCACGCCGTAGGCCGCGCTGATGCCGATCGCCGGCGCGCCGCGCACCACCATCTGGCGGATCGCCTCGGCCACCCCGGCGGCGCTGTCGTAGGCCAGCCAGGTTTCCTCGAGCGGCAACAGCCGCTGATCGAGCAGATGCAGGACGCCGCCCTGCCAGTCGATTGCCTTGACCTTCTCCGCTGCCAGCAATTGCTCGCGCATGGGGACTCCCTCGAACATTTTCGGAAAACCTTGAATTATACCCCCTCGCCGCCCGCTGCGGCCGCTTCAAGACCGCCGCCGCAGCGGCTACACTCGCGGGCCGTTCAACCGTCGCATCGGAAGCCTCCCCATGCCCAGCACCGCCGCCCCCCTGGACCTGCTCCTGCTCCCCGAATGGATAGTCCCGGTGGAGCCGGCCGGCGTGGTGCTGCGCGAGCATGCCCTGGGCATCCGCGACGGGCGCATCGCCCTCATCGCCCCCCGTCAGTCGGCGCTGGCCTTCCCGGCGCGCGAAACCCGCGAGCTGCCCGGCATGCTGCTCGCCCCCGGCCTGGTCAACGCCCACGGCCATGCGGCGATGAGCCTGTTCCGCGGCCTGGCCGACGACCTGCCGCTGATGACCTGGCTGCAGGAGCACATCTGGCCGGCCGAGGCGAAGTGGGTCGACGCCGACTTCGTCCGCGACGGCACCGAGCTGGCCATCGCCGAACAGGTGAAGAGCGGCATCACCGCCTTCTCCGACATGTACTTCTTCCCCGAAGTGACCAGCGAAGTGGTGCACCACAGCGGCGTGCGCGCGCAGATCACCATCCCGGTGCTCAACTTCCCGGTGCCCGGCGCCCACGACACCGACGAGGCGCTGCGCCGCGGCCTGGAACTGTTCAGCGACCTGCGCCACCACCCGCGCATCAAGGTGGCCTTCGGCCCGCACGCCCCCTACACGGTCAGCGACGAGCGCCTGGAGCGCGTGCGCGTGCTCGCCGAGCAGCTGGATGCCGGCATCCACATGCACGTGCACGAAACCGCCTACGAGGTGCAGCAGGCCCTCGAGCTGTCCGGCGAGCGGCCGCTGGCCCGCCTGGCCCGCCTCGGCCTGCTCGGTCCGCGCTTCCAGGCGGTGCACATGACCCAGATCGACGACGCCGACCTGGCCCTGCTGATGCAGCACAACGCCAGCGTGATCCACTGCCCGGAGTCCAACCTCAAGCTGGCCAGCGGCTTCTGCCCGGTCGAGCGCCTGTGGCAGGCCGGGGTCAACGTGGCCATCGGCACCGACGGCGCGGCGAGCAACAACGACCTCGACCTGCTCGGCGAGACGCGCACCGCCGCCCTGCTGGCCAAGGCGGTGGCCGGCTCGGCCACCGCGCTGGACGCCCACCGCGCGCTGCGCATGGCCACCCTCAACGGCGCCCGCGCCCTGGGCCTCGACGAGGAATGCGGCTCGCTGGAGGCCGGCAAGAGCGCCGACCTGGTGGCCTTCGACCTCAGCGGCCTGGCCCAGCAGCCGGTCTACGACCCGGTATCGCAGCTGATCTACGCCAGCGGTCGCGACTGCGTGAAGCACGTCTGGGTCGGCGGCAAGGCGCTGCTGGAGGACGGCCGCCTGACCCGCCTGGACGAGGCCGAGCTGCTGGCCAAGGCGCAGGCCTGGGGCGGGCGGATCGCCGGCGCCTAGCGCGAGGGATGGGGTAGCTCGCGCCGCGATTCCCCAGCCAACGCGCCGCATCCGCCCAGGGGAAGCAGGTCACAGCGCGAGTTTTCTCCCCTGCGCCAGCCCCTTCGCGGCCCGCGCGACACGCCGCCCGCCCCCCAAGCGGCGCGAAAACTGGCAAGATAGGCGGTTAGAAGCTTCCAGCCTTGCCAACGGAACCACGTCATGAGCAACGTCGACCACGCCGAAATCGCCAAATTCGAGGCCCTCGCCCATCGCTGGTGGGACCGCGAGAGCGAGTTCAAGCCGCTGCACGAGATCAACCCGCTGCGGGTCAACTGGGTCGACGAGCGCGTCGGCCTGGCCGGCAAGAAGGTCCTCGACGTCGGCTGCGGCGGCGGCATCCTCAGCGAGGCCATGGCCCTGCGCGGCGCCAGCGTCACCGCCATCGACATGGGCGAGGCGCCGCTGGCCGTGGCGCGCCTGCACCAGCTGGAGTCCGGGGTGACCGTCGACTACCGGCAGAGCACCGCCGAGGCGCTGGCCGCCGAGATGCCCGGCCAGTTCGACGTGGTCACCTGCCTGGAGATGCTCGAGCACGTGCCCGACCCGGCCTCGGTGATCCAGGCCTGCCAGCGGCTGGTCAAGCCGGGCGGCCAGGTGTTCTTCTCGACCATCAACCGCAACCCCAAGGCCTACCTGCTGGCCATCGTCGGCGCCGAATACCTGCTGAAGATGCTGCCGCGCGGTACCCACGACTTCAAGAAGTTCATCCGCCCCTCCGAGCTGGGCGCCTGGTGCCGCGACGCCGGCCTGGCGGTCAAGGACATCGTCGGCCTGACCTACAACCCGCTGAGCAAGACCTACAAGCTGGGCGCGGACGTCGACGTCAACTACATGATCCAGACCCTGCGCGAGGAGTGAGGCGCATGCGGCTGCGAGCGGTTCTGTTCGACATGGACGGCACGCTGGTCGACAGCGCGCCGGACTTCATCGCCATCTGCCAGGCCATGCGCGCCGCGCGCGACCTGCCGGCCCTGGAGCCGCAGCGCATCCGCGACCAGGTGTCCGGCGGCGCGCGGGCGATGGTCGCCTGCAGCTTCGACCTCGATCCCGAGCATCCGGCGTTCGAGGCCCTGCGCCTGGAGTTCCTCGCGCGCTACCAGGAGCACTGCGCGGTGCTGACCCGCCCGTTCGACGGCATCCCCGAGCTGCTCGCCGACCTCGAGCGCGCCCGCCTGCGCTGGGGCGTGGCGACCAACAAGCCGCTGCGCTACGCCGAGCCGATCATGCAGCGCCTGCAGCTCGCCGAGCGCGCCGCGGTGCTGGTCTGCCCCGAGCACGTCAGCCGCAGCAAGCCCGATCCGGAGATGCTCCTGCTGGCCTGCGCCAAGCTCGCCCTCGACCCGCGCGAGGTGCTCTACGTCGGCGACGACGCCCGCGACATCGAGGCCGGTCGCGCCGCCGGCACGCGCACCGTGGCGGTGCGCTACGGCTACATCCATCCCGACGACAACCCCGGGCACTGGGGCGCCGACCTGGTGATCGACCACCCGCGCGAGCTGCGCGCAGCGCTCGACCGCGCCCTGTGCGGCTGCTGAGCCGCCGGCCCGACTTCGACTTCCGCCGCATGGTCGCGCCGCGCGCACTGCGCGACACTCGACGCCGTTCCCGTTTGCCCGCGCCCCGCGCGTCCGGCCGCCACGCCGGCACGGCCCGGACGCCCGGCACGCCGACCCATTCCAAGATCCGCACGAGGCTTTACCCATGTTCCAGTACACCGCCCGCCCCGACCTGCTCAAGGATCGGGTGATCCTGGTCACCGGCGCCGGCCGCGGCATCGGCGCCGCCGCCGCGCGCACCTTCGCCGCCCACGGCGCCACCGTGATCCTGCTGGGCAAGACCATCGAGCACCTCGAGGAGGTCTACGACCAGATCGAGAGCGCCGGCGGCCCGCAGCCGGCGATCTTCCCGTTCAACCTGGAAACCGCCCAGCCGCACCAGTACGACGACCTGGCCGCGACCATCGAGCGCGAGTTCGGTCGCCTCGACGGCCTGCTGCACAATGCCGCGCTGCTCGGCCCGCGCACGCCGATCGAGCAGTTCTCCGGCGACAACTTCATGCGCGTCATGCAGGTCAACGTCAACGCGGCGTTCATGCTGACCAGCGTGCTGCTGCCGCTGCTCAAGCTGTCCAACGACGCCTCGGTGGTGTTCACCTCGAGCAGCGTCGGCCGCAAGGGCCGCGCCTATTGGGGCGCCTACGCGGTGTCCAAGTTCGCCACCGAGGGCATGATGCAGGTGCTGGCCGACGAGGTCGACGGCACCAGCGCGGTGCGCGCCAACAGCATCAATCCCGGCGCCACCCGCACCGGCATGCGCGCCCAGGCCTACCCGGGCGAGAACCCAGCGAGCAATCCGACGCCGGAAGCCATCATGCCGGTCTACCTGTACCTGATGGGTCCGGACAGCGCCGGGGTCAACGGCCAGGCCTTCGACGCCCAATAAGGCTCCCGCGGGCGCCCCGCGCGGCGCCCGCACCCGCCCCGCCGGAACGCCTGCAGGCCGCATGGCGCAAGGCCTCGCCCTTCCCCCGACCTTGGTCGCAAGGACCTGACGACACCGCACTTTGGTGCGAAACTCTGCCGATCCTGAAATCCCGGAGTTCTCATGTCGTTGTCCAGCGGGCTGATCGCTGCGGTCGCCCTGATCTACATGGCCATCCTGTTCGCCATCGCCTTCTACGGCGACCGCCGCCAGACCAGCGGGGCGACCAGCCCGCGCCTGCGCGCCTGGGTCTACAGCCTGTCGCTGGCGGTGTACTGCTCGAGCTGGACCTTCTTCGGCTCGGTCGGCCAGGCCGCCGGCCAGTTGTGGTCGTTCCTGCCGATCTACCTCGGCCCGCTGCTGCTGCTGCTGGTGATCCCGCAGATGCTGGCCAAGATGATCCTGATCAGCAAGCAGGAGAACATCACCTCGATCGCCGACTTCATCGCCGCGCGCTACGGCAAGTCGCGACCGCTGGCCATCGTGGTGGCGCTGATCTGCCTGGTCGGCGTGCTGCCCTACATCGCCCTGCAGCTCAAGGGCATCGTCCTCGGCGTCAACCTGCTCACCGGTTCCCACGCGGACGCCAACGGCATCAGCGCCCAGGACACCGCGCTGATCGTGTCGCTGATCCTCGCCCTGTTCACCATCCTGTTCGGTACGCGCAACCTCGACGCCACCGAACACCACCGCGGCATGGTCATGGCGGTGGCCTTCGAGTCGCTGGTCAAGCTGCTGGCCTTCCTCGCCGTCGGCGTGTTCGTCACCTGGGGGCTGTTCGGCGGCATCGGCGACCTGCTGGAGCAGGCCCTGGCGGCGCCCAGGCTGCAGGACTACTGGCAGCAACCGGTCGCCTGGCCGACCCTGCTGGTGCAGACCGGCGTGGCGATGATGGCGGTCATCTGCCTGCCGCGGCAGTTCCACGTCACCGTGGTGGAGAACATCGAGCCGCGCGACCTCAACCTGGCGCGCTGGGTGTTCCCGCTGTACCTGATCCTCGCCGCGCTGTTCGTCGCGCCCATCGCCCTCGCCGGGCAGCTGCTGCTGCCGGCCGGGATCGAGCCGGACTCCTTCGTCATCAGCCTGCCGCTGGCCAAGGCCCATCCGGCGCTGGCCCTGCTGGCCTTCATCGGCGGCGCCTCGGCCGCCACCGGCATGGTCATCGTCGCCTGCGTGGCGCTGTCGACCATGATCTCCAACGACATGCTGCTGCCCTGGCTGCTGCGCCGGCACAGCGCCGAACGGCCGTTCGAGGAGTTCCGCCACTGGCTGCTGTCGGTGCGGCGCATCGCCATCATCGCCCTGCTGCTGCTGGCCTACGTGATCTACCGCATGCTCGGGCCGAACATCAGCCTGGCCGCCATCGGCCAGATCGCCTTCGCCGCCATCGCCCAGCTCGGCCCGGCGATGTTCGGCGCGCTGTACTGGCGCCAGGCCAACAGTCGCGGCGTATTCGCCGGCCTGGCGGTCGGCTCGCTGCTGTGGTGCTACACCCTGCTGCTGCCGGTGGTCGCCGGCGGCATGGGCTGGTCGCTGGAGCTGTTCCCCGGCCAGCGCTGGCTGGCCAGCAATCCGCTGGGCCTGCCGCTGGACGCCCTGACCCAGGGCGCCCTGCTGTCGCTGACCGGCAACTTCCTGGTGTTCGCGCTGATCTCCTGGCTGTCGCGCACCCGCGTCTCCGAGCACTGGCAGGCCAGCCGCTTCGTCGGCCAGGAGGCCTCGGTGCGCCCCAGCCCGCGCCTGCTGCTGGCGGTGCAGGTGCAGGACCTCTTGACCCTCGCCGGGCGTTTCGTCGGCGAGGAACGCGCGCGGCAGAGCTTCATCCGCTCCGCCTACCGCCAGGGCCAGGGCTTCAGCCCCAACCAGACCGCCAGCAGCGAGTGGATCTCGCACACCGAGCGGCTGCTCGCCGGGGTGCTCGGCGCCTCCTCGGCACGCGCGGTGGTCAAGGCCACCATCGAAGGCCGCGACATGCAGGTCGAGGACGTGGTGCGCATCGTCGACGAGGCCTCGGAGGTGCTGCAGTTCAACCGCGCCCTGCTGCAGGGGGCGATCGAGAACATCACCCAGGGGATCAGCGTGGCCGACCAGTCGCTGCGCCTGGTGGCGTGGAACCGCCGCTACCTGGAGCTGTTCGAGTACCCCGAGGGGCTGATCAGCGTCGGCCGGCCGATCGCCGACATCATCCGCTACAACGCCGAGCGCGGCCTGTGCGGCAAGGGCGACCCGGACATCCACGTGGCCAAGCGCCTGTACTGGATGCGCCAGGGCACCGCGCACACCTCCGAGCGGATCTTTCCCAACGGCCGGGTGATCGAGCTGATCGGCAACCCGATGCCCGGCGGCGGCTTCGTCATGTCGTTCACCGACATCACCGCCCACCGCCAGGCCGAGGACGCCCTCAAGGAAGCCAACGAAAGCCTCGAGCGCCGCGTCGAGGAGCGCACCCGCGAGCTGTCCGCGCTGAACGACGAGCTGTCCGAGGCCAAGGCCCGCGCCGAAGCGGCCAACCAGTCGAAGACCCGCTTCCTCGCCGCGGTCAGCCACGACCTGATGCAGCCGCTCAACGCCGCCCGGCTGTTCTCCGCCGCGCTGAGCCACCAGGAGGCGCTGCCCGCCGAGGTGCAGGACCTGGTGCACCACCTCGACTCCTCGCTGCGTTCGGCCGAGGACCTGATCGCCGACCTGCTGGACATCTCGCGCCTGGAAAGCGGCCGCTTCACCCCCGAGCGCAGCAGCTTCGCCCTCAACACCCTGTTCGATGCCCTCGGCGTGGAGTTCCGCGCCCTGGCCCAGGAGCAGGGCATCGACCTGCGCATCCGCGCCAGCCGGCTGAGCATCGACAGCGATCCCAAGCTGCTGCGCCGGGTGCTGCAGAACTTCCTGACCAACGCCTTCCGCTACGCCAAGGGCAAGGTGCTGCTCGGCGTGCGCCGCGACGGCCCGCACCTGCGCCTGGAGGTGTGGGACCGCGGCCCGGGCATCCCGGCCGACAAGCTCACGGTGATCTTCGAGGAGTTCAAGCGTCTGGACAGCCACCAGACCCGCGCCGAGAAGGGCCTGGGCCTCGGCCTGGCCATCGCCGACGGCCTGTGCCGGGTGCTCGAGCACAAGCTCGAGGTGCGCTCCTGGCCGGGCAAGGGCAGCGTGTTCAGCGTACGCGTACCGCTGGCCCGCGGCCGCGCGCCGCAGGCCCCGCAGCGGCCGCAGCCCCGCGCCCCCGAGCAGACCATGCAGGGCGTGCAGGTATGGTGCGTCGACAACGAGGACAGCATCCTCGTCGGCATGCGCAGCCTGCTGACCCGCTGGGGCTGCCAGGTGCAGACCGCGCGTACGCGCGCGGAGTGCGCCGCCCTCCTCGAGGCCGGCAGCACGCCGGAACTGGTGCTGGTGGACTACCACCTGGACGACGGCGAAACCGGCCTGGCATTGATGGGCTGGCTGCGCGCCCACCTCGGCCAGCCGGTGCCCGGCGTGGTGATCAGCGCCGACGGCCGCGCCGAGCTGATCGCCGAGGTGCATGCCAGCGGCCTCGACTACCTGAGCAAGCCGGTCAAACCGGCCGCCCTGCGCGCCCTGATCAGCCGCCACCTGAACCTGCGCTGAGAGCCCTGCCCGGCCTCGCCGGGCAGCGGCCTGTTAGACTGACAGCATCCGTCTGCCCAGGGATTGCCGATGACCCCCGACCTCACCACCTGGCTGGATCTGGCCAGCGCGCTGGCCATCGGCCTGCTGATCGGCGCCGAGCGCGGCTGGAGCGCGCGCGACACCCAGGACACCCTGCTCTCCGCCGGCATCCGCACCTACGGCCTGGTCGGCCTGCTCGGCGGCCTGGCCAGCCTGCTCGCCGGGCATTTCGGCGCGCTGGCCTGGCTGGCCCTGCTGCTGGCCCTCGGCGTGCTGATCACCGCGGCCTACCTGGTCGGCCAGCGCTACGAGAGCGACCCCGGCGTGACCAGCGAGATCGCCCTGCTGCTGACCTTCCTGCTCGGCAGCCTGGCGCTCGCCCACAGCCGCCTGCTCGCCGCCGGCTGCGCGGTGGTGGTGGCGCTGCTGCTCAGCCTCAAGGAGCCGATGCACGCCGCGCTCAAGCGCCTGAGCGCCAGCGAGCTGTCCGGCGCGCTGAAGCTGCTGTTCATCTCCCTGGTGCTGCTGCCGGCGCTGCCCGACCAGGGCTACGGCCCCTGGCAGGTGTTCAACCCCTACGCCACCTGGTGGATGGTGGTGCTGATCGCCGGCCTGGGCTTCGCCGCCTACGTCGCCATGCGCCTGGTCGGCACCCGCCACGGCCTGCTGCTGACCGCCCTGCTCGGCGGCCTGGTGTCCTCCACGGCGATGACCCTGACCCTCTCGCGCATGCACGAGCAGCGCGAACTGCACGCGCCGCTGGCAGCCGGCCTGCTGGCCACCTCGGCGCTGATGTTCCCGCGGGTGCTGCTGGAGGTGGCGGCGATCAATCCGCCGCTGCTGGGCGAGCTGCTCTGGCCGCTGGGCGCGGCGGCGCTGCTCTACGCCGGCGGCGCGCTGTACTGGTGGTGGCGCGCCGCGGCGGCCGAACACAGCATCCACGCCGAACCGCCGCTGAAGAACCCCTTCGAACTCGGCCCGGCGCTGCGCTTCGCCGCGCTGCTGGCGGCGATCCTGCTGCTGGTCGAGGCCGGCCGCCGCGAACTGGGCGACGTCGGCGTCTATCTGGTGTCCCTGCTCTCCGGCCTGACCGACGTCGACGCCATCACCCTGTCGCTGTCGCGCAGCGCCCTGGGCGAGCTGGACCCGCAGGTGGCGGTGCGCGGCATCGCCCTGGCGGTGACCAGCAACAGCCTGATCAAGGCCGTGCTGATCGCGATGATCGGCGGGCCGCGCCTGGCCCTGATGGCCGTGCCGCCGATGGCCGCCGGCCTGGGCCTGGGCCTGCTGCTGGTACTGTTCTGAGCGGCCGGCTCACGCCTTCGCCAACCGCGCCTCCCGCCGCCGGGGCTCAGGCCGGATCCTCGTCCACCGCCAGCGGCTCGCCCGCCGCGCGCGCCAGCCAGTCGGCCGGCAGGCTCTTGCTGGCGCGCGCGCCGAGCGCCTTGAGCTGCTCGGCGCGGCCGATCAGGTTGCCGCGCCCCTCGCCGAGCTTGTTGCGCGCGCTGGCGTAGGCCTTGTCGAGCTGCTGCAGGCGGCTGCCGATCTCGTCGAGGTCCTGGACGAACAGCACGAACTTGTCGTACAACGCGCCAGCGCGCTCGGCGATCTCGCGGGCGTTGAGGTTCTGCCGCTCCTGGCGCCACAGGCTGTCGATCACCCGCAGGGTGGCCAGCAGGGTGGTCGGGCTGACGATCACGATGTTCTGCGCGAACGACTCCTGGAACAGCCCCGGCTCGGCCTGCAGGGCGGCGGCGAAGGCGCCCTCCAGCGGCACGAACAACAGCACGAAGTCCAGGCTGTGCAGGCCCTCGAGGCGCTGGTAGTCCTTGGCCGACAGGCCCTTGAGGTGGTTGCGCAGCGACTGCACGTGCTGCCGCAGCGCCTGCTGGCGGGCCGTTTCGTCCTCGGCGGCGACATACTGCTGCCAGGCGGTCAGGCTGACCTTGGCGTCCACCACCACCCGGCGTTCGCCGGGCAGGCGCACCAGCACGTCGGGCTGGAAGCGCTCGCCGCCGGCGCCGCGCAGGCTGACCTGGGTGTCGTACTCGCGGCCCTTCTCCAGCCCGGCATGCTCGAGCACCCGCTCGAGCACCAGCTCGCCCCAGTTGCCCTGGGTCTTCTGGCCCTTGAGCGCGCGGGTCAGGTTGGTCGCCTCCTCGCCCAGGCGCTGGTTGAGCTGCTGCAGGCGCTCCAGCTCCTTGCCCAGCGAGAAACGCTCGCGGGCCTCCTGTTGATAACTCTGCTCGACGCGCTGCTCGAAGCTGTGGATGCGCTCGCGCAGCGGCTCGAGCAGCTGCGTCAGGCGCTGCTGGCTGCTCTCGGCGAAGCGCTGCTCGCGCTCCGCAAAGATCTGCCCGGCCAGCTCGGCGAACTGCGCGCGCAGCTCGTCGCGCGCCGCCTGGACCTCCTCGAGGCGCTGACGGTGGCCCTGCTGCTGCTCGCGCAGGGAGCTGGCCAGCGCCGCGCGCTCGGCGGCCAGGTCGCGCAGCTCTTCCTCGCGCTGCTGGCGCTCCTGCTGCCACTGCTGCGCCGCCTCGGCGGCCCGCTGGCGCTCGGCGGCGAGCAGCTGGGCCTCGCGGCGCAGCGCGGCCGCCTCGCCCTGCAGGGTCAGCAACTGGCGCTGCTGGCCCTGCAGCTCGCCGCGCGCCTGGCCGAGCTGGGCGTTCAGCTGCTCGCGGCCCTGTTCGCTGGCGGCCAGGCGCTCCTCCAGCAAGCCCAGCTGCTGGCGGGCCTGCGCGCGTTGCAGCTGCAGCTGCCAGAGCCCGGCGGACAGCGGCAGCGCCGCAGCGACAAGACCGAGCAACAGGCTGGACAACTCGAAGGACATGGCGGGACTCCAGGGGGGATGCGGACGAGTATACCGGGCAGGCGGCGTGCGGCCTGTCGCGTTCAATCCACAATTACTGTGGATAACTGGGTGGACAAATTCCGGACAGATCGCCCCACCCCCTGCAGCGCACGGGCTGCAGACAAACTGACTATTTTTTGTTCAGTATTTTTTCTTCTTGTATTTCAACGGATTAGTTATTAACCAAGACCGCTGGGAACTGCGTCACTATGGCCCAGGCAATCGGCGGCCGTCGCCTTGATTTTGTGCACAAGTTCGCGGCCGGATGCCGGCGGAGTCGCTCGACAGGCCCCAGGACGCCCCTGTCCGCGGCCAACGAAAAAGGGCCGGCTGCTTGCGCAACCGGCCCTTCTCTGTGGACAACTGGCGACGGGAACCTTACAGCGGCTTGCCGCGGTTGCCGTGCTGGCTGACGAAGTCCTGCACTGCCTTCAGGTCGTTGGCCAGCACCGTGCAGCGCTCCTCGCGCTGGAACAGGTCGGCCAGGTGCGCCGGCAGCTGCGGCGCCGCGCCGATGCCGGCCTTCTCCACCGCTTCGGGGAACTTGACCGGGTGCGCGGTGCCGAGAATCACCATCGGCAGGGCCAAGCTACGGCGGCACTCGCGGGCGGCCTTGACGCCGATCGCGGTGTGCGGATCGAGCAGGTAGCCGGTCTGGCCATGCACCTCGGCGATGGTCGCGCAGGTCTGCTCGTCGTCCACCGCCAGCGAATCGAACAGGCGGCGGGCTTCGGTCCAGCGGTCGTCCTCCACCGACAGCTTGCCGGTGGCCTTGAAGCTGTCCATCAGCGCGCTGACCGCGGCGCCGTTGCGGCCGTGCAGGTCGAACAGCAGGCGCTCGAAGTTGGAGGAGACCATGATGTCCATCGACGGCGACAGCGACGGGTGCAGGGTGTCCTTGTCGTAGCGGTTGCCGGACATGAAGCGGTGCAGGATGTCGTTGCGG
>DASQBU010000156.1:0-14546 GCA_035635035.1 Pseudomonas sp.
GGCGCCCACGGCGGCAGCGACAGCGCCAGCAACCAGCCGGTGAGCAGCGCCGAGCCGTCGAGCAGGCGGCGCTGCGGCTGGCCGAGCCAGTGCAGGCACAGCGCCTCGGTGGCCAGCGCGCTGGCGCAGGTCAGCAGCCACAGGTTGATCGCCGGCCAACCGAACAGGTAGAGGCCGAACAGGGTGGCCGGGACCAGCGCCAGGCACACCTCGAGCATGATGCGATTGACCGACGAGCGGTCGTGGGCGAACGGCCCGGAAGCGACGTTGCTAGGACTCATGGCTGCACCTCGCTGGCCGGTTTGGCCGCCGGCTTGCTCTTCGCCGCCTTGGCGGCCTTGGCCGCAGCCTTGGCGGCCTCCTCCTCGGCCAGGCGCGCGGCGCGCGCCTCGGTCTGCTGCTTGATCTGCTCGGTCTTGCGCGCGGCGGCGCGGCGCTCGTCCTGGCGGCCCATGGCGTACTGGAAGTACTGCACCAGCGGGATGTGCGACGGGCAGACGTAGGAGCAGCAGCCGCACAGGATGCAGTCGCGCAGGCCGTAGTCGTTGGCGCCGTCGAGGTCGTCGGTGCGCGCGCGCGCGGCCATCTCCAGCGGCAGCAGGCCCATCGGGCAGGCGTCCACGCAGGTGGCGCAGCGGATGCACGGCGAGGCCTCGTCGTTGCGCAGCTCGTGCGGCGCCAGCGCCAGCAGGCCGGTGGCGCCCTTGATCACCGGCGCCTGCAGCGACGGCAGGGTGACGCCCATCATCGGCCCGCCGAGCAGCAGGCGGCTCGGCTCGCGGGCCAGGCCGCCGCAGGCGTCGAACAGCGCCTGCGCCGGGGTGCCGATCAGCACCTCGAGGTTGCGCGGGTTGCCCACGCAGCTGCCGGCCACGGTGACCACCCGCGAGATCAGCGGGCGGCCGTGGCGCAGCGCCTGCTGGATGGCGTAGACGGTGCCGACGTTGTGCACCAGCACGCCGACCGAGGTGCTGCGCGCGTCGGCCGGCACCTCGCGGCCGGTGATCGCCTGGATCAGCTGCTTGGCCGAGCCCATCGGATAGAGCGCCGGCACCGCCTCGACCTCGATGGCGCCGTATGGCTCGGCGGCGGCGCGCATGGCGGCCAGCGCCTCGGGCTTGTTGTCCTCGATGGCGATCACCACCCGGTAGGCGCGCAGGATGTGCTGGATCAGCCGCGCGCCGTCGACGATGGCCTCGGCGCGCTCGCGCATGATGCGGTCGTCGCAGGTGAGGAACGGCTCGCACTCGCTGCCGTTGAGCAGCACGGTCTTGATCTCGTGCTTGGTGCCCTGCTTGAGCTTGACCGCCGCCGGGAAGATCGCCCCGCCCATGCCGACGATGCCGGCCTGGGCGACCCGCTCGGCGAGCACCAGCGGGCTCTCGGCGAACGGGTCGGCCGGCACGTCCAGCTCGATCCAGCGGTCCTCGCCGTCGCATTCGAGGACGATGCCGTTGACCGTCAGCCCGGAGGGGTGCGGGGCGAGGATCGGGCCGATCTCCACCACGGTGCCCGAGCTGGGCGCGTGGATCGGCGCGGACATCTCCGCCGGCGAGCCGGCGATCAGCTGGCCCTTGAGCACGCGGTCGCCGACCCGCACCAGCGGCAGGGCCTCGGCCCCGGCATGCTGGCGCAGCGGCAGGTAGAGGCGCGGCGGCAGCGGCAGGCTGCCGATGGGCAGCGCGGCCGAGCGGTCCTTGTGGGCGGCGGGGTGCACGCCGCCGCGGATGCGGGCGAGATTGAACATGGGAGGACTCCGTGAGGGTCAGGCGGCCTGGGGCTTGGCCCAGCGCCAGGTATCCAGGGTCGGCGCCTGCGCGGCGAGGGAGACGCAGTCTTCCGGACAGGCGTCCTGGCACTTGGCGCAGCCGGTGCAGGCGCCGGGCAGCACGCTGTGGATCTGCCCGCTGGCGCCGACGATGGCGTCGGTCGGGCAGGCCCGGTAGCAGCGGGTGCAGCCGGTGCACTGCGCGGCGTCGATGCGCGCCAGCAGCGGCGCGCTCATCTGCCCGGCGTCGAGGCTCACGCCGAGCAGCGCGGCGAGCTTCTCGGCCAGCGCCACCCCGCCGGGCGGGCAGCAGGTCACCGCGGCCTGTCCCTCGGCCAGCGCTGCGGCGGCGCCGGCGCAGCCGGGGAAGCCGCACTGGCCGCACTGGCTGCCGGGCATCAGCGCCTCGATTTCCTTGAGCAGCGGGTTGTCGTCCTCGACGGCGAACTTGCGCGCCGCCACGCCCAGGCCGCTACCCAGCAGCAGGCCCATCAGCGCCAGGGCCAGGGTTGCCATCAGCATCTCGCTCTCCTCGCCGGCCTTCGCCGGTCATCGCAGTTGCAGGTCAGGCCGCGCCGATCAGGCCGCCGAAGCCCATGAACACCAGCGCCAGCAGGCCGGCGGTGACGAAGGCGATCGGCGGGCCGGAAAACGCCGCCGGCACGTTGGCCAGCGCCAGGCGCTCGCGCAGCCCGGCGAAGATGGCCATGATCAGGGTGAAGCCGAGCGCCGAGCCGAAGCCGAACAGCCCGGCCTGGACCAGGTTGTGGCCCTCGCGCACGCTGATCAGCGGCACGCCGAGCACCGCGCAGTTGGTGGTGATCAGCGGCAGGTAGATGCCCAGCGCGCGGTACAGCTCGGGGCTGAGCTTGCGGATGATCATCTCGATCAGCTGGACCATCGCGGCGATCACCACGATGTAGGCGAGGATGCGGATGAAGCCGATGCCCAGCGGCAGCAGCACGTAGTGTTCGAGCAGCCAGCTGCTGATCCCGCCGAGGGTCATCACCAGGGTGGTGGCCACGCCCATGCCGATCGACGGATCGAGCTTGCCGGACACGCCCATGAACGGACACAGGCCGAGGAAGCGCACCAGCACCACGTTGTTGACCAGCACGGTGCCGATCAGGAACAGCAGATAGTCCATCGCCCCACTCCCCTCGGTTGAACCCGGCGTGCCCCGTTGTCGGGCACGCACTTGTTGCCGGGTGTTTCTGCAGCAAGCGTGCCATGGGCCCGGAGTGCGCCCCGGCGCGGGCGCCAGGCCGGGAAAAGCTGATCCAGGTCAACGGAAGCGCGCGCGCCGGCAGCGGTGGCGGCGGGGCTTTGTCGACTTTGCGACAGACAAGCCGGGCGTGGCGGCGGACGATCGTGGGATTTCCCACAGAAAACCCCGGGCTTTCGCGACAGAACCGCTCTGCGCCGCCGGTTTGCCGGCGCCGCGCGGGCCGCCGGCGGCGGCACAGCCCTTGCAGCCGCCCTTGTCCAGCCGACACCGCCCGCGCGCGCCCAGGAGAGGGCCTGCGCCACGGGCGGGTTCCCTGCAGCTAGACGAGGCACAGCGCATGACCCAGGGCAACGCGACCCGCAGCACCGAGACGCCGGCGACCGCCGCCGGCGCCGAGCTGCTCCCCGAGGTATTCCGGCAGATGGCGGAGCACGCCCCCATCGCCATTTCCATCACCGACCTCAAGGCCAACATCCTCTACGCCAACCGCGCCTTCAGCAGCATCACCGGCTACCGGCGCGCCGAGGTGATCGGCAAGAACGAGTCGATGCTGTCCAACGGCACCACCCCGCGGCTGGTCTACCAGGCGCTGTGGAGCCGCCTGGCGCAGAAGAAGCCGTGGTCCGGCGTGCTGGTCAACCGGCGCAAGGACGGCAGCCTGTACCTGGCCGAGCTGACCGTGGCGCCGGTGCTCGACGAGCAGGGCGAGGTCAGCCACTACCTGGGCATGCACCGCGACAGCAGCGACCTGCACGAGCTGGAGCAGCGTGTCAGCAACCAGCGGCTGATGATCGAGGCGGTGGTCAACGCGGCGCCGGCGGCGATGGTGGTGCTCGACCACGCCAACCGGGTGGTGATGTCCAACCCGAGCTTCTGCCGGCTGGCCCGCGAGCTGGTCGCCGACGGCTCCAGCGCCGGCCTGGTGGCGCTGCTGCGCGACAACCTCGCCACGCCCTTCGCCGCCCTGGAGGAACACGGCAAGGCCTTCGCCGGCAAGGAGATCTCCTTCGACCTCGGCGGCCGCTCGCCGCGCTGGCTGTCCTGCCACGGCATGGCCATCCACGTCGAGGACGAGCGCGCCCAGGTGTTCTTCGCCCCCGGCGAGGAGCGCCACCTGCTGCTGACCCTCAACGACATCTCCGAGCTGCGCCAGAAGCAGCAGGACTCGCAGCTCAACGCGCTGAAGGCGCTGCTCGCCGAGGAGGAGCTGCTGGCCGGCATGCGCGAGACCTTCAGCGCCGCCATCCACCGCCTGCAGGGACCGGTCAACCTGATCGACGCGGCGCTGCGCATGCTCGAGCGGCGCCTCGGCGACCAGCCGGACTACGCGCAGATCCTCGCCGCCATGCGCGAGGCCAGCGCCGCCGGGATGGCCGCGCTGGACAGCCTGGGCGGGGCGATGCCGCTGCGCCCGGCCGAAACCAAGCTGCCGGTCAACATCAACCAGCTGATCCGCGAGGTGATCAGCCTCGGCACCGACCGCCTGCTCGCCCAGGGCATCGTGGTCGACTGGCAGCCGGCGCTGCGCCTGCCCTGGGTGATGGGCGCGGAAAGCCGCCTGCGCAGCATGATCAAGCAGCTGGTCGACAACGCCATCGACGCGATGAGCCAGCCGCAGGTGCGCCGCCGCGAACTGTTCATCAGCACCGGGGTGGAGAACCAGCAGGTGGTGCGCCTGGAAATCACCGACAGCGGCCCGGGGATTCCCGCCGGCCTGGAGCTCAAGGTGTTCGAGCCGTTCTTCAGCACCAAGCCGCCGTACAAGGCCGGCCACGGCATGGGCCTGTCGATGGTCCAGGAGATCGTCACCGAGCACGCCGGCACGGTGCACATCGACACGACCTGCCACGACGGCTGCCGGGTGGTGGTCGAGCTGCCGCTGTCGGCCGCCGGCAACTGATCGGAGAGCAACCGCATGAACGTATCCCTTGCCAAGCCCGCCGCCACCCCGTCGCGCACCGAGCTGTACGACAGCCAGCTGCAGGCGCTGGCGCGCATCTCGCGCACCCTCAGCCGGGTGCAGCAGATCGAGGAGATCCTCGCGCAGATCCTCGCCGTGCTGCACAACGACCTCGGCCTGCACCACGGCCTGGTATCGATCAGCGACCCCGAACGCGACAGCCTGCAGATCGGCGCGGTGCACAGCGACTCCGAGGCGGTGGTGCGCGCCTGCGAGAGCGTGCGCTACCGCGTCGGCGAAGGGGTGATCGGCAACATCTTCAAGCACGGCAACTGCGTGGTGCTCGGGCGCATCGCCGGCGAGCCGCGCTTCCTCGACCGCCTGGCGCTCTACGACCTGGAGCTGCCGTTCATCGGCGTGCCGATCAAGACCCACGAGGGCAACACCATCGGCGTGCTCACCGCCCAGCCGCAGCGCCGCGACGAGCTGCTCGCCGAGCGCGCGCGGTTCATGGAGATCGTCGCCAACCTGCTGTCGCAGACCGTGCGCCTGGTGGTCAACCTGGAGGACAGCCGCGAGCTGGCCGACGAGCGCGACGAGCTGCGCCGCGAGGTGCGCGGCAAGTACGGCTTCGAGAACATGGTGGTCGGCCACACGCCGTCGATGCGCCGGGTGTTCGACCAGGTGCGCCGGGTCGGCAAGTGGGACAGCACGGTGCTGGTGCTCGGCGAGTCGGGCACCGGCAAGGAGCTGATCGCCAGCGCCATCCACTACAACTCGCCGCGCGCCCACCAGCCGTTCGTGCGCCTCAACTGCGCGGCGCTGCCGGAGACCCTGCTCGAGTCGGAGCTGTTCGGCCACGAGAAGGGCGCCTTCACCGGCGCGGTGAAGCAGCGCAAGGGGCGCTTCGAGCAGGCCGACGGCGGCACGCTGTTCCTCGACGAGATCGGCGAGATCTCGCCGATGTTCCAGGCCAAGCTGCTGCGCGTGCTGCAGGAGGGCGAGTTCGAGCGGGTCGGCGGCAACCAGACGGTGCGGGTCAACGTGCGCATCGTCGCCGCCACCAACCGCGACCTGGAGAGCGAGGTGGACAAGGGCAAGTTCCGCGAGGACCTCTACTACCGCCTCAACGTGATGGCCATCCGCATCCCGCCGCTGCGCGAGCGCAGCGCCGACATCCCCGAGCTGGCCGAATTCCTCCTCGCCAAGATCGGCCGCCAGCAGGGCCGCACGCTGAGCATCACCGACGGCGCCATCCGCCTGCTGATGAGCCACCGCTGGCCGGGCAACGTGCGCGAGCTGGAGAACTGCCTGGAGCGCTCGGCGATCATGAGCGAGGACGGCAGCATCAGCCGCGACGTGGTCTCGCTGAGCGGCCTCGACCACGACAGCCTGCCGCTGGCGCCGCTGCCGGAGGTCGACCTGGCCGACGAGGCGCTGGACGACCGCGAGCGGGTGGTCGCCGCGCTGGAACAGGCCGGCTGGGTGCAGGCCAAGGCCGCGCGCCTGCTGGGCATGACCCCGCGGCAGATCGCCTACCGCATCCAGACCCTCAACATCCACATGCGCAAGATCTGAGCGGCGGGCAAAAAAAACGCCTGGTCCCCGAGGGGCCAGGCGCAAGCGAGGGTTATTGCTGTTGTTCGGTCAGCGCATCAGCAGTAGCGGTCGATGTAGGCCACTTCCGGCTGGCTGCGCGCGGTCTGCCAGGTCTGGTCCAGCGTGCTGTACAGGCGGCTGAGGAACTCGCGGTCGGCGGCGGCCTTCTTGCCGACGTAGCCGCGGCCGCGGTGGTAGGTGCGCAGGCGGGCGCGCATGGCGGGAGTGCGCTTCTCGAACTCCTCCTCGCCGACGCCCGGCTCCAGGCAGTCGAGGTGCACGTCGCCGGTCTCGCTGATCCACAGGATGTGGCTGTCCTGCTTGTCCTTGCGAGCGGCGAACAGTTGGGCCAGCTCGTCGAGGGTGGGTTGCTTGTTCAGATTCATGGTATGAGCCCTTTGAGCGGTGACCGCTCATGTGAAGATTGTTTGTGGGTTCATCCGAACAGGGCGTCTGCCGTGTTCGTCGAGGTGAATCTCAACCTGAAGCCTGATGTAGCGCTGATCCGAGCGAGCTACAGAGGCAGAGCATCGAACTTCGGGCGGCGCGGCGGGGGCGAGGATGGCGGGTATCCGGGGACGGCTCCGGGGTGGGCCGGATTGCAGGCGGCCACGCCAGGCATCTCGAGGACATCTCCGCCAGCGCTTCGCGTCCCGGGGACGCTCGTGCCGGTCATTCTTCGATCCGCCTTGTGGGCAGTCAGTCGCGGAACGGTCCGGCTGGTTGGCCGGTCACACTCCGAAAACCCTTTCCAGGGCTCCCGGGTCAGGGGAGCGACTTCATCCTGCAAGCTCAGCCCCCCTGCCGTCAACTAATTTGTAGTGCTTTTTTTGGCTTACTACAAAAGTACCGACGAACCGCCAGGCGCCCGCCTCCGGCGCCGGTGGGCGCGTTGCGGATTGTCGCCTTTGCGACAGCCCCGCCCGAGCGCGCCGCGGATTTGTCCGTTGGCCGACAAGCCCGCTCCGGTATTTTCCGGAAAGTCCTTGCGAAACAGGGAGATAGAAAACAGGCACGGCCCTTGCTGCGACTCCGGCGTACAGACTCTCTCACCCGGAGACCGACCATGGAACTGAGCGTACTTGGGCAGGACGATGCGGGGCAGCACGGCGCTGGCGGTTGTTCCTCCGGCTCCTGCGGCAGCAGCAACGACCAGCTCGCCCACCTGCCGGAACACATCCGCGAGAAGGTGCACAACCACCCGTGCTACTCGGAAGAGGCGCACCACTACTTCGCGCGCATGCACGTGGCGGTGGCGCCGGCCTGCAACATCCAGTGCCACTACTGCAACCGCAAGTACGACTGCGCCAACGAGTCGCGGCCCGGCGTGGTCTCCGAGGTGCTCACTCCCGACCAGGCGGTGAAGAAGGTCAAGGCGGTGGCGGCGACCATCCCGCAGATGACCGTGCTGGGCATCGCCGGCCCCGGCGACCCGCTGGCCAACCCGCAGCGCACCTTCGAGACCTTCCGCCAGCTCAGCGAGCAGGCCCCGGACATCAAGCTGTGCGTGTCGACCAACGGCCTGGCGCTGCCCGACTGCGTCGACGAGCTGGCCAAGCACAACATCGACCACGTGACCATCACCATCAACTGCGTGGACCCGGCGGTCGGCGCCAAGATCTATCCGTGGATCTACTGGAACAACCAGCGCATCCGCGGCGAAAAGGCGGCGAAGATCCTCATCGACCAGCAGCAGAAGGGCCTGGAGATGCTGGTGGCGCGCGGCATCCTGGTGAAGGTCAACTCGGTGCTGATCCCCGGGGTCAACGACGAGCACCTCAAGGAAGTCAGCAAGGTGGTCAAGGCCAAGGGCGCCTTCCTGCACAACGTCATGCCGCTGATCGCCGAGGCCGAGCACGGCACCTTCTACGGGGTGATGGGCCAGCGCAGCCCCGAGCCGGAGGAGCTGCAGGACCTGCAGGACGCCTGCGCCGGCGACATGAACATGATGCGCCACTGCCGGCAGTGCCGCGCCGACGCGGTCGGCCTGCTCGGCGAGGACCGCGGCGAGGAGTTCACCCTCGACAAGATCGAGGCGATGGACATCGACTACCAAGCCGCCATGGTCAAGCGCGCGGCCATCCACGCGGCGATCAAGGACGAGCTGGACGAGAAGGCGGCGAAGAAGGCGCGCCTGGCCGCCATGAGCGTGCCGGCCACCGACGAGGCGCCGGCCAGGCGCTACCGCCCGGTGCTGATGGCGGTGGCCACCAGCGGCGGCGGGCTGGTCAACCAGCACTACGGCCACGCCACCGAATTCCTCGTCTACGAGGCCTCGGCCAACGGCGTGCGCTTCATCGGCCACCGCAAGGTCGACCAGTACTGCGTCGGCAACGACAGCTGCGGCGAGAAGGAGTCGGCGCTGGCCGGCGGCATCCGCGCGCTGAAGGGCTGCGAGGCGGTGCTCTGCTCGAAGATCGGCTACGAGCCGTGGGGCCTGCTGGAGGCCGCCGGCATCCAGCCCAACGGCGAGCACGCCATGGAGCCGATCGAGGAAGCGGTGCTGGCGGTATACCAGGAAATGATCGCGTCCGGCCGCCTGGCGCAGGACGAGGCGCCGCTGCGGGCCAACGCCTGACAGCCGCGCGACCGTACGATTCGTGGAGGTGCGCGATGGCGCTGAAGATTGTCGATTCCTGTGTCAACTGCTGGGCCTGCGTGGACGTCTGTCCGAGCGAGGCGATCCGCGCCGGCGAGGCGCATTTCCGCATCAGTGCGCACAAGTGCACCGAGTGCGACGGCGACTACGCCGCGCCGCAGTGCGCGAGCATCTGCCCGATCGAGGGGGCGATCCTGCTGGCCGACGGCAGCCCGGCCAACCCGCCGGGCTCGCTGACCGGCATCCCGCCGGAGCGCCTGGCCGAGGCCATGCGCGAGATCCAGGCACGCTGAGGGAGCGCCGGCCATGACCAGCATCGTGTTCTACGAGAAACCCGGCTGCGCCAGCAACCGCCGGCAGAAGCAGCTGCTGCAGGCCGCCGGCTTCGAGCTGCAGGTGCGCGACCTGCTCGCCGAGCCGTGGAGCCGCGAGCAGCTGCGCGCGTTCTTCGCCGGCCGGCCGGTGGCCGAGTGGTTCAACCCGGCGGCGCCGGCGGTGAAGTCCGGCGCGGTCGACCCGCAGGCCCTCGACGCCGAGCAGGCGCTCGACCTGCTGCTCGCCCAGCCGCTGCTGATCCGCCGCCCGCTGATCAGCGCCGGCAGCCTGCGCCTGGCCGGCTTCGACGTCGCGGCGCTCGACGCGCTGCTGCCGGAGGCGCAGCGCGGCCGCCTGGGCGGCGCGCCCGAGGGCTGCAGCCACGCCGGCCACGCCCACGCCAGCTGCGGGAGCGGGCGATGAACGCCGCCCTCGCCCGCCCGCTCGCCACCGCCGCCGCGGCCGATCCCAATCCGGCCTGGCTGGCGCAGATCCTCGCCGCGCGGCGCGCCGGCCACGGCTGCCTGCCGTGGCGCCTGGGCCTCGAGGCGCGCGACCACGCCGCGCTGCTGGCCTGGCTGGGCGCCGACGGCGGCGCCGCGCCGGCCGAGGACCTGCGCCAGGAACTGCTCGAGCTGCGCCGCGACGAGTGGGACGAGCTGCGCGAGCTGCTGCTCGCCGGCCGGCGCGGCGCGGCGCTCGCGGAGGTCTGGCTGGCGGCGGTGGTCGCCGCCGCCTGCCTGGGCGGCAACCACCTGTGGCGCGACCTCGGCCTCGCCTCGCGCCAGCAGCTGCGCGAGCTGCTGCTGCACAACTTCCCGGTGCTGGCGCAGCGCAACGTCGCCGACATGCGCTGGAAGAAGTTCTTCTACAAGCAGCTCTGCGAACGGGACGGCGGCCACCTCTGCCGCGCGCCGAGCTGCGCGCAGTGCCCCACCTACCACGACTGTTTCGGAGCAGAGCTATGAGCCACTGCAAGCACATCAGCGTCGCCCAGGCCGAAGCGCTGCTGGCCGGCGAGCACCGCGCCATGCTGCTGGACATGCGCGACGCCCGCGCCTACTGCCAGGGCCACGACCCGCGCGCCATCCCGCTCAATCCGCAGACCCTGCGCAGCCTGCTGCTGCACACCCCGCACCAGGTGCGCATCGTCATCTGCTGCGCCGACGGCAGCGCCAGCCCGGCGCGCGCCGAGCTGTTCGCCGACTTCGGCTTCGAACACTGCTACAGCCTCGACGGCGGCTACGCGGCCTGGCAGGCCCGGCCCCGCCAGGCCGCCACCCCGCAGCGCATCGCCCAGCGCGTCGCCGCGCACCTCTGAGGAGCACCACCATGCAGGTCCTGGACACCGAAGCCCGCATCCGCCAGCAGATCGCCGCCAACCCGGTGATCCTGTACATGAAGGGCACCCCCGAGGCGCCGGAGTGCGGCTTCTCGCGCGCCGCGGTCGGCGCGCTGCAGAAGACCGGCCACACTTTCGCCTTCGTCAACGTGCTGACCGCGCCGCACATCCGCGAGAAGCTGCCGAAGATCTCCCACTGGCCTACCTACCCGCAGCTGTTCGTCAACGGCGAGCTGGTCGGCGGCTGCGACATCATCCTCGGCCTGGAGGCCGACGGCAGCCTGCCGACGCTGCTGGCCGGCGCCGGCAAGATCGCCTGAACCGCCGGGAAATCCCGCTGCCGCGCACGGCGGGCGGCAAGCCCAGGCGCAGTCCGTCGTCAGCGCTGAGAACATCAGCCCTGCCGGTGGACTCGCCTCGCCCAAGGGCACAACGAAAACGCGCGACCCTTGGCAGGTCGCGCGTTTGTCGCTGGCTCGCCCCGCATCAGCCCTGGCTGGGCAGTGCTCGCGTCCACATCAGCCTGGCGGTGCGGGCTTCGGAGGTGCCCTCCTCCAGGCGCGCGGTGAGGGACAGCACGCCGCCTTCCAGTATCGCCTTGCGGCGCTGCGAACCGCCTTCCCAGTTGGGGAACAGGCTGTGGCGCACATGGTGGAGGATGGTGTCGCCCTCGACGTCGTAGGGCCCGGCGTAGGTCAGGTAGCTGCCGTAGGCGGCGGCCTTCTCGGCGTCGTTGGCCGACCACTGCCCGCCGCTGGTGAAGGGCGCGCGGTCCTTGCGGGCGATCACGCAGAACATGCCGTAGGGGCTGTACTCGATGAAGCCCTCCAGCTCCTTGCCCATCGGCTGGACGACGCGACCGTCGTCGTACAGCTGCTCCCAGGACAGGATGTTCCAGCGCCCGCGGATGGTTTCCTTGTTCATGCCTTGTTCTCCTCGCGCGCCGCGCACAGGAAGTCGATGAGCAGGCGGCTGAAGGCGGCCGCCCGTTCGATTTGCACCCAGTGGCCGCATTCGCCGAACACGTGCAGCTGGGCATGGGGGATCAGGCGGAGCAGCCGCTCGGAAGCCTCCAGCGGGATCACCTGGTCGTCGCGGCCGTGGATGATCAGGGTCGGCTGCGGCAACTGGCGCAGCGCCTGCTCGTCCACCGCGAGCATCTCGATGCCCCGCTGGCGCGGCGCCGGGAACAGCTGGGCGAAGCGGGTCTGCACGTCGTCGCGGATGCTCGCCTCGTAGCGCATGCGCACCAGGTCGTCTGTGATGATGCTGTGGTCGTAGGCGAACACCTGCATCAGCTCGCGCATCGCCGCCAGCGACGGCTGGTAGCCCCACACCTTGTCGAGACCTTCGGTGAGCGGGAACGACAGGCCGGCGGCGCCCATCAGCACCAGGCGGCTGACCCGCTGCGGATGGCGCAGGGCGAAGGCCAGGGCAATGGCGCCACCGAACGAGTTGCCGACCACCGACACCCTGGGGATGTCCAGGGCGTCGAGCAGGCCGACCAGTTGCGCCACCCAGGCGTCCGGATCGAGCGGGCGGTCCATCGGGCAGCGGGTGTAGCCGAAGCCGAGCATGTCCGGGGCGATCACCCGGGCCTTCTCGGCGAGCACCGGGATCACTCCGCGCCAGTTGGCCCAGGCGGTGACGCCGGGACCCGAGCCGTGGATCAGCAGGATGGCTTCGCCCTGGCCCTGGTCGTGGTAGTTGATCGTGCAGTCGCCGACCTGGAGGCGGTTGGCCACCTCCGGGGAGGCGGCGGGGTTGAGGGTCGTCATTGGCTCACCTTGGCGGTTTGGCTGGTGGTTACTACGGGGGCGCGCAGGCCGCGCCTGGACAGGTCCTTGAGAATGTCCCGGGCCAGCTGGCGCTTGTCGGCCGGCAGCCAGGTGCGGTCGTGGCCCCACAGGCTCATCCCGGACAGCTCCTCGGCCTGCCAGCCGGGGCCGATGGTGCGTCCCGCCCAGCCCAGCTCGAGCATCCAGCCGTCGGGGTTCTTCAGGTAGAACGAGGTCATGTGGTCGTTGATGTGCCGACCGAAGGTGACGCCGATGGACTCGGGATTCTCCAGGGCGATGTCGTGGGCGCGGCCGAGATCGTCGAAGTCGTTGTACTCGATCATCAGGTGGTACAGCTTGCGCGGCCCGCCGGTGTAGGCGATGCCCAGGGTGTGGTGGCGCGGGTTGACGTGGAGGAACTCGACGCGGAACGGCACGCTGGTGTAGTCGCTGAGGCGGAACTGCAGCACCTCCTTGTACAGGTGGCACATCGCCTCGAACTTCGGGGTGATGAAGGCGACGTGGCCGAGGCCCAGCTCGCCGGTGCGGAAGCCGCCCAGCGGGCGGCCGGGGACGAAGGGCGTGGCGGCGTCCGCCAGGCCGACAGCGATCTCGACGCGGCAGCCGTCCGGGTCGGCGAAGTGGAACAGGTCATCCACCGCGCGCAGCTCGCACTCCGCGCGGCTGCCCGGGTGGGTCTGGTAGCCGGCGTCCTGCAGGGCCTGGCGGGCCCGGGCGAAGGCGGTGGCATCGACGGCCTCGAAACCCATGGTCATCTCCGCCTCGCCGGCGACCGCCTGCAGCAGCAGGCGCTGGGCCTTGCCGTCCACGCGCAGCCGCGCACACTCGCCCGGCTGCACGATCTCGACCTGCATGCCGATGTGCTCGCCGGCCATCTTCAGCCACTCGGCCAGGTGCGGGGTGTGCACCACCACGTAGCTCAGTGCCTTGATCATTCGTTGTTCTCCTCTGCAGGGCCGCCGCGCGCCGGGCGCGGCGGCCGGCGACTATTCGGCGGACATCCCGCCATCCACCGAGATGCTGGTGCCGGTGACGTAGGAGGACTGCTCGGAGAGCAGCCACAGCAGGGCGGCGCTGACCTCCTCGGGGCGGCCGATGCGGCGCATCGGCACGCCGTCGTCGTACAGGTGCTCGTCGCCGCCGGTGACGCGGTCGAAGCTCGGCGTCTTGATCGGCCCCGGGCACACCGCGTTGACGCGGATGCCGCGGGTCGCGTAGTCCAGCGCGGCGGCGCGGGTGGCGCCGACGATGCCGTGCTTGGCGGCCACGTAGTAGGCGGTGTGCGGCATGGCCTTGAGGCCGAAGATCGAGGCGTTGTTGACGATCGCCCCGCCGCCGCTCTGCAGCATGGCGGCGATCTCGTACTTCATCATGTACAGGACGCCCTTGAGGTTGATGTCGATGACCTCGGAGAAGTCCTCGACCGGCGTCTCGTGTACGTCGTTGAAGGCGCGCTGCAGACCGGCGTTGTTGAAGGCGCCGTCGACGCGGCCGAAGCGCTGCATGGCCAGGGCGACCAGCGCCGCGCAGTCGGCCGGGTTGGCCACGTCGGTGGCGCGGAACGCCGCCTGGCCGCCGGCCGCGACGATCTCCTCGACCACCGCCAGGCCGGCCTCGGCGTTGCGGTTGCCGATCACCACGCGGGCGCCGGCGCGCGCCAGCGCCAGGCTGGCGTCGCGGCCCATGCCGCTGCCGCCGCCGGTAACGATGACCACCCGGCCATCCAGCTGATAATCCAGATTCATGCGCTACTCCTCATGGCGCGCGGGGCTGCCGCGCGCTCGCTGATGTCAGGCCCGGGGGATGCGCCCCAGCACCGCTTCCACGGCGATGCCGATGGCCAGCAGGCGGCGGTCGCTGCCGGCTGGGCCGTCCAGCTCCAGGCCGACCGGCAGGCCGCTGGCGGCGCCCAGGCCGGCCGGCAGCTGGATGCCCGGCAGGCCGGCGCTGGCCGACGGCTCGGTGTTGCGGATCAGCCGCTCGAAGCAGGCCGGCT
>DASQBU010000157.1:0-16166 GCA_035635035.1 Pseudomonas sp.
CCCGGCTGCTCGTTCACGTTGGCCTTGAAGTCACCCTTGCACAGCGCTTCTTCCTTGAAGAAGCCGTAGGTGCCGGATACCGAGTTGCGGCCGAACAGCTGGACCGGCTTGGTAGCCCACTCGCCGGTCAGGCCGGCATCGCCCCAGGTCTTGATCTCGTTGCCACCGCACAGGCGGTTGCTGGAGAAGATCGCGTCGACCTGCTGCATGGTCAGGCTCTTGATCGGGTTGTCCTTGTGGACGAACACGGCCAGGGCGTCGATGGCGACCGGGATGGCGGTCGGCTTGTAGCCGTACTTGGCTTCGAAGGCCTGCAGCTCGTTGTCCTTCATCTTGCGGCTCATCGGGCCGAGGTTGGAGGTGCCCTCGGTCAGAGCGGGCGGCGCGGTGGAGGAACCGGCAGCCTGGATCTGGATGTTGACGTTCGGATAGAGCTTCTTGTAGTTCTCGGCCCACAAGGTCATCAGGTTCGCCAGGGTATCGGAACCGACGCTGGACAGGTTGCCCGACACGCCGCTGGCTTTCTGGTAGTCCGGCAGGGCCGGATCGATGGCAGCAACCGCACTGGCGGTAGCGACGCCGGCAGCGACGAAGGTCATGGCCGCCATCAAACGCTTGAGTTTCATGCCTTGCTCCTAAAACGGAAGGTATGGTTCGAATCGGGGGCCAGTATCGGGAGGCCGTATGAACACTCTATGAATCGATTATTACAATTGCGTGACTTGCGCCACGGACCGGCGTCCGTCCGGCAATCACCTGCAGAATGCGCTGTCGTTATCGCCTGCGCCTTGGCACAATTGCTGCGCCGCACAATAACAACTCGCAGCCGAGCGCTACCGCCCCCATGAACGAACTCCTCGAACAGGACGACCCCATCCCCCAGGGCGACCTGGCCCTGCAGATCATCGCCCTGCCGCGCGAAACCAACGGTTTCGGCGACATCTACGGCGGCTGGCTGGTCGCACAGATGGATCTGGCCGGCGGCGCCATGGCCAGCCGCATCGCCGCCGGCCGGGTCGCCACCGTGGCCATCGACCGCATGGCCTTCCTGGTGCCGGTCGCGGTCGGTGCACAGCTGTCGTTCTATACCCAGGTGGTGGCCGCCGGGCGCAGCTCGATCCGCCTGCTGATCGAGGTGTGGAGCGACGACCCGCTGTCCAGCGAATGGCGCAAGGTCACCGAGGCGGTGTTCGTGTTCGTCGCCATCGACGGCAGCGGCCGCACCCGCCCGCTGCCGTCACGCGGCTGACACCTTACTGCCACCAAACTGTAGCCCAGCCGGTCAGCGCCGCAAGCCGCCGGCCTGCGGCGCCGGCTGCTGCTGGGTGATGCAGTGGATGTTGCCGCCGCCGAGGAGGATCTCCCGCCCCGGCACCATCACCACCTCGCGGTCGGGGAACAGCCGCTGCAGGATGGCCTGCGCCTCGCCGTCGCGCGGGTCGTCGAAGCTCGGCGCGATGATGCCGCCGTTGACGATCAGGAAGTTGACGTAGGAGCCGGCCAGGCGGATCGCCGGATCGCGCGGCTGGCTGCCGGCCACCAGGTCCACCCCGGCGCACTCCTCGGCGCTGGCGTGCAGCGGGCCGGGAATCGGCAGCCGGTGCACGGTCAGTGCGCGGCCACGGGCGTCGCGGCTCTGCTCCAGCACCGCCAGCGCCGCCCGGCAACGCGCCCAGTTGGGGTCGCGCTCGTCGTCGCTCCAGGCCAGCAGCACCTCGCCGGGGCGCACGAAGCAGCAGAAGTTGTCGACATGGCCGTCAGTCTCGTCGTTGTACAGCCCGTGCGGCAGCCAGATCACCTTGTCCACCGCCAGGTGGGCGTGCAGCACCGCCTCGATCTCGCCGCGCGACAGCTGCGGGTTGCGATTGGGGTTGAGCAGGCACTCCTCGGTGGTCAGCAGGGTGCCCTCGCCGTCGACGTGGATGGCGCCGCCCTCCAGCACGAAGCCCTCGGTGCGGTAGCGCGCGCAGCGTTCGAGCTGGAGGATCTTGCCGGCCACCTGGTCGTCGCGGTTCCACGGCGCGTACAGCCCGCCGTCGAAGCCGCCCCAGGCGTTGAAGGTCCAGTCCACCCCGCGCACCTCGCCGCGCGCGTCGACCACGAAGGTCGGCCCGCTGTCGCGCACCCAGGCGTCGTCGCAGCTCAGCTCCACCACGCGGATGTCGCCGTGCGCCAGGCGCGCGCAGGCGTTGGCATACTGCGCGGCGCTGACCCCGACGGTCACCGGCTCGAAGCGGGCGATGGCCCTGGCCACCGCGACGAAGGCGGCCTGCGCCGGCTTGGCGCCGAGGCGCCAGTTGTCCGGACGCTCCGGCCAGAGCAGCCAGGTCTGCGCGTGCGGCTCCCATTCGGCGGGCATGCGGAAGCCGTCGGCGCGCGGCGTGGTGGCGAGGGTGGTCATGGGGTCACCTGTCGAGGGATCGGTCTACGCGGACGGATGCACGCCGTCCAGGGTCGCCAGCGCACCGTAGAGGTTCGGCCGGCGGTCGCGGAACACCCCCCAGGCGCTGCGCACCTGCTCGAGGCGGTCGAGGTCGAAGCTGTGCACCAGGATGCCCTCGTCGTGCTCGTCCAGCTCGGCGACCTTGGCGCCGAACGCATCGGCGATGAACGAGGCGCCATAGAAGGTGATGTGGTAGTCCTCCTGGTCCTCGCGACCGATGCGGTTGCTGGCGATCAGCGGCATCAGGTTGGCGCCGGCGTGGCCCTGCTGCACGCGCTGCCAGTGCTCGCGCGAGGTGATCGTCGGGTCGTGCGGCTCGCTGCCGATGGCGGTGGGGTAGAACAGCAGCTCGGCGCCCTGCAGGGCCATGGCCCGCGCGCACTCGGGGAACCACTGGTCCCAGCAGATGCCCACGCCGATCCGCGCGTAGCGGGTGTTCCACACCTTGAAGCCGGTGTCGCCGGGGTTGAAGTAGTACTTCTCGTGGTAGCCGGGGCCGTCCGGAATGTGGCTCTTGCGGTACAGGCCGAGCAGGCTGCCGTCGGCGTCGATCACCGCCACGCTGTTGAAGCGCGCCCGCCCGGCGCGCTCGAAGAAGCTGATCGGCAGCACCACCTCCAGCTCGCGGGCCACCTTGCGAAAGTGCGCGATGGCCTCGTTGGTCTCCAGCGGCGTGGCCAGCTGCAGGTAGTCCGGGTTGGGCTTCTGGCAGAAGTAGGGGGTCTCGAACAGCTCCTGGAGGAGGATGATCTGTGCCCCGCGGGCCGCCGCCTGGCGCACCAGCTTCTCGGCGTTGGCGATGTTGGCGGCGCGCTCCCAGGAGCAGGCCATCTGGGTGGCGGCGACGGTGACGATGCGGGACATGGCGACCTCGGGCGACGGGAAGACGGCTGCCATCAAGCTGGCAGAGGATGCCGCCGGGGTCAAATGGCGGCTGCACCGAGCGCGCCGGCCATCACAGTGCGGCGGCCGGCGAACGCCCGGCTGCGGGCAGCCCGGGTCGAGACAGGCCGGCGCACTGTTGCGGCAGGGGTAAATCTGCATCACCGGAACACAGGCAATCGCCCGCCGCGCGCTCCGCTAGCAACGCCGGAAAGGATACGCAAGGCGACATTTGGCCACAGTGTCGCCGCCGTTGGCCACCGGTTTGTCACACGCGCGCGGCGTCCCGGCCGCCAGCCGCGGGCCAGAGCCGCGCGCCGGCCACGCCGCGGCCTGAAATTTACCGCGCACAACGCCCGCGCATTCGACTAAAGTAGAGTCCCCTCTAGCCGTCCAAGAGCCAAGAACCACCATGTCGAGCGGTAACGCCCAGCTGACCATGACCGTCCTGATGACGCCGAACAACGCCAACTTTTCCGGCAACGTGCACGGCGGTGCGCTGCTCAAGTATCTCGACGAAGTCGCCTACGCCTGCGCCAGCCGCTATGCCGGCAGCTACGTGGTCACCCTGTCGGTGGACCAGGTGATCTTCCGCCAGCCGATCCACGTCGGCGAACTGGTGACCTTCCTCGCCTCGGTCAACTATACCGGGCGCACCTCGATGGAAATCGGCATCAAGGTCATCACCGAGGACATCCGCACCCAGCAGGTGCGCCACACCAACAGCTGCTACTTCACCATGGTGGCGGTCGACGAGAACCGCAACACCATGCCGGTGCCGACGCTGATCCCGGAGACCGCCGAGCAGAAGCGCCGCTTCGCCCAGGCCGAGCAGCGCCGGCAGATCCGCCGCGAACTGGAAGATCGCTACCAGGCGATCATGGGCCACGGCAACTGAGGCCGCGCGCATGCCGACGCTGCCGCACTGCCCACCCCGCCGCCGGCCGGCCGCCCGGAGCCGCCCATGCTGACCCTCGGCGAACTGACCGCGCTGCTGCTGGCGCTCGGCGCCTGCGCCTGGCTGTGGCACGCCCACGGCGTGCACGAGCACGCCCTGCGCCTGGTGCGCGACGCTTGCCGGCGCGAGGACGTGCTGCTGCTCGACGACAACGTCGCCTTCCGCCGCCTGCGCCTGCACCGCGACCGCCACGGCCGCCGGCGCCTGGCGCGCGAGTATTCGTTCGAATTCACCGTCACCGGCGAGCAACGCCACAGCGGGCGCATCGTGCTGTTCGGCCGCGTGCCGGCGCTGATCGAGCTGGCGCCGCACCCGTTCCGCGAGCCGCCCGAACCGGCGGAGCCGGCACAGGAGCGGGTGGTCAACCTCGACGAGTGGCGGCGCCGCCACCCGCCGCAGGGCCACTGAGCCGGTTCAGCGCCTATTCACGATCTTGCCAGCTAGCGCCAGGCATGGCCGACGCGCAGCTGATCGTGGACAGGCTCTCAGATGCCGAGCAGGAAGCCGCGCACCCGCGCGGCGCAATCGTCCGGCTGCTCCTGCATGAAACAGTGCCCGCCGGCCACCTGCTGCGCGCTGACGTGATGGTTGAGCGCGCACCAGCGCGCCACGCTCTTGCCGACGAAGGGATAGCTGTCGGCGCCGTGCAGCACCAGGGTCGGCGTGCCGACCTGCGCCAGCGCCCGCCACAGCCGGCGCGGGTAGGAGGCGAAGATTTCCGCCTCGCGCGCCGGCCGGCACTTCAGCTCGACGCCGCCCTCGACCGCGCGCAGGGCGTGCTCGACGTAGGCGTGCAGCGCCGCATCGCTCCAGCCGCGGAAGACCCCGCGCCCGTGCAGCCCGGCATAGGCCGCGGCGCGATCCGCCCAGCGGCTGCGCCGCTCGCGGGCCTGGCGCGCCAGGGCGTGGCGCTCCTGCAGGCCGAGCAGCTCGGACAGCGCCATCACGCCGATCATCGCCGGCGAGAACAGCACCGGATCGAGCAGCACCGCCCGCTGGAACAGCGCCGGCTCCGCGGCGAGGATCAGGCCGCTGAGCACTCCGCCGAAGCTGTGCCCGCAGGCGAAGCGCGGCACCGCGCCGAAGCGCCCGTAGCCGGCGACGAAGGCCTCCACCGCCAGCTCGGCGCTGCGGTTCCAGCCATGGAAGCGCCCGCCGTGGTCGCTGTCGCCGTGGCCCTGCACGTCGCACAGCCACAGGTCGAAATCGGCGGCCAGCCGGCGCAGCAGCGGCTCGTAGGCGCGTCCGCAGAAGCCGTTGCCGTGCAGGAAGTGCAGCAGCGGCTTGCCCGACGGCGCGCTGTGCCAGCCGCGCAGGGTGAAGCCGGCCGAGCAGGGGTGGGACCAGGGATGCAGGATCATGGCGGCTCCGCCGCGGCCAGGGGATGTCGCCCAGTCTAGCCAGTCGCGCCGCCGCGGGGCAGGGTGGGCCATGCTATCGTCTGCGGCCCACGCCCGTCCGCCACGCCGCCCCATGCCCCTGTCCCCCCGCCTGCGCCTTGCCCTGCTCCTGCTGCCGATCCTGGCCGGCCTGCTGCTGTTCGCCAGCCTGGCCGAGCGCCAGGCCGAACGCCGGGCGCTGGCGGACGAGGCGCGCCAGGCGCGCGAGCAGCTGGGGCTGTACGCCGGCACCCTGCGTACCCTGATCGACCGCTACCAGGCGCTGCCCGCGGTGCTCGCCCTCGACCCCGAGCTGCGTGACGCCCTGCGCCGACCGCTGGACAGCGACAGCCAGCGCCGGCTCAACCTCAAGCTGGAGGCGATCAATGCCGCGGCCCAGTCCTCCACCCTGGAGCTGATGGACCGCGACGGCCTGGCGGTGGCCGCCAGCAACTGGCGCCTGCCGACCAGCTACGTCGGCCACAACTACGCCTTCCGCCCGTATTTCCAGCAGACCCGCAGCCAGGGCAGCGGGCGCTTCTACGCGGTCGGCGTGACCAGCGGCGTGGCCGGCTACTTCCTGTCCCATGCCGTGCACGGCGCAGCCGGCGAGTTCCTCGGCGCGGTGGTGGTCAAGCTGGAGTTCCCCGACCTGGAGCGCAGCTGGAGCCAGCCGGCCGAGACCATCCTGGTCAGCGACGCGCGCGGCATCGTGTTCATCGCCAGCCAGCCGGCCTGGCGCTACCGCCTGCTGCAGCCGCTGAGCGCGGCCGACCGCGCCGAACTGGCCGCCAGCCGCCAGTACGACCGCCAGCCGCTGGAACCGCTGCCGCAGCGCACCCGCCAGCCGATCGGCGAGCACGCCCGGCTGGCCACGGTCGACGGCCCGCAGGGGCAGGGCGACTACCTGTGGGCGTCGCTGCCGCTGCCCGGCGAGGGCTGGACCCTGCACCTGCTGCGCCAGCCGGCGGGCGTCGCCGCCGCCGGGCGCAGCGCGGCCGCGGCGGCGGCCGGCGCCTGGCTGGCGCTGAGCTTCCTGCTGCTGTGGCTGCAGCAGCGCCGGCGCCTGGCGCGCCTGCGCGCGCAGAACCAGGCCGAGCTGGAGCGCATGGTCGAGCAGCGCACCGCCGCCCTGCGCACCGCCCAGGACGGCCTGGTGCAGGCCGCCAAGCTGGCGGCGCTGGGGCAGATGTCGGCGGCCCTGGCCCACGAGCTCAACCAGCCGCTGACCGCCCAGCGCATGCACCTGGCCAGCCTGCGCCTGCTGCTCGACAGCGGGCGCCACGCCGAGGCCGGCCAGGCGCTGCAGCGCCTCGACGCCCTGCTCGAGCGCATGGCCGCGCTGACCGGCCACCTGAAGACCTTCGCCCGGCAGAGCCCCGGCGGCCTGCGCGAGCGCGTGGACCTCGCCCATGTCGTCGACCAGGCCGTGCAGCTGCTCGAGCCGCGCCTGCGCCAGACGCCGGTCGACCTGCAGCTCGCCCTGACCCGCCCGGCCTGGACCCGCGGCGACGCCATCCGCCTGGAGCAGGTGCTGGTCAACCTGCTGCGCAACGCCCTCGACGCCTGCGCCCGGCAGCCGGCACCGCGCATCGCCGTGCGCCTGGCCGCGCGCGACGGCCAGTGGCAGCTGGAGGTCGCCGACAACGGCGGCGGCATCGCCGCCGAGCACCTGGGCTGCGTGTTCGACCCGTTCTTCACCACCAAGCCGGTCGGCGAGGGGCTGGGCCTGGGCCTGGCGGTGTCCTATGGCATCGTCGGCGAACTGGGCGGCAGCCTGAGCGTCGCCAACCAGGACGACGGCGCCTGCTTCACCCTGCGCCTGCCCATCGACCCGGCCGAGGAGCCCCCATGCAATCAGTGATCGTCATCGACGACGAGGCGAGCATCCGCGAGGCGGTGCAGCAGTGGCTGGAACTGTCCGGCTTCACCGTCCGCCTGTACGAGCGCGCCGAGGCCTGCCTGGCGGAACTCGACGCCGACTTCCCCGGCGCCATCCTCAGCGACGTGCGCATGCCCGGGCTCGACGGCCTCGGCCTGCTCGAGCGCCTGCAGGCGCGCGACGCCGAGCTGCCGGTGATCCTGCTCACCGGCCACGGCGACGTGCCGATGGCGGTGGAAGCGATGCGCCGCGGCGCCTACGACTTCCTGGAAAAGCCGTTCGCCCCGCAGACCCTGCTCGACAGCCTGCGCCGCGCGCTGGACAAGCGCCGCCTGGTGCTGGAGAACCGCCGCCTGCAGCGCCGCGTCGACCTCGGCGGGCGCCTGGAGGCGCGCCTGCTCGGCGCCGCGCCGGCCATGCAGGCCCTGCGCGCGCAGGTGCTGGAGCTGGCGGCGACGCCGGTCAACGTGCTGCTGCGCGGCGAGACCGGCAGCGGCAAGGAGCAGGTGGCGCGCTGCCTGCACGACTTCGGCCCGCGCGCCGGGCAGCCCTTCGTCGCCCTCAACTGCGCGGCGATCCCCGAGCAGCTGTTCGAGAGCGAGCTGTTCGGCCACGAGAGCGGCGCCTTCACCGGCGCCCAGGGCCGGCGCATCGGCAAGCTCGAGCACGCCAGCGGCGGCACCCTGTTCCTCGACGAGATCGAGAGCCTGCCGCTGGCGCAGCAGGCCAAGCTGCTGCGCGTGCTGCAGGAGCAGCAGGTCGAGCGGCTCGGCTCCAACCGCAGCATCGCCGTGGACCTGCGGGTGGTCGCCGCGACCAAGCCGGACCTGCCGGCGGAGATCGCCGCCGGGCGCTTCCGCCAGGACCTCTACTACCGCCTCGCCGTCGCCGAGCTGCCGCTGCCGCCGCTGCGCGAGCGCCGCGAGGACATCCCCCTGCTGTTCCAGCACTTCTGCGCGGCGGCCGCCGAGCGCCTGCAGCGCCCGCCGCGCCCCGTCGACGGCGCGCTGCTCGGCCAGTTGCTCGCCCACGACTGGCCGGGCAACGTGCGCGAGCTGGCCAACGCCGCCGAGCGCCATGTGCTGGCGCTGCAGCGCCCGGATGCCGCCGCGCCGGCCAGCGGCCCGGGGCTGGCCGAGCGCCTGGAAGCCTTCGAGGCGCAGTGCCTGCGCGCCGCGCTGAGCCGCCACCGCGGCGACATCAAGGCGGTGCTGGCCGAGCTGCAGCTGCCGCGGCGCACCCTCAACGAGAAGATGCAGCGCCACGGCCTGAGCCGCGAGGCGTTCCTGCCCAGCGGCGACAACTAGCTGCCGGCATCGGCGGATTCTTGCCGACGCTCTGGCGCCGCTCGGCAGGAATCCGCCGAGCATTGGCGCGAAACCCTTGCGCCACGCGGCCTGCAGCCCTGGCACGGATACTGCTCACAGCCTCTGCCCGGGCCCATCGGCGGCCCGTACAACAATGATCAGAGGATTCGTGATGGAAGCTTCCGCCACCCTGTCTGTCGCCGCAGCGCCAAGAACCACCTCGCAGCGGGTCAAGTCGATCTTCAGCGGCTCGATCGGCAACCTCGTCGAGTGGTACGACTGGTACGTCTACGCCGCCTTCTCGCTGTACTTCGCCAAGGCCTTCTTCCCCCAGGGCGACCAGACCGCGCAGCTGCTCAATACCGCAGCGATCTTCGCCGTGGGCTTCCTGATGCGTCCGGTCGGCGGCTGGCTGATGGGCGTGTACGCCGACCGCAAGGGGCGCAAGGCCGCGCTGCTGGCCTCGGTGCTGCTGATGTGCTTCGGCTCGCTGCTGATCGCCCTGACCCCCAGCTACGAGAGCATCGGCGTCGCCGCGCCGATCCTGCTGGTGGTGGCGCGCCTGCTGCAGGGCCTGTCGGTCGGCGGCGAATACGGCACCTCGGCCACCTACCTGTCGGAAATGGCCACCAGCGACAAGCGCGGCTTCTTCGCCAGCTTCCAGTACGTCACCCTGATCTCCGGCCAGCTGATCGCCCTGGCGGTGCTGATCGTCCTGCAGCAGACCCTCAGTGTCGCGCAGCTGGAAAGCTGGGGCTGGCGCGTGCCGTTCCTGATCGGCGCGCTGTGCGCCGTGGTCGCCATGTACCTGCGCCGCGGCATGGAGGAGACCGAATCCTTCAGCAAGAAGCACGAGCACGAGTCGGCGGCGCCCAAGGAAAGCCTGCTGCGTACCCTGCTGCGCCATCCCAAGTCGGTGCTCACCGTGGTCGGCCTGACCATGGGCGGCACCCTGGCGTTCTACACCTACACCACCTACATGCAGAAGTACCTGGTCAACAGCGTCGGCATGAGCAAGGCCGATTCGACCATGATCTCGGCCGCCACCCTGTTCCTGTTCATGCTGCTGCAGCCGATCGTCGGCGCGCTGTCGGACAAGATCGGCCGCCGGCCGATCCTGATCGCCTTCGGCGTGCTCGGCACCCTGTGCACCTATCCGCTGCTCAGCAACCTGCAGAGCGTGCAGACCTGGTGGGGGGCGTTCTTCCTGATCATGGCGGCGCTGGTGATCGTCAGCGGCTACACCGCGATCAACGCGGTGGTGAAGGCCGAGCTGTTCCCCACCGACATCCGCGCCCTCGGCGTCGGCCTGCCCTATGCGCTGACCGTGTCGGTGTTCGGCGGCACCGCCGAGTACGTCGCCCTGTGGTTCAAGAGCATCGGCCTGGAGAGCGGCTTCTACTGGTACGTCACCGCCTGCATCGGCTGCTCGCTGCTGGTGTACCTGTTCATGAAGGACACCCGCGACCATTCGCTGATCGACCAGGACTGAGCCCGCGGCGCATGGCCCGGCGCCCGCCGGGCCTTGTCACCGCCGGCAGGCGGCCAGCGCCGCCTGCAGCACCGCCGCATCCTGCGCGCTAGCGAAGATCAGCTCCAGCCGCGAATCCTTGCGCCACTCGCTGGGCCGCCAGGCCAGCGCCGCGCCGTCCAGCGCGTTGGCGCTGTACCAGCCGTCGTCCGCGCCGTGCAGCACCAGCTTGGCGCGCCGCCAGGGCAGGGCGGCCAGCCAGGCCGCCACGGCCGCGCGCTCGAAGCGCTGGCCGGGGTGCCAGCGCCAGCCGACGCTCCAGCCGTCGGCCTGCGCGTGGACCTGGCAGATCGGCTGCGCCGGGTCGCTCCACAGCGCCGGCAGGCTGCTAGCGCCGCTGGGTAGCGTTTGCTCCGCGCCGCCTGGCTGCGCCCGCGCCTGGATGCCCGGCAGCGCGGCCAGCGGCAGGCGGCCCTGCGCGGTCCAGTACAGCGGGCGCGCCGGCAGCCGGGCGGCGAGCCGGGCGCGGGCGCCGGCATCCAGACTCTCGCTCTTGTTCAGCAGCAGCAGCCCGGCGTCGGCCAGCGCCGCCTGCTGCGCCGCCGGCAAGGGCCGACCGGCGGCCAGCGCGGCGGCATCCAGTACCACCACGCTGGGCTGCACGGCGAGCACCTCGCGCCACGGCTCGTCCTGCAGCTGGCGCCGCAGTTCGGCCGGATGGCCGAGGCCGGACGGCTCGATCAGCAGGCGGTCCGGCCGGCTCTGGCGCAGCAGGCGACCGAGGCCGACCTGGAAGGGCGCGCCGTTGACGCAGCACAGGCAGCCGCCGGCCACCTCGCCGAGGGCGATGCCGTCGTCGCCGGTGGCGAGCAGCGCCGCATCCAGGCCGATCTGGCCGAACTCGTTGATCAGGATCGCCCAGCGCTCGCCGGCCGGGCGCTGCGCCAGCAGCTCGCGGATCAGCGTGGTCTTGCCGGCGCCCAGCGGCCCGGCGATCAGGTGGGTGGGGATGTGCTTGAGCATGTCTGCCTGTGGATAAGCCTGGGGGTAAGCCGTGCAAAGCTGTGGACAAACCGCGTTGCCGCGGCATGCCGACCAGCTTACCGGCAAAGCGCGATGGCCGCCCGCGCCAGCCGCCGATCCGCCGGGTACACTGCGCGCCGGCTCCGCCGCGGAGCCGTCATCCACCAGCGGAGTCCGCCCATGCGCCAGATCCTCACCTTCCTGCTCGCCGTCCTGCCGCTGCCCGTCCTGGCCGAGGCCTGCGTGGTGCACAGCCAGGGGCAGGGCGTGGCGGTGCAGGTCTGCCAGCAGAACGTCAGCATCCCCAAGTCGCTGTTCCACGACGGCTTCTGCCAGCCGCAGCTCAAGGGCCAGGAGGTCAAGGTCGACTACCTCGAACAGTGCCCGGGCGGCGCCTTCGGCGTCTGCGCCGGCGCCCGGGCCGGCAACGCCGCCTACCGCCAGGACATCCACTACTACGGCGTGGCCTCCGACGCGCGCTTCCTCCAGCCGTTCTGCGAGGGGCAGAGCGGCGGCCAGTGGCGCACGCCCTGAGCCTCTTGCCGACGGAGCGCCCGTAAACCGCTGTCGCTGCCGCTGCGACAAAATGACCGTTCGTCGGCGTGCGCCGGCCGCCAGCGGGTCGGTCATAATTGAACGAGTTCACACTCACGGCGGCAGTGGCCAACGGACGCGCAGAAGCCCGGGCCCGCCGCGGGAACCCGGATGCCTTGCCATGCAGTCGAACAGGAATGACCGCGCCTCCGTAGCAGCGCTGCTGTGCGCCTGCCTGCTGGTCAATGCCCTGGTGTGCAGCTTCCACCACGCCGCCCACCTCGGCGTGCAGCTGCTGCTCGGCAAGTCGGCCTTCTGCCTCACCGGCCCCCAGGAAAAGCTCCGCCCGGACGGCGAGCCGGCGCCGCTGGGTTCGCCCGCCGCGCCGAGCGAACTGCCGTTCAACTGCCCGCTGTGCACGCCCTCCCTGCTCGACCTCGCCGCGCTGTTCTGCCTGGCCTGGCTGCTGCTGCGCCGCCGCCCGGCTGCCGTGCGCCTGTCGCGCGAGCGCCGCTGCAAGGCGCCGCCGCGCTACTGCTGGCCGACCGTCAACCCGCGCGCCTCGCCGCTCCCGACCTGCTGATCCGCCGTCGCGTCCGCGCCCGGCCGCCCCGCGGCCCCGTGCCGGACATCCCGGTTTCCCGCCCGCGCGGCGGGAAACCCCGCAATACACGGAATCGCACGTCATGGAAAAACTCGCCCGCCCCGTGCCCCGGCGCACGGGCCACCAGCCGTTCCCGGACTACCCGGGCAACGCCCGCAGCTTCGTCCACCTGGACGCCGGCCTGCTGCCCTACTGGCACACCCTGTTCGACGTCTGCCCGGCGCTGCTGCGCCTCGACCCGCCGGACGGCACGCGGATCTTCCGCGCCTTCATGACCTGGGCGTACCGCCGCCAGGTGATCCTCGACTGGAGTTTCCACCTGCAGGTGGGCCGCTGGCTGCTGGAGTCCGAGTACCGCGAGCGCATCGACGCCGAGCACATCGAGACGCTGCTGATCGCCTCGGCGGCGCGCTGGGTGATCAGCGACGACAGCGAGGCGCTCGGCATCGTGCTGGCCTGGCAGGGCTCGTCCAGCGCGGTCTACGACTGGAAGAGCAGCGCCACCCCGGCGCGCCGGCCGCTGGCCGCCGAGCTGGAGGAGCTGCCGCCGCCGCCCTGGGACTTCGCCTGGTGCCCGCTGGGCACCCGCAACGGCGCCGGCTTCCGCCGCTGGCTGAAGGTGTGAACATGCGACAGCCCGCCACACCCCTATCCACCGCTCGCACCGCGCCGGCTGCCGGCGCGGCCGCGGCGCGGACCTGCGGCGGGCTGTCGCAGTTGCGACGCCCGGCGCGCCGGGCGGACACTGGCCCCGCCGCGAGCCACCTCCCACTATGGGTTCCACGACCTGGGCTCGCGGCAACCTGCTGCAACCTTCTGGTTGTCGGTCCCCCGCGAGGGGGACCCCTTTTTCCCCGGCGAAGCGGCCGGAATCTTGCAGCCACCGTCACTGCGCTGCCGGTAGCCCCGTCGCCGCCCGCTGTCCTGCCGCTCGTTCGCCCCGTCGCCGCATCCTGCCGCGCCTGCGTCACCCCGACCGGCTACGCTTGCGCTGACCGCGGTCGCACCGCCGCCACGCGCCTTCAGGGAGCCACTGCCATGTCGTCACCGCCCCGTTCCTCACCCTGGCGCATCCCGCTGGTGCGCGAACTCGCCGTCGTCCTGCTGCTCAAGCTGGCCCTGCTGCTGGCCATCAAGGCCATCTGGTTCGACACGCCGAGCGAGCCGGCCGACGCCGAGGCGCGGGTCGGCGCCCACCTGCTGGGCAGCGCGCAGCCCACTTCTTTGCCATCTAACGAGGAGAGCCCGAGATGATCTCGGAAGCCGTCGTCGACCTATCGCGTCTGCAGTTCGCCATGACCGCGATGTACCACTTCCTGTTCGTGCCGCTGACCCTCGGCCTGGCCTTCCTGCTCGCCATCATGGAGTCGGTCTACGTGATGACCGGTAAGCAGGTCTACCAGGACATGGTGAAGTTCTGGGGCAAGCTGTTCGGCATCAACTTCGCCCTCGGCGTCACCACCGGCCTGACCATGGAGTTCCAGTTCGGCACCAACTGGGCCTACTACAGCCACTACGTCGGCGACATCTTCGGCGCGCCGCTGGCCATCGAGGGGCTGATGGCGTTCTTCCTCGAGTCGACCTTCATCGGCCTGTTCTTCTTCGGCTGGGAGCGGCTGAGCAAGGTGCAGCACCTCGCCGTGACCTGGCTGGTGGCGCTGGGCTCCAACCTCTCGGCGCTGTGGATCCTGATCGCCAACGGCTGGATGCAGAACCCGGTGGGCGCCGAGTTCAACTTCGAGACCATGCGCATGGAGCTGGTCGACTTCGGCGCGCTGCTGTTCAACCCGGTGGCGCAGGTCAAGTTCGTCCACACCGTCTCCGCCGGCTACGTCACCGGCGCGGTGTTCGTCCTCGCCGTGTCCAGCTACTACCTGCTGCGCCAGCGCGACCTCGGCTTCGCCCGCCGCTCGTTCGCCATCGCCTCGGCGTTCGGCATGGCCTCGGTCCTCTCGGTGATCATCCTCGGCGACGAGTCGGGCTACGAGATCGGCGACGTGCAGAAGACCAAGCTGGCCGCCATCGAGGCCGAGTGGGAGACCGAGCCGGCGCCGGCCTCCTTCACCCTGTTCGGCCTGCCCAACCAGGAAGCCCAGCGCACCGACTACGCGGTGAAGATCCCCTACGTGATGGGCATCATCGCCACCCGCTCGCTGGACACCCCGGTGACCGGCCTCAAGGAGCTGATGGCCCAGCACGAGCGGCGCATCCGCAACGGCATGCACGCCTATGGCCTGCTCGAGAAGCTGCGCGCCGGCGACAAGAGCGCGGCCAACCTCGCCGCCTTCGACGCGGTCAAGCGCGACCTCGGCTACGGCCTGCTGCTGAAGAAGCACACCGCCAACGTGGTCGACGCCAGCGACGCCCAGGTCAAGCAGGCCGCCAAGGACAGCATCCCGCACATCGCCAGCATCTTCTGGACCTTCCGCGCCATGGTGGCCTCCGGCTTCCTGATGCTGCTGCTGTTCGCCCTGGCCTTCTGGGCGTCGATCAAGCGCAACGCCGAGCAGAAGCCCTGGCTGCTGCGCTTCGCCCTGTGCGCCCTGCCGCTGCCGTGGATCGCCGCGGAAACCGGCTGGTACGTCGCCGAAGCCGGCCGCCAGCCGTGGACCATCGGCGAGGTGCTGCCCACCCACCTGTCGGCCTCCAGCCTGTCCACCGCCGACCTCGGCGGCTCGCTGCTGGCCCTGGTGAGCTTCTACAGCCTGCTGCTGGTGGTCGAGCTGTACCTGATGATCAAGTTCGCCCGCCGCGGCCCGTCCAGCCTGCACACCGGCCGCTACCACTTCGAACGCACCGCCGGCGCCGCGGCGCACGCCTGAGGACTCGCACATGTTCGACTACGAAACTCTCAAACTGGTGTGGTGGGTGCTGATCGGCGTGCTGCTGATCGGCTTCGCCCTCACCGACGGCTTCGACATGGGCGCCATGGCGCTGATGCCCTTCGTCGGCAAGACCGACAACGAGCGCCGGGTGGCGATCAACACCATCGCCCCGCACTGGGACGGCAACCAGGTGTGGTTCATCACCGCCGGCGGCGCGCTGTTCGCCGCCTGGCCGATGGTCTACGCCACCGCCTTCTCCGGGCTGTACTGGGCGATGCTGCTGGTGCTGTTCGGCCTGTTCTGCCGCCCGGTGGGCTTCGACTACCGCAGCAAGCTGGACAACCCCACCTGGCGCCGCGTCTGGGACTGGGCGCTGTTCGCCGGCGGCGCGCTGCCGGCGCTGCTGTTCGGCGTGGCCTTCGGCAACCTGCTGCTCGGCCTGCCGTTCCGCCTCGACGAGCTGATGCGCCCGTCCTACCACGGCTCGTTCTTCGCCCTGCTGCATCCCTTCGCCCTGCTCGCCGGGGTGGTCAGCCTGAGCATGCTGTGCGCCCACGGCGGCGCCTGGCTGATGCTGCGCACCGACGCCGCGCTGCACCAGCGCGCGCGCCTGGCCACCCGGCTGTGCGCGCTGGCCTATCTGGTCGCCTTCGTCGCCGCCGGCGCCTGGCTGGCCAGCGGCCTGCCGGGCTTCCGCCTGGTCGGCGGCTTCGCCGACCTCGGCGCCGCGCTCAACCCGCTGCACAAGCAGGTCGCCCTCGACAACGCCGGCTGGCTGGCCAACTACCGCCTGTATCCGCTGACCCAGATCGCGCCGATCGTGGGCATCCTCGGCGGCCTGCTGGCCCTGCTCGGCGC
>DASQBU010000158.1:0-6196 GCA_035635035.1 Pseudomonas sp.
AGCAGGCCGAGATCGAAGGCGACATCCAGGCCCTGTACGCCCAGCGTCCGCCGCTGGCCATGGTGAACTCCGACAAGGGCATCACCAACCTGCACGTGCCGAGCGACGTCATCGTCGACGCCTCCATGCCGGCCATGATCCGCGACTCCGGCAAGATGTGGGGCGCTGACGGCCAGTTGCACGACACCAAGGCCCTGATTCCGGACCGCTGCTACGCCACCATCTATCAGGTCGTCATCGACGACTGCAAGAAGCACGGCGCCTTCGACCCGGTGACCATGGGCAGCGTGCCGAACGTCGGCCTGATGGCCCAGCAAGCCGAGGAATACGGCTCGCACGACAAGACCTTCGAAATCCCGACCGACGGTGTGGTCCGCGTAGTCGACGCCAACGGCCAGGTGCTGCTCGAGCAGAACGTCGAAGCCGGCGACATCTGGCGCATGTGCCAGGCCAAGGACCTGCCGATCCAGGATTGGGTCAAGCTGGCCGTCAACCGCGCCCGCGCCAGCAACACCCCGGCCGTGTTCTGGCTGGACCCGGCTCGCGCCCATGACTCGCAGGTGATCGCCAAGGTCGAGAAGTACCTGAAGGACCACGACACCAGCGGCCTGGACATCCGCATCATGACTCCGGACGACGCCATCCGCTTCTCCTTGGAGCGCATCCGCAAGGGTCTGGACACCATCTCGGTCACCGGCAACGTGCTGCGCGACTACCTGACCGACCTGTTCCCGATCATGGAACTGGGCACCAGCGCCAAGATGCTGTCCATCGTCCCGCTGATGAACGGCGGCGGTCTGTTCGAGACCGGTGCCGGCGGCTCCGCGCCCAAGCACGTCCAGCAGTTCCTCGAGGAGAACCACCTGCGCTGGGATTCGCTCGGCGAGTTCCTGGCCCTGGCTGCCTCCCTGGAGCACGTGGCCAACGTCCACGGCAACGCCAAAGCCCAGGTGCTGGCCAAGACCCTGGACCAGGCCAACGGCAAGTTCCTCGACAGCAACAAGTCGCCGTCGCGCAAAGTCGGCCAGATCGACAACCGCGGCAGCCACTTCTACCTGGCGATGTACTGGGCCGAAGCCCTCGCCGCGCAGACCGAGGACCTGGAGCTGCAGGCCCAGTTCGCCGGCATCGCCAAGACCCTGGCCGACAACGAAGAGAAGATCGTTGCCGAGCTGAACGAGGTCCAGGGCAAGCCGGTCGACATCGGCGGCTACTACCACGCCGATCCGGAGCTGACCAGCCAGGCCATGCGTCCGAGCGCCACCCTCAACGCGGCCCTGGCCGCGCTGGCGTAAGCGCCAAGGCATGACGGGCGACACCCCTCGCCCGCAAGCTGACAAGAACCCCGGCCCCGCGCCGGGGTTCTTGTATTCGCGGCCCGTCAGCGTGCCGCACCGATTCCGGAGCCCTGCATGAAACGCTTCATTCCGCACGTCACCGTGGCCACCGTGGTCGAGGACCAGGGCCGCTTTCTCCTGGTCGAGGAACATGCCGAAGGGCGGGTGGTCCTCAACCAGCCGGCCGGCCACCTGGAAGCCGACGAGAGCCTGCTCCAGGCCGCCCTGCGCGAAACCCTCGAGGAAACCGGCTGGGAAGTCGAGCTGACCGGCGTCACCGGCATCTACCTGTACACCGCCCCGGCCAACGGCGTGACCTACCAGCGCGTGTGCTTCGCCGCCCGCCCGCTGCGCCACCGCCCGGATCTGCCGCTGGATCACGGCATCATCGGCCCGCGCTGGCTGACCCGCGAGGAGCTGGAGAGCCGCCGCGAGCAATGGCGCAGCGCCCTGGTGCCGCGCTGTATCGACGACTACCTGGCTGGCGGCAGCTATCCGCTGGAGCTGATTCGCGAGCCGGCCTGGCTGCCCACCCGGTAGCCGCACCGACCCGCCACCCGAGCAGACCTGATAGAATTCCGGCTTTGCACTCGAGCAATGGTTTCTCCGGATGACTATGCGTGACCCAGCCCGTACCCGCGTGATCGTCGGCATGTCCGGCGGCGTGGACTCTTCCGTCTCGGCCCTGCTCCTGCAGCAGCAGGGCTACCAGGTCGAAGGCCTGTTCATGAAGAACTGGGAGGAGGACGACGGCACCGAATACTGCACCGCCAAGGAAGACCTGGCCGACGCCCAGGCCGTGTGCGACAAGCTGGGCATCCAGCTGCACACCGCCAACTTCGCCGCCGAGTACTGGGACAACGTGTTCGAGCACTTCCTCGCCGAATACAAGGCCGGCCGCACGCCCAACCCGGACATCCTGTGCAACCGGGAAATCAAGTTCAAGGCGTTCCTCGACTATGCCCTGATGCTCGGCGCCGACCTGATCGCCACCGGCCACTACGTGCGCCGCCGCGACATCGACGGACGCAGCGAATTGCTCAAGGGCCTCGACCCGAACAAGGACCAGAGCTACTTCCTGCACGCCGTCGGCGGCGAGCAGATCGGCAAGACCCTGTTCCCGGTGGGCGAGCTGGAGAAGCCGGCGGTGCGCGCCATCGCCGAGCAGTACGGCCTGGCCACCGCGAAGAAGAAGGACTCCACCGGCATCTGCTTCATCGGCGAACGGCGTTTCCGCGACTTCCTCAAGCAGTACCTGCCGGCCCAGCCGGGCGACATCCAGACCACCGACGGCCAGGTGATCGGCCGCCACCACGGTCTGATGTACCACACCATCGGCCAGCGCCAGGGCCTCGGCATCGGCGGCATGAAGGACGCCGGCGACGACGCCTGGTACGTGCTGGCCAAGGATCTGGCGCGCAACGTGCTGATCGTCGGCCAGGGCAACGAGCATCCCTGGCTGTTCTCGCGCACCCTCGAGGCCTCGTCGATCTTCTGGGTCAACCCGGTCGACCTGAGCCAGCCGCGCCAGCTCACCGCCAAGGTGCGCTACCGCCAGCAGGACCAGGCGTGCACCCTCGAGCGCACCGCCGCCGGCTACCGCGCCACCTTCGAGCAGCCACAGCGCGCAGTCACCCCCGGCCAGTCGGTGGTGTTCTACGACGGCGAGATCTGCCTGGGCGGCGGCGTGATCGAGACCGCCGCGCCCTGGGATGCGGAGATCCACCGCCCATGACCCGCGAACAGGAACGCCTGATCGCCCTGGCCGGCGTATTCGAGGCCGCCGCGCTGGTCGACCGGCTGGCCAAGACCGGCCAGGTCCAGGAGGGGCCGCTGGCCTGCCTGCTCGGCAGCCTGCTGGTGCGCAATCCCAAGGACACCCTGGAAGTCTACGGTGGCGACCACCTCAACCTGCGCGACGGCCTGCGCGCCCTGGCCGGGGCCCTGGAACGCAACCCGCAGAACCTGCCGCGCGAGTCGCTGCGCTACGCCCTGGCCCTGCTTACCCTGCAGCGCCAGCTGGACAAGCGCGGCGACATGCTGCAGGTGATCGGCAACCGCCTGAACCAGATCGACAGCCAGAGCCAGCTGTTCGGCATCACCCACGACAACGTGATCGCCGCCTGCGCCGCCCTCTACCAGGACACCCTGAGCACTTTCCGCCAGCGCATCCAGGTCCACGGCGAGATGCAGCACCTGCAGAACAGCCGCAACGCCGAGCGGATCCGCGCCCTGCTGCTCGCCGGCATCCGCAGCGCCATGCTCTGGCGCCAGCTCGGCGGCCATCGCTGGCAGCTGCTGTTCAGCCGCCGCAAGCTGCTCGACCAGCTCTATCCGCTGCTGCGCAGCTGAGCATGGGCCAGGCACCCCAGGCGGGCCGACAGCACCAGCCAGCCCGCGGCGCTGCCTTGCTGGCATTGTCCGCGCTGTTCTTCGCCTTGATGGGCGCCTGCGTGCGCGAAGCCACCCTCAGCCACATCAACAACGAGACCGTGGTGTTCTTCCGCAACGCCGTGGGCGTGCTGTTCTTCCTGCCGCTGGCGCTGACCCGCGGCCTGGCGCCGCTGCGCACCGCCCGCCCGCTGGCGCATCTCAAGCGCAGCCTCTGCGGCCTGGCGGCGATGTACAGCTACTTCTACGCCCTCGCCCACCTGCCGCTGACCGACGCCATGCTGTTCAGCTACGCCGCACCGGTATTCACCCCGCTGATCGCCCGCTGGTGGCTGCAGGAGCCGCTGACCCGGCGCATGCCGCTCGCCACCGCGGTCGGCTTCGCCGGCGTGCTGCTGGTAGCCAAGCCCAGCGACGCGCTGGTATCCGGCATCTCGCTGGTCGGCATCCTCGCCAGCGTGATGGCCGCCTGCGCCTTCGTCTCGATCCGCGAGATGAGCGACAGCGAGCCGGCCTTCCGCATCGTCTTCTACTTCGCCCTGTTCAGCGCGCTGATCTCCGCGGTGCCGCTGCTGTGGGCCTGGCAGCCGCTGCAGCGCGACCAGTTGGCCATCCTCCTGCTGGGGGGCCTGATGGCCAGCTTCGGTCAACTGAGCATGTCCAAGGCCTACGCCTGCGCCCCGCCCGGCCTGATCGGCCCGGTAGGCTACCTGGCCATCGTCTTCGCCGGCATCGTCGCCTGGCTGCGCTGGGACGAGACACCCGGCAGCGCCTCGCTGCTCGGCGCCGGCCTGATCTTCACCGCCAGCCTGATCCCGCTGCTGCGCCGCCGCGCCGCCTGAGTGCGGGCCGCCCGCCCGCTTTGTGTGTATAATTTCGCCCTTTCTTCTGTAGCCCGATTGCTCGAGAACGTTCCCATGCAGCTTTCCTCGCTCACTGCGGTATCCCCCGTCGATGGCCGCTACGCCAGCAAAACCGCCGCCCTGCGCCCGATCTTCAGCGAGTTCGGCCTGATCCGTTGCCGCGTGCAGGTGGAAGTGCGCTGGCTGCAGCGCCTGGCCGCCCACGCCGGCATTCCGGAAGTGGCGCCGTTCTCCGCCGAGGCCAATGCCCTGCTCGATGAGCTGGCGGAAAACTTCCAGCTCGAGCATGCCCAGCGCATCAAGGACATCGAGCGCACCACCAACCACGACGTCAAGGCCGTGGAGTACCTGCTCAAGGAGCAGGCCGCCAAGCTGCCGGAGCTGGCCAAGGTCAGCGAGTTCATCCACTTCGCCTGCACCAGCGAGGACATCAACAACCTGTCCCACGCCCTGATGCTGCGCGAGGGCCGCGACAGCGTACTGCTGCCGCTGATGCGCCAGGTGGCCGAGGCCATCCGCGCCCTGGCCGTGCAGTTCGCCGACGTACCGATGCTGTCGCGCACCCACGGCCAGCCGGCTTCGCCGACCACCATGGGCAAGGAACTGGCCAACGTGGTCTACCGCCTGGAGCGGCAGATCGCCCAGGTCGCCGCCGTGCCGCTGCTCGGCAAGATCAACGGCGCCGTCGGCAACTACAACGCCCACCTGTCGGCCTACCCGGACGTCGACTGGGAAGCCAACGCCCGCGAGTTCATCGAAGGCGACCTGGGCCTGGCGTGGAACCCCTACACCACCCAGATCGAGCCGCACGACTACATCGCCGAGCTGTTCGACGCCATCGCCCGCTTCAACACCATCCTGATCGACTTCGACCGCGACGTGTGGGGCTACATCTCCCTCGGCTACTTCAAGCAGAAGACCGTGGCCGGCGAGATCGGCTCCTCGACCATGCCGCACAAGGTCAACCCGATCGACTTCGAGAACTCCGAGGGCAACCTCGGCATCGCCAACGCCCTGCTCCAGCACCTGGCCAGCAAGCTGCCGATCTCCCGCTGGCAGCGCGACCTGACCGACTCCACCGTGCTGCGCAACCTCGGCGTCGGCCTGGCCCACAGCCTCATCGCCTACGAGGCCAGCCTCAAGGGCATCGGCAAGCTGGAGCTGAACGCCGCCCGCCTGGCCGAAGACCTCGACGCCTGCTGGGAAGTACTGGCCGAGCCGGTGCAGACCGTGATGCGCCGCTACGCCGTCGAGAACGCCTACGAGAAGCTCAAGGAGCTGACCCGCGGCAAGGGCATCAGCGCCGAGGCGCTGCGCGAGTTCATCGATGGCCTGGCCATCCCGGAACAGGCCAAAGCCGAACTGCGCACCCTGACCCCGGCCAGCTACATCGGCAACGCGGTGGCGCAAGCCAAACGCATCTGACCCCAGCCTGAACGGCCCTTCGCCCGACCGTCCAGACTGGCAAGCCACCGCCGGTCTCGACGGTCGGGCGTTTTCATATCGAGAGTTGGATATGGCACCCGATACCCCGCTGCAACTGCTGGGCGGCCTCACGCCCCGCGAATTCCTCCGCGACTACTGGCAGAAGAAACCGCTGCTGAT
>DASQBU010000159.1:0-11805 GCA_035635035.1 Pseudomonas sp.
CACCCGGCCACAGTCGGCATCGCTGATGTAGTGGGCGTAGCCGCAGACGTCGGTGACCAGCACCGGCAGGCCGGAGACCAGCGCCTCGAGCAGCACGGTGCCGGTGTTCTCGTTGTAGGCCGGGTGGATCAGCAGGTCGGCACCGAGCAAAAAGCGCGGGATGTCGCTGCGCCCCTTGAGGATCTGCACCTGCTCGGACAGGCCGAGCGCCTTGATCTGCAGGAGGAACGGCTTGGGGTCGTCCTGGCCGATGGCGATCAGCCGGGTGCGTTTTTTAAGCTCGCGCGGCAGGCTGTCCAGCGCCTTGAGGCTGCGATCGAGGCCCTTGGTCTTGAAGCCCGAGCCGATCTGCACCACCAGCAGGTCGGCGTCACCCAGGCCGAACTCCTCGCGGAACTCGGCGCGGATCTGCGCGGCATTGGCCGGCGCGCGGCGGTCCTGGGCGATGCCCGGCGGCAGCAGGTGAAAGCGCGCGGCCGGGGTGCCGTAGTGCTTGACGAACAGCGGCTGCTGCACCTCGGAGATCATCAGGATCTCGGTCTTCGCCTCGCGGGCGAACACCGCCCGCTCGTACTCGGCGAAGTGCCGGTAGCGCTTGAACAGGCGGTACAGCGGGTTGCGCAGGGTTTGCGCCTTGTCCTCGAAGCAGCCGTCGGCGGCGTAGTAGACGTCGAGGCCGGGCATCTTGTTGAAGCCGACCACCCGGTCGACCGGGTCGCGAGCCAGGTCGGCGGCCAGCCAGGCGCTGAACTTCTCGTTGCGCCGGTGGTTGAAGAACGCCCGGATCGGCGCCACCCGCACGTCGAAGCCGGGCGGCACCGCGCCTTCCCAGATCGGCGTGTAGACGCGGATGGCGTGGCCGCGGCGCTGGCACTCCAGGGCGATGCGCATGAAGTCGCGCTGCAGGCCGCCGTAGGGGAAATACTTGTAGAGCACGAAGGCCAGTTGCATCAGGCGATTCTCGCAGGCAGCAGGGCCGCCAGCTCGGCGGCCACCCGCACCGGCTTGAGGCGGGTGAAGCACAGCGGCTGTTCGCTGGCCAGGTCGAAGCGCTGGCGATCCTCGGCGCTCGGCTGGTAGGCGCAGGTCTTCTTCAGGCAGGGCGCGCAGGGGAAGTCGCTGGCCAGGTGAACCTGGCCGCGGCCGTAGGCACCGGTGAAGCCGGGGTTGGTCGGCCCGTAGAGCGACACGGTAGGCACGTCCAGCGCCGCGGCCAGGTGGCCGAGGCCGGTATCCACCGCCACGCAGGCGCGCGCGCCGGCCAGCTCGGCGGCGACCCCGGCGAGATTCAGCTTGGGCAGCACGCTGACATGCGTCAGGCCGGCGGCGAGGCGTTCGGCGCGGGCGCGTTCCTCGGCATTGCCCCACGGCAGGCGGATCGCCCAGCCCTGGGCGCCGAGCAGCTCGACCAGCTCGCGCCAGTAGCGCTCCGGCCAGTGCTTGGTGGCCCAGGTGGTGCCGTGCAGCAGCAGCAGGTAGGGCTCGTCAGCGCGCCCGGCCAGCAGGCGCTGGCGGTCCAGGGCGTAGTCGCCGGTGCCAGCAGGCAGCGGGTAGCCGAGCGCCTCGGCGAACAGCCGGCGCAGCCGTTCCACCGCGTGGATGCCCCACGGCACGCTGCAGCCGCGATCATAGAAGCGGCTGGCCAGCGGCTCGCGGGCGCTGGCACGGTCCAGGCCGGCCACCGGGCCGCGCGCGTAGCGGGTCAGCCAGGCGCTCTTGACCAAGCCCTGGGCGTCGATCACCAGGTCGTAGTCGCGCTCGCCAATGGCGGCCTTGCAGCGCTGCCACTCGCCGCTGCGCCAGGTTTGCCAGAGGCTCTTGCGCCAGCGGCGCAGGGCCACCGGGATGACCCGCTCGACCGCCGGGTGCCAGGTGGGGATCTCGGCGAAGCCCTCCTCCACCACCCAGTCGAAACGGATGCCGGGGATGGCGCGCATGGCGTCGGTGAGCGCCGGCAGGCTGTGGATGACATCGCCCAGCGACGACGTCTTGATCAGCAGGACGCGCACTCAGTGCTCCAGCGGCAGCGGATCGGCCAGCGGCTCGCCGGCCAGGCGCTGCAGGGCGTCGAGCACCGGCTGCGGACGCAGGTCGCGCAGGCAGTTGTAGTGGCCGAAGCGGCAGGTGCGCTCGAAGCACGGGCTGCAGTCGAGACCGAGGCGGACGATTTCCACCTGTTCGGCCAGCGGCGGGGTGAACTGCGGCGAGGTGGAGCCGTACACCGCCACCAGCGGGCGGTCCAGCGCAGCGGCCACGTGCATCAGCCCGGAGTCGTTGGACACCACGGCACTGGCGCAGGACAAGAGGTCGATGGCCTCGGCCAGGCTGGTTTCGCCGGCCAGGTTGACCGCCTCCTCCTGCAGACCGGGCAGCAGCTCGTCGCGGATCGTCTCGCCCACCGGGTGGTCGTTCTTCGAGCCGAACAGCCAGACCTGCCAGCCGGCACGGATCTTCGCCTCGGCCACCGCGGCGTAGTGCTCGGCCGGCCAGCGCTTGGCCTCGCCGAACTCGGCGCCGGGGCACAGCGCCAGCACCGGACGGTCCAGCTCCAGGCCGAACTTGGCCAGCGCCGCGGCGCGACTGGCCGGATCGATCTGCAGTTGCGGGCGCGGATAGGGCTTGGGCAGCTCGGCGCCCGGCGCGTAGGCCAGGGCCATGAAGCGCTCGATCATCAGCGGGTAGCGCTGCTTGTCCAGCGTGCGCAGGTCGTTGAGCAGACCATAGCGCATCTCGCCCTTCCAGCCGGTGCGCTTCGGGATACCGGCGAAGAACGGCACCAGCGCGGACTTCAGCGAGTTGGGCAGGAGGATCGCCTGGTCGTACTGGCCGGCCAGCGACTTGCCAATGCGCCGGCGGCCGGCGAGGTCGAACACGCCGTGGCCGAACGGGAAGCTCAGCGCAGCGCGCACCTCGGGCATGCGTTCGAGGATCGGCCGGCTCCAGTCGGGGGCCAGCACGTCGATCTGGCAGTCGGGATGGCGCTGCTTGAGGCACTGGAACAGCGTCTGCGCCATCACCATGTCGCCCACCCAGCTGGGGCCGATGATCAGGATGTTCATAGGATTTAATCGGATCCGTGGGGTGGGGCAGCCCGTAGAGCGGGTCAGCCGCGGCAGCGGCGTGACCCACCCGCAGGTGGCCGGCCCGGCGGGCCGGACGGTGGGTTACGGCCTGCGGCCTAACCCACCCTAGGTCGTGCTTACTTGACCAGGGTACGCCACTCGGCGTGGGCGTCGGTCTTGCCGGTGACCAGGTCGAAGTAGGCCTTCTGCAGCTTCTCGGTGACCGGGCCGCGGCGGCCGATGCCGATCTGGCGGCCGTCGACTTCGCGGATCGGGGTCACTTCGGCGGCGGTGCCGGTGAAGAAGGCCTCGTCGGCGATGTACACCTCGTCGCGGGTGATGCGCTTCTCGACGATCGAGATGCCCATTTCGCGAGCCAGGGTCAGCACGGTGTTGCGGGTGATGCCGTTCAGGCAGGCGGTCACCTCGGGGGTGTAGATCACGCCGTCCTTGACGATGAAGATGTTCTCGCCCGAACCCTCGGCCACGTAGCCTTCCGGATCCAGCAGCAGGGCCTCGTCGGCACCGCCGGAGATGGCTTCCTGCAGGGCCAGCATCGAGTTGACGTAGGCGCCGCTGGACTTGGCGCGGGTCATGGTGATGTTGACGTGGTGGCGGGTGAACGAGCTGGTGCGGATCTTGATGCCGCGCTCCAGGGCCTCGTCGCCCATGTAGGCGCCCCAGTGCCAGGCGGCGACGATCACGTGCACCTTCAGGTTGTCGGCGCGGATACCCATGCCTTCGGAGCCGTAGAAGGCCAGCGGGCGGATGTAGGCGCTTTCCAGGCCGTTCTCGCGCACGGCCGCCTTGGTCGCTTCGTTGATCTCGTCCTTGGTGTAGGGGATCTTCATGCCCATGATGTGGGCGGAATCGAACAGACGGTCGGTGTGCGCCTGCAGGCGGAAGATCGCGGTGCCCTGCGGGGTGTTGTAGGCGCGCACGCCCTCGAACACGCCCATGCCATAGTGCAGGCTGTGGGTCAGCACGTGGGTGGTCGCGTTGCGCCACTGCACCAGTTCACCGTCATACCAGATCACGCCATCACGATCGGCCATCGACATAATTTGCCAGCTCCTAACAAGAATTCGGTTTGCCTAGGGGCGGCTCAGGCCAGCCCCAGCTCGCGCCAGATCCGCATCACGCCGCGGCGTTCCTCGTGGAAGTGATCGCCACTGACCTGCCCGGGCTGTTTCTGCAACGCCAGGCGGTGGGCGGCTGCGCGATAGGCCTTGTAGGCCTCCTGCAGGAGTCGGACGTCGGAGCTCGCGATCAGGCCAGCCCGCTCCAGCCCTTCCAGAATGCGGATGTTGTCGGTGAAACGCAGCAGATCAGGGTGCTGCCGCGACCAGGCGAGAACGGCATATTGCACCATAAATTCGATATCGACGATACCACCGGCATCGTGCTTGAGACTGAAGGTCGCCGTGGCGTCGAACGCCTCTGCAGCGGTGCCGCCGAGGGTGGCCTTGGTACCCAGGTTGTCGCGCATCTTGGCGCGCATTTCGCCGACCTCGGCGCGCAGCGCTGACTCATCGCGCGCGCGGCCGAGCACCTGGGCGCGGATCGCCTCGAAGCGCGCGCCCAGCTCGGCGGAGCCAACCAGCACGCGGGCGCGCACCAGCGCCTGGTGCTCCCAGGTCCAGGCCTCGTTCTCCTGGTAGCGCTCGAAGGCGCTCAGCGAACTGGCCAGCAGGCCGGCCGCGCCGGACGGGCGCAGACGCATGTCCACCTCGTAGAGCGCGCCGGAGGCGGTCTGGGTGGTCAGCAGGTGGATGATGCGCTGGCCCAGGCGGGTGTAGAACTGCGCGCTGTCGATCGGCTTGGCGCCGTCGGTCTCGCACTGCTGGTCGCCGTTGTGGATGAACACCAGGTCGAGGTCGGAGCTGTGCCCCAGCTCGATGCCGCCGACCTTGCCGTAGCCGACGATGACGAACTCCGGCTCGCCGGCCACGCTGTCGTCGGCATGCTTGGGGTAGCCGTAGCGCTGGCCGACCTGGCGCCAGGCCAGCTGCAGCACCTGGTCGAGGATCGCCTCGGCCAGCCAGGTCAGGTAGTCGGAGACCTTCATCAGCGGCAGGCTGCCGGCGATCTCCGAGGCGGCCACGCGCAGGCCGTGGGCCAGCTTGAAGTGGCGCAGCGCCTCCATCTGCTGTTCGAGGTCGTCCTCGGGGATGCGGGTCAGGCGCTCGCGCAGCTCGGCGGCCAGTTCGTCCTTGCCCGGCGGGCTGTACAGGCGCGCCTCGTTGAGCAACTCGTCGAGCAGCAGCGGGAAGCGCGCCATCTGCTCGGCGACCCACGGGCTGGCCGCGCACAGGGTCAGCAGGCGCTCCAGGGCGCCGGGGTTCTCGGTGAGCAGCACCAGGTAGGCGGAGCGCCGCGCCACCGCCTCGATCAGCGGCAACACCCGCTCGAGGACCAGGTCGGGGCTGCCGTGGGCGACCATCGCCGCCAGCAGGCGCGGCATGAAGGCGTCCAGCCGCTCGCGACCGAGGCGCTGCATGGCGCGCACCGCGGAGGCGTGCTGCAGGCCCTCGATGCGCTGCCAGGCGGCGGCGCCGTCGGCGAAGCCGGCCTCCTGCAGCTGGCGCGCCGCCGCCTCCGACTCGAGGGCGTTCTGCCATAGCGGCAGCCACTCGTCGCCGAACTCGGCCTGGTTGGCGCCGGCCTCGTCGTCGGGATCGGCGATCACCTGGCGGAAGTGGTAGTCGATGCGCGCGCGCCACTGCGCCAGGCGATCGAGCAACGCGTTCCAGTCGGGGAAGCCCATGATGAAGGCGACCCGCGCGCGCTCCTGCTCGCCGTCGGGGAGCATCTGCGTCTGGCGGTCGGCGATGGCCTGCAGGGCGTGCTCCAGGTAGCGCAGGAAGCAGTAGCCATCGCGCAGCTCGTCGACCACCGCCGGCGGCAGGTAGCCCTGCCCGGCCAGGGTGGCCAGCACCTTGAGCAGCGGGCGCTGCTGCAGGCTGAGGTCGCGGCCGCCGTGGATCAGCTGGAAGGCCTGGGCGATGAACTCCACCTCGCGGATGCCGCCGGCGCCGAGCTTGATGTTCTCGGTCATGCCCTTGCGCCGCACCTCCTGCTGGATCAGCTGCTTCATGGTGCGCAGCGCCTCGATGGCCGAGAAGTCCAGGTAGCGGCGGTAGACGAACGGCCGCAGCATCTGCTGCAGGCGCGCCCCGGCGACCTGGTCGCCGGCCACCACGCGCGCCTTGATCATCGCGTAGCGCTCCCAGTCGCGGCCCTGGTCCTGGTAGTACTGCTCCATGGCGTTGAAGCTGTACACCAGCGGGCCGCTGGAGCCGTAGGGGCGCAGGCGCATGTCGACGCGGAACACGAAGCCGTCGGCGGTGACCGCGTCGAGCGCCTTGATCAGCTTCTGGCCGACGCGGGTGAAGAATTCCTGGTTGTCCAGCGAGCGCCGCGCGCCCTCGGTCTCGCCGCCCTCCGGGTAGGCGAAGATCAGGTCGATGTCCGAGGACAGGTTCAGCTCGAAGGCGCCGAGCTTGCCCATGCCGAGGATCACCAGGTGCTGCGCCTCGCCGCTGCGCGCGCCGACCGGCGTGCCGGACTGCGCGCACTGCCGCTCGTACAGCCAGTGGTAGGCCAGGTCGATGCTGGCGTCGGCCAGCGCGGAGAGATCGCCGCAGGTCTCGGCCAGGTCGGCCAGGCGGTTGACGTCGCGCCAGATGATCCGGCTCTGCTGGCGGTTGCGGTAGCGGCGCAGGCGGCGGGCCAGCTCGTCCTCGCTGTCGCAGCCGTCCAGCGCCGCGGCCAGCTGCGCGCGCAGCTCGCCCGCCGCCAGGCTGCGCTCCAGCTCGCCGCTGGCGGCCAGCTCGAGGAGCATCTGCGGCTCGCGGGCGGCCTGCTCGGCGACGAAGTCGCTGGCGCCCAGCGCGCGCTCCAGCGCCGCCTGCCGCTCCTGCGGCCAGGCGCCCAGGGCAGCCCGGCCCGCGTCGTCGAGGGCCGCGCGCAGGGCGTCGCGGCCGTGCGCGACCAGCGCGTGCAGCTCGGTGGGCAGGGCAGTCAGGGAGGGAAGGCTCATGATCAATCCTTAGCGGCGCCTTGGCCGTCGTCGTCGAGGCAAGCTGTAGTTTTGCTACCCACTTTTGTCGGGGGGAGCTGCATTTGCCACAGACATGTAGTAAAACTACAAAGGCAGCCGGGTGACCCCCGGCCCAAGGGGTTCGCTGCAACAGCGACACCCCGTCCAACACAACATCGCAGCGGCCGCCCACAAGCCCGGCCGCTCTATCCGGCAACCGATTCTGGAAGCCTTTCCGCCCTGGAGCAAGCCATGCAAGACCTCGATCCCGTCGAAACCCAGGAATGGCTGGACGCCCTGGAGTCCGTCCTCGATCGTGAAGGTGAAAACCGCGCCCACTACCTGCTGACGCGCATGAGCGAGCAGGCCTCGCGCACCGGCACCCAGCTGCCTTACGCCATCACCACTCCGTACCGCAACACCATCCCGGTGACCCACGAGGCACGCATGCCGGGCGACCTGTTCATGGAGCGGCGGATCCGCTCGCTGGTGCGCTGGAACGCCCTGGCCACGGTGATGCGGGCGAACAAGAAGGACCCGGACCTCGGCGGCCACATCTCCACCTTCGCCTCCAGCGCGACCCTCTACGATGTCGGCTTCAACTACTTCTTCCAGGCCCCGACCGAAGAACACGGCGGCGACCTGGTGTTCTTCCAGGGCCACGCCTCCCCCGGTGTCTACGCCCGCGCCTTCCTCGAAGGCCGCATCAGCGAAGACCAGCTGAACAACTTCCGCCAGGAGGTGGACGGCCAGGGCCTGTCCTCCTATCCGCACCCGTGGCTGATGCCGGACTTCTGGCAGTTCCCCACCGTGTCGATGGGCCTCGGCCCGATCCAGGCGATCTACCAGGCGCGCTTCATGAAGTACCTGGAGCACCGCGGCTTCATCCCCGCCGGCAAGCAGAAGGTCTGGTGCTTCCTCGGCGACGGCGAGACCGACGAGCCGGAATCCCTCGGCGCCATCGCCCTGGCCGGCCGCGAGAAGCTCGACAACCTGATCTTCGTGGTCAACTGCAACCTGCAGCGCCTCGACGGCCCGGTGCGCGGCAACGGCAAGATCATCCAGGAACTCGAAGGCGTGTTCCGCGGCGCCGACTGGAACGTGGTCAAGGTGATCTGGGGCCGCATGTGGGACCCGCTGTTCGCCAAGGACACCCACGGCCTGCTGCAGAAGCGCATGGACGAGGTGGTCGACGGCGAGTACCAGAACTACAAGGCCAACAACGGCGCGTTCGTCCGCGAGCACTTCTTCGGTGCCCGCCCGGAGCTGCTGGAGATGGTCAAGGACATGTCCGACGAGGAGATCTGGGCGCTCAACCGTGGCGGCCACGACCCGTTCAAGGTCTACGCGGCCTATCACCAGGCGGTCAACCACAAGGGCCAGCCGACCGTGGTGCTGGCCAAGACCATCAAGGGCTACGGCGTCGGCTCCGGCCAGGCACAGAACATCGCCCACAACGTCAAGAAGGTCGACCTGGAAAGCCTCAAGGCGTTCCGCGACTACTTCGGCATCCCGGTGCCCGACGACCAGCTGGAAGAGCTGCCATTCTACAAGCCGGAGCCGGACAGCCCGGAAATCAAGTACCTGCTGAAGGTCCGCGAGAAGCTCGGCGGCTTCGTGCCGCAGCGTCGCAGCCGCAGCTTCAGCATCCCGACCCCGCCGCTGGAGACCCTCAAGGCGATCCTCGACGGCACCGGCGACCGCGAGATCTCCACCACCATGGCCTTCGTGCGCATCCTCTCGCAGCTGGTCAAGGACAAGGATCTCGGCTCGCGCATCGTGCCGATCATCCCGGACGAGGCGCGCACCTTCGGCATGGAAGGCATGTTCCGCCAGCTCGGCATCTACTCCTCGGTCGGCCAGCTGTACCAGCCGGTGGACAAGGACCAGGTGATGTTCTACCGCGAGGACAAGAAGGGCCAGATCCTCGAGGAAGGCATCAACGAAGCCGGCGCGATGTCCAGCTGGATCGCCGCCGCCACCTCCTACAGCACCCACAACCAGCCGATGCTGCCGTTCTACATCTTCTATTCGATGTTCGGCTTCCAGCGCATCGGCGACCTGGCCTGGGCGGCCGGCGACAGCCGCGCGCGCGGCTTCCTGATCGGCGGCACCGCCGGGCGCACCACCCTCAACGGCGAGGGCCTGCAGCACGAGGACGGCCACAGCCACATCCTCGCCGCGACCATCCCCAACTGCCGCAGCTACGACCCGACCTATGCCTACGAGATGGCGGTGATCATCCGCGAAGGCATCCGCCAGATGACCGAAGAACAGCAGAACGTGTTCTTCTACCTGACCGCGATGAACGAGGCCTACGCCCAGCCGGCCATGCCGGAGGGGGCCGAGGAAGGCATCATCAAGGGCATGTACCTGCTCGAGGAAGACAAGCGCGACGCCGCCTGCCACGTGCAGCTGATGGGCTCCGGCACCATCCTGCGCGAGGTGCGCGAAGCGGCGAAGATCCTCCGCGAGGAGTACAACATCGGCGCCGACGTGTGGAGCGTCACCAGCTTCAACGAACTGCGCCGCGAAGGCCTGGCCGTGGAACGCCACAACCGCCTGCACCCGGAGCAGAAGCCGCAGACGACCTACGTCGAGCAGTGCCTGTCCGGCCGCAAGGGCCCGGTGGTCGCCTCCACCGACTACATGAAGCTGTTCGCCGACCAGATCCGCCAGTGGGTGCCGGTCAAGGAATACAAGGTGCTCGGCACCGACGGCTTCGGCCGCAGCGACAGCCGCAGGAAGCTGCGCCACTTCTTCGAGGTGGACCGCTACTGGGTGGTGCTCACCGCGCTGGAGGCCCTGGCCGACCGCGGCGAGATCGAGCGCACCGTGATCGCCGAGGCCATCGCCAAGTTCGGCATCGACACCAACAAAGCCAACCCGCTGGACTGCTGAGGAGCGAGCCATGAGTGAACTGATTCGCGTACCCGACATCGGCAGCGGCGAAGGCGAGGTGATCGAGCTGCTGGTCAAGATTGGCGACCGCATCGAGGCCGACCAGAGCCTGCTAACCCTGGAGTCCGACAAGGCCAGCATGGAGATCCCCGCGCCCAAGGCCGGGGTGATCAAGAGCCTGAAGGTCAAGCTGGGCGACAAGCTGAAGACCGGCGACGAGCTGCTCGAGCTGGAAGCCGAGGGCGCCGCTGCGGCACCGGCCGCTGCCGAAGCCCCCGCCGCTCCGGCTGCCCCGGTGGCGGCCGCCGAGCCTGCCCCTGCTGTAGCGGCTCCGGCCGCCCCCGCTGGCGAGAGCCTGCAACCGATCCACGTGCCGGACATCGGCTCGTCCGGCAAGGCCCGCATCATCGAGCTGCTGGTCAAGGCCGGCGACGTGCTGGTCGCCGACCAGTCGCTGCTGGTGCTGGAGTCGGACAAGGCGAGCATGGAGATCCCCTGCCCGCAGGCCGGCACCGTCGACAGCGTGGCGGTCAAGCTGAACGACGAGGTCGGCACCGGCGACCTGATCCTCACCCTGCGCGTGGCGGGCGCCGCACCGGTCGCCGCCCCCGTGGCGCCCGCCGCGGCGGCAGCTCCGGCGGCAGCCCCTGCCGCGGCCGCGCCGAGTGCCGCCGAGCCGGCCAAGGTGCCGGCTCCGGTCGGCGCACCGACCCGCGACGGCAGCAAGGTGCACGCCGGACCGGCAGTGCGCATGCTGGCCCGCGAGTTCGGCGTGGAACTGGCCGACGTGCCGGCCAGCGGTCCCAAGGGCCGGGTGCTCAAGGAAGACGTGCAGGCCTACGTCAAGGCGATGATGCACAAGGCCAAGGCCGCGCCGGAAGCCGCCGTCGGCGGCGGCGCCGGCATCCCGCCGATCCCGGTGGTCGACTTCGCCAAGTTCGGCGAGGTCGAGGAAGTGGCGATGACCCGCCTGATGCAGATCGGCGCCGCCAACCTGCACCGCAGCTGGCTCAACGTGCCGCACGTCACCCAGTTCGAGTCGGCCGACATCAGCGAGCTGGAAACCTTCCGCAATGCGCAGAAGGCGGTGGCCGAGAAGGCCGGCGTCAAGCTGACCGTGCTGCCGTTCCTGCTCAAGGCCTGTGCCCACGTGCTGCGCGAGCTGCCGGACTTCAACAGCTCGCTAGCCCCCAGCGGCAAGGCGCTGATCCGCAAGAAGTACGTGCACATCGGCTTCGCCGTGGACACCCCGGACGGCCTGCTGGTACCGGTGATCCGCAACGTCGACCAGAAGAGCCTGCTGCAGCTGGCCGCCGAGGCCGCCGAGCTGGCGGAGAAGGCGCGCACCAAGAAGCTGTCGGCCGACGACATGCAGGGCGCCTGCTTCACCATCTCCAGCCTCGGCCACATCGGCGGCACCGGCTTCACGCCGATCGTCAACGCGCCCGAGGTGGCGATCCTCGGCGTGTCCAAGGCGAGCATGCAGCCGGTGTGGGACGGCAAGGCCTTCCAGCCCCGGCTGATGCTGCCGCTGTCGCTGTCCTACGATCACCGCGTGATCAACGGCGCCGCCGCGGCCCGCTTCACCCGCCGTCTGGCCGACCTGCTGGCGGAGATCCGTTCGCTGCTGCTGTAAGCGCCGCGCACGTCCGCCGCAGAAACGACAACCCCGCCGATTGGCGGGGTTGTCGTTTGCGGGTCTGCTGAACGTGGCTCCGCGCCTCAGCCCTGCTGGATGTCGCGGATCAGGAAGCTCATCGCCTTGGCCAACTCGGCCACCCCGGCATGGTCGCGCACCAG
>DASQBU010000160.1:0-3841 GCA_035635035.1 Pseudomonas sp.
GAGGAAAGAAGGGCGCCCGGACGGACGCCCCTTGCGGGACTCAGTACTGGCCTTGCGAATCCTGCTGGGCCTGACCGTGCGGCTTCGCCGAGCTGCTGCAGCCCAGGCAGCGGGCAAAGGCCTCGCGCCCCGGCCCGCCCACCAGCGCGTCCGCGGACTCCTTGACGTTGCCGCCCAGCGCCGAGAACGGCAGGCTGACGATGAACACTGCGGTGCCGATGATAGTGCCAGCGATCAGCAACGGCCGGGCGACCAGCAGGTCGCCGACCATGGCATAAGCCGGCGGAGCTTCCAGGGTGTAGCCCGGGTCGCCGCTGGCGTTGTCCTGGGAGGCAGACGCGGACAGCGGAAGGGAGGCCAGGCCGGTGGTCAGGATCAGGCCGAGAGCGGTGGAGCGGAACAGATTCATGCGCAGGGTCCTTTTGCCGCGTTGCACGTAGAAACAACTATAACAGCCATTCGCCAAGTGCCAGCGTGAACGCCGTCAACCGCCACGACCGCGCCTGCCCTCCGCTCAGCGCTGGCAGCGCGGACAGTACACGCTGGCGCGCTGGCCCAGCTTGACCTCGCGCAGGGTGCTGCCGCAGACCTTGCAGAACTCGCCGCCGCGGCCGTAGACGAACAGCTCCTGCTGGAAGTAACCGGGCTTGCCGTCGCCACCGACGAAGTCGCGCAGGGTGGTGCCGCCGCAGTCGATGGCCTGGGCGAGGATGCGGCGGATCTCCTCGGCCAGCCGCTGGTAGCGCGCCCGCGAGATCGAGCCGGCCTCGCGGCGCGGGTCGATGCCGGCGGCGAACAGCGCCTCAGTGGCGTAGATGTTGCCGACGCCGACCACCACCGCGTTGTCCATGATGAACGGCTTGACCGCCAGCTTCTTGCCGCGCGACAGCGCGTACAGCCGCTCGCCGTCGAACTCCGCGCCGAGCGGTTCCGGGCCCAGCTTGCGCAGCAGCTCATGGTTGAGCGGATCCTGGCTCCACAGCAGCGCGCCGAAGCGCCGCGGGTCGGTGTAGCGCAGCGCCAGGCCGGAATCCAGCTCGATGTCGACGTGCTCGTGCTTGGCCGCCGGCAGGCCGGCCTCGATCAGGCGCAGGCTGCCGGACATGCCCAGGTGGCCGATCAGCGTGCCGCACTCGGCCTCGATCAGCAGGTATTTGGCGCGCCGCTCGACCCGCTCGATGCGCTGGCCGGACAGGCGCACGTCGAGGTCCTCGGGGATCGGCCAGCGCAGGCGGCGCTCGCGGACGATCACCCGGGTCACCCGGTGGCCTTCCAGGTGCGGGGCGATGCCGCGGCGGGTGGTTTCGACTTCGGGCAGTTCGGGCATGGCGGCGGACACGGGCAAAACAGGGGGGCGCCACCATAGCAGGATCGACGCCGCCACGCAGACCGCAAAAATGCGCCAAACCCGCATGCTAGAGCTTCAGCTTCGTTATTACCGGGCCGATATAGGAAAACGTCTCAACTCCAGCAAAAGCAGAAAGGATTCCCGATGTTAGCCCGCCAGACCATCGCCACCCGCCTGGGCATCGCCTTCGGCAGCACGGTGCTGCTGCTGATCGCCGCCACCGCCGTCGGCCTCTACGGCCTCGCCGGCCTGCGCGACACCGCCCACGCCCTCAGGCGCGACGCCAGCCTCGGCCACGCCGCGGCCCAGGTGAAGGGCCTGGCCTTGGAAGCGCGCCGCTTCGAGAAGGACATCATCATCAACCTCGCCGACGGCGCCAAACGCCAATCCTACAAGCAGCGCTGGGACGCCAACCGGCAGGCCCTCGCCGAACTGCTGCAGCAGGGCGCGGAGCGAAGCGCCGGCGGCCAGCTGCGCGAGCTGTACCGCACCGCTGACACGGCGCTGGAGGAGTACGCCGGCGGCCTCGGCGAGGTGTACCGGCAGATCGACAGCGGCGCGCTGACCAACAGCGCCACCGCCAACCAGGCCATGGGCCGCTCCAAGGAGGCGGTCTACCGTCTTGACGAAGCCGCAGCGGGCATCGACCGCCTCGCCGCCGAGCAGCTGGAACAGGCCGAGCGCCAGGTCGACGCCCGCTACCGCCAGGCGCTGCTCGGCCTGCTCGGCTTCGCCGCCCTGGCCCTGCTGATCGCCGTGCCCAAGGCGCTGTACATCACCCGCAGCATCGGCGTGCCGCTGCGCCGCGCCCTCGACGCCACCCGCCGGCTGGCCGATGGCGACCTCACCCAGCAGCTCGCCGCCGCCGAGTACGACGAGACCGGCCAGCTGCTCAACGCCATGGATGAGACCAACCGCAAGCTGGCCGCGCTGGTCGGCGCGCTGCGCGCCAGCAGCACCCAGGTGCTCGGCGGCGCCCACGAGGTGCTGCTCGGCAGCCAGGACCTGGCGCGGCGCACCGACGAGCAGGTCGCCGCCCTGCAGCAGACCGGCGCCAGCCTCGAACAGATCGCCGCCAGCGCGCGGCAGACCAGCGACGCCACCGAGCAGGCCAGCCGCCTGGCGCAGGACGCCGCCCGCGCGGTGCAGAGCGGCGGCGCCAGCGCCGAGCGCAACGTCGCGCTGATGCGCGACCTGTCCGCCAGCTCGCGGCAGATCGACGACATCATCGGGGTGATCGACTCCATCGCCTTCCAGACCAACATCCTCGCCCTCAACGCCTCGGTCGAGGCCGCCCGCGCCGGCGAGCACGGCCGCGGCTTCGCCGTGGTCGCCGCCGAGGTGCGCACCCTGGCCAACCGCAGCGCCGCCTCGGCCAGCGAGATCCGCACGCTGATCGAGAGCATCGGCCGGCAGATCGCCGAGGGCGCCGAACAGGCGGCGCACAGCGGCGAGACCATCCGCGCCACGGTGGAGGCCATCGGCCAGCTGGCCGCGCTGATGCAGCAGATCGCCGGCGCCAGCCGCGAGCAGCGCGGCGGCTTCGAGCAGATCGAGAGCGCCCTCGGCCAGCTCGACGACGCCACCCGGCAGAACGCCGCGCTGGTCGGCCAGTCGCAGTCGGCCGCCGCCGCCCTCGAGGAACAGGCCAGCGAACTGCAGGGCCTGGTGGCGACCTTCCGCACCGCCGAGTCGCCGCAGGCGAGCCGCTCGGTCGCCGCCTGAGCCGGCCGCCGGGCCTTCCGTTATACTCGGCGCTTTTTGCGAGAGAGCCGCCATGACCCTGCCCAGCCTGCGACTGAAAGCCAACGCCGAGCGCCGCCTGCGCGCCGGCCACCTGTGGGTCTACAGCAACGAGGTGGATGTGGCGGCCACCCCGCTGTCGCTGTTCCAGCCCGGCGACCAGGCCATCCTCGAGATGAGCAACGGCAAGCCGCTGGGCATAGTCGCGCTCAGCCCGCAGAACCTGATCTGCGCGCGGCTGATCTCCCGCGACGTCAAGCACCCGCTGGACAAATCCCTGCTGGTGCACCGCATCAACGTGGCGCTGAGCCTGCGCGAGCGGCTGTTCGACGCGCCCTGCTACCGCCTGGTGTACGGCGACTCCGACCTGCTGCCCGGCCTGGTGGTCGACCGCTTCGGCGACCATCTGGTGGTACAGCTGGCCTCGGCGACCATGGAGCGCCACAAGGACGCCGTGGTCGAGGCCCTGGTGCAGGTGCTCAAGCCGGCCGGCATCCTGTTCAAGAACGACTCCAGCGCCCGCGACGCCGAGGGCCTGGAACGCTACGTCGCCACCGCCGTCGGCGAGGTGCCGGAGTGGGTGGCGCTGGAAGAGAACGGCGTGAAGTACGAGGCGCCGGTGCAGGGCGGGCAGAAGACCGGCTGGTTCTTCGACCACCGCCTGAACCGCGCGCGCCTGGCGCCCTACGTCAAGGGCAAGCGCGTGCTCGACCTGTTCAGCTACGTCGGCGGCTGGGGCGTGCAGGCCGC
>DASQBU010000161.1:0-6795 GCA_035635035.1 Pseudomonas sp.
GCGCATGAACACCGTCAGGTCGCTGCCGATATCCCGGGCCACCGCGAACGCCTGCGCCACCAGCAACTCAAGGAGTTCCTCCAGCGTGGCATCCTGCCCCCGACGCTGGTCCAGCTCGCGCTCGAGGCCCTGACAGAACGGCCCGAGGAAACGTACGAACACCGCCTGGATCAGGGCTTCCTTGGAGCCGAAGTGATAGTTCACCGCGGCCAGATTGACCCCCGCCCTGGCGGTGATCATGCGCAACGAGGTTTCAGTGAAGCCCCTCTCGGCGAACAGCTGCTGAGCCGCATCAAGAATCCGTTCCACTGTTTCCGATCGAGCCATGACCACTCCGCCAGCCAGGAATTTTCGGTGCAGGTCGCAAACACCTACTTTGGAAGTATGGCCAAGGAAACGCCACCCTGCTAGCGCGCGGAAAACCACCCCGCGGACAAAGAGTTTTCCCGCGCCGCCGCCCTGTATATACTTCCAGATACTGGATAAAAAGACAGAGCCCGCCCCATGCAGAAACTGACCCCGCGCCAAGGCGAGATCCTGGCCTTCATCAAGAACTGGCTGGAGATCCACGGCTACCCGCCGACCCGGGCCGAAATCGCCCAGGAGCTGGGCTTCCGCTCGCCGAATGCGGCCGAGGAGCATCTGCGCGCCCTGGCCCGCAAGGGCGCCATCGAGATGATCCCCGGCGCCTCGCGCGGCATCCGCATCCCCGACGCCGAGCCGGCGGCCAACGAGCACGAGCTGCCGATCATCGGCCGGGTCGCCGCCGGCGCGCCGATCCTCGCCGCGCAACATATCGAGGACAGCTGCCGGATCAGCCCGGAATTCTTCCACCCGCGCGCCGACTTCCTGCTGCGGGTGCACGGCATGAGCATGAAGGACGTCGGCATCCTCGACGGCGACCTGCTCGCCGTGCACGCCTGCCGCGAAGCCAGCAACGGGCAGATCGTGGTGGCGCGGATCGGCGATGAGGTGACGGTGAAGCGCTTCCAACGCCGCGGCAAGCGCGTGCAACTGCTGGCGGAGAACCCGGAGTTCGCGCCGATCGTGATCGACCTGGACGCTCCAGATCAGGAGTTCGTCATCGAGGGACTGAGTGTCGGCGTCATTCGCCGCTGAGCATTGCAGGTGTCCGCAGCGGCCGCCGCGGACGGAAGGAACCCGGGGGCGAACGCCCCCTCAGTGCAGCACGCGCGGCTCGTCGCTGTACTCGTGCTCGTAGTCACCGTCGGCCAGACTGCCGGCCATCTGCACACCGAGGTTGAACATGGCCTTGGCGACCTCGACATGCTGGCCCTGCAGGAAGGCCTTGGCATCCTCGGAAAACTCGAGAGTCACCAAGGCCTCCTCGTCGTCACCGCGACGCAGGACGATGCGGCCATCGGGCAATTCCACGATTTCCAGGAAGGATGTCGGCATGGGGTGGCGTCTCCGCGAAAAGGGCCGGCATTGTAGCAGCGCCGCGCGTCACACCCTAGCGCGGCGCGTGCATCAGCTTGCCACGCGTCGGCTGGCGGCACTCACCACTCGCTCATCCCTTCGCGGAACCGCGCGGCCAGTTGCCGGATGCGCAGCTGCCAGTCGACCAGACTATCCAGGCCCAGCTCGGCCTTTTCCTCCTTGTCCCCCACGTTCACCGCGACGATCAGCGCCGGATCGACCTTGGCGCGCTTCTCCTCGCGCGGCGGCTCGAACAGCTGGTGGTAGGCGGCCAGCAGTAGCCCCAGCCAGCTCTGGCGCTCCTGCGCCAGCTCGACCAGCTCGGCCAGCTCCGGACTGGGCGCCGCCGCCAGCACCTCGCGGGTCAGCAGCTGCTCGACCTGCGGCAGCCCTGCCTGGGGCAGGCGATAGTAGCCGGCGATCTCGTGGCAGAGGCCCAGCACGGCACCGTACAGGTGGAACAGCGCGCCTTCGCGGGCGGCCTGGATCTGCGTCTGCGCATTCAGCGCCTGCGCCGCCGCGGCCGCGCGCCAGGCATCCAGGGCCAGTCCGGCGAAGTAGAGTTTCTGGTTGGTGCGGGTATACAACTCGTTGGCCATGACGGACTCCTCGACAGAGCGCCCAGTATACGCTGCGCCGCTCACCCTGAAGCAGAACCGGCCGGGCGTCTGCACGCACCGGCCGGTTCCCTGCACTCAGCCCCGCGCGGGCCTCAGCGCTTGTCTTCCACCTGCCACTGGCCGTCGGCGAAGAACGCGCGCCAGCCGCTCGGTTTGCCGTCCACCTCGCTCTGCACGTACTGCTCCTTGGTCTTGCGGCTGAAGCGGATCACCGCCGGGCGGCCGTCCGGGTCCTGCTGCGGCGCGCTCAGCAGGTAGTGGTACTTGGCGTCCAGCTCGTCCTTGTGCGGGATCAGCTCGCTGACCAGCGGCGCGCGGGTCTCGCGGTTCTTCGGGAACTGGCTGGCGGCGAGGAACAGCCCCGACGCGCCGTCGCGCAGCACGTAGACGTCGTCGACCTTGGCGCAGCGCAGCTCAGGCATCTTGATCGGGTCGATCTTCGGCGGCGCCGCCTCGCCGTTCTTGAGCAGCTTGCGGGTGTTCTTGCAGCTCGGGTTGGTGCAGCCGAAGAACTTGCCGAAGCGGCCGGTCTTGAGCTGCATCTCGCTGCCGCACTTGTCGCACTCCAGGCTCGGCCCCTCGTAGCCCTTGATGCGGTACTGGCCTTCCTCGATCTCGTAGCCCGAGCAGTCCGGGTTGTTGCCGCAGATGTGCAGCTTGTGCTGCTCGTCCAGCAGGTAGGCGTCCATCGCCGTGCCGCACTTGGCGCAGCGGCGCTTGCCGCGCAGCACGCGCGACTCGGACTCGCCCTCGTCGTCGGCGGCGATCTCGTCGCCGGGGATCAGGTTGACCGTGGCCTTGCAGCGCTCCTTGGGCGGCAGCGCGTAGCCGGAGCAGCCGAGGAACACGCCGGTGGAGGCGGTGCGGATGGTCATCGGCCGGCCGCACTCCTTGCACGGAATGTCGGTCAGAGTCGGCAGGTTGGCGCGCATGCCACCGTCGCCGGCCTCCGCCACTTCGAGCTTCCTGCGGAAGCCACCGTAGAACTCGTCGAGCAGGTGCTTCCACTCGCGCTCGCCCTGGGCCACATCGTCCAGGTTCTCTTCCATGCCGGCGGTGAAGCCGTAGTCCATCAGGTCGGCGAAGCTCTCCGACAGGCGCTCGGTGACGATCTCGCCGATCTTCTCGGCGTAGAAGCGGCGGTTGTGCAGGGTGACGTAGCCACGCTCCTGGATGGTGGAGATGATCGCCGCGTAGGTCGACGGACGGCCGATACCGCGCTTCTCCATCTCCTTGACCAGGCTGGCTTCCGAGTAGCGCGCCGGCGGCTTGGTGAAGTGCTGGGTCGGATCGAGCTTGAGCAGGTCGAGGCTGTCGCCCTTGGCCATCTCCGGCAGCACGTCGTCCTCGCCGGGCTTGCTCTGCGGCGGCAGCACGCGAGTGAAGCCGTCGAACTTGAGGATGCGGCCCTTGGCGCGCAGCTCGTAGTCGCCGGCCTTGACCGTGACGCTGGTGGACAGGTATTCGGCCGGCGGCATCTGGCAGGCGACGAACTGGCGCCAGATCAGCTCGTACAGGCGCTCGGCGTCGCGCTCCATGCCGGAGAGCTGGGTCGGTTGCAGCCTGACGTCGGACGGGCGGATCGCCTCGTGCGCTTCCTGGGCGCCTTCCTTGCTGCTGTAGAAGTTCGGCTTGGCCGGCAGGTACTGCTGGCCGAACTCGCTCTCGATGAAGCCGCGCACCATCTCCAGCGCGTCGGCGGAGAGGTTGGTGGAGTCGGTACGCATGTAGGTGATGTAGCCGGCCTCGTAGAGGCGCTGGGCCATCATCATGGTCTTCTTCACCCCGAAGCCCAGGCGGTTGCTCGCCGCCTGCTGCAGGGTGGAGGTGATGAACGGGGCCGACGGCTTGCTCGACGTCGGCTTGTCCTCGCGCTTGGCCACCTGGAAGGCGGAGGCCTTGAGCGCGGCCACGGCGGCCATCGCCTGGGCCTCGTTGAGCGGCTTGAAGGCTTCGCCCAGGTGGCGGGCCACCTCGAAGCGCACCGCGGCCTGGCTGGCGGTGGCCAGGTCGGCATGCAGCTCCCAGTACTCTTCCGGCACGAAGGCGCGAATCTCGCGCTCGCGCTCGACCACCAGCTTCACCGCCACCGACTGCACGCGGCCGGCGGACAGGCCGCGGGCGATCTTCGCCCACAGCAGCGGCGAGACCATGTAGCCGACCACGCGGTCGAGGAAGCGCCGCGCCTGTTGGGCGTTGACCCGGTTGATGTCCAGCTCGCCGGGCTGGGCGAAGGCGTCCTGGATGGCCTTCTTGGTAATCTCGTTGAACACCACGCGCTTGTAGCGGCTGTCGTCGCCGCCGATGGACTCGCGCAGGTGCCAGGCGATCGCCTCCCCTTCCCTGTCCAAGTCGGTGGCGAGATAGATGGTGTCGGCATCCTTGGCCAGGCGGCGCAGCTCCTCGACCACCTTCTCCTTGCCGGGCAGGATCTCGTAGTGGGCCTGCCAGCCGTGCTCAGGATCGACGCCCATGCGGGCGAACAGCTGGCGCTTGGCCTTCTCCTTGGGCGACAGCGCCGGCGCCTCGGCCGACTTGCCGCGCTTGGCCGGCTCCTTGCTGGCCGAACCGCTGGTGGGCAGGTCACGGATATGGCCGATGCTCGACTTCACCACGTACTGGTTGCCCAGGTACTTGTTGATCGTCTTGGCCTTGGCCGGGGATTCCACGATGACCAGTGATTTGCCCATGAATCGGAAAGTTCCTGAAGAGAGGTCGAGATGAACGGCAGGGGCCGTCGGCGCAGAATATGCATTTAAATAGCAACTGCACCCTGATAAGGCCCGCTATATATAGTGGCCAGCGCGACGAGGTCAAGCGCGTGGCGGGGACGGCTTGTCCTCAGCGTAGCGAAATTCGACGCTTTCGCTGCGCACCAGGGCGAAGCGCGGCAAGGTCTCGCCTTCCACCTCGACGGTTTCCAGGAACATCGCCAGCGGCCGCACCCACAGGCCGAAATCGCCATACAGCGCCTGGTAGACCACCAGCGGCTCCTCGGTCTCCGAATGCCGGGCCAGACCGAAGACGCGATACTCGCGGCCCTTGTAGTGACGGTAAAGTCCGGTTTGCAGCGTCATGTTCACCTCGCAGAGTTCGTAAATGCCCAGACGAAAACCGGGGCACCCGGCCCCGGTCGCCGTCGGGCAGAACGATCAGACGCGCTCGAACACCGTCGCGATACCTTGGCCGAGACCGATGCACATGGTGGCCAGACCGAAGGTCGCGCCGCGTTGCTGCATCACGCTGAGCAGGGTGCCGGAAATCCGCGCCCCCGAGCAGCCGAACGGGTGGCCGAGGGCGATGGCGCCGCCGTGGAGGTTAACCTTGTCGTCCATCTTCTCCAGCAACTTGAGGTCCTTGAGCACCGGCAGCGCCTGGGCGGCGAACGCCTCGTTGAGCTCGACGCAGTCGATGTCGTCGAGGCTCAGGCCGGCGCGCTGCAACGCCTTGCGCGTCGCCGGCACCGGGCCGTAGCCCATGATCGACGGATCGACCCCGGCCACCGCCATGGCGCGCACCCGCGCCAGCGGCTGCAGGCCCAGATCGAGGGCGCGCTGACCGCTCATCACGATCATGCACGAGGCGCCGTCGGTGATCTGCGAGGAGCTGCCGGCGGTGACCGTGCCGCTCTTCGGATCGAACACCGGCTTGAGCGCGGCCAGCCCTTCGAGGGTGGTGTCGGGGCGGATGGTTTCGTCGTAGTCGAACACCTTGAGGAAGCCGTGCTCGTCGTGGCCCTCCAGGGGAATCAGCTCGGACTTGAAGCGACCCTCCACGGTGGCCTGGTGGGCCAGGCGGTGCGAGCGGCAGGCGAAGGCGTCCTGCGCCTCGCGAGTGATGCCGTGCATCTTGCCCAGCAGCTCGGCGGTCAGCCCCATCATGCCGGCGGCCTTGGCGGCGTGCAGCGACAGCTGCGGGTTGGGATCGACGCCATGGGTCATCGGCAGGTGGCCCATGTGCTCGACGCCGCCGATGACGAACAGCTCGCCGTTGCCGCTCTGGATCGCCTGGGCGGCGCTGTGCAGCGCGCTCATCGACGAACCGCACAGGCGGCTGATGGTCTGTGCGCCGGCGGTGTGCGGGATCGGCGTCAGCAGGGCGGCCATGCGCGCGATGTTCCAGCCCTGCTCGAGGGTCTGGTTGACGCAGCCCCAGATCACGTCCTCGACCTCGGCCGGATCGACCTTGGGATTGCGCGCCAGCAACCTAGTGATCAGCTGCGCCGACAGGTTCTCGGCGCGGGTGTGGCGGTGCATGCCGCCCTTGGCGCGGCCCATCGGCGTGCGACCGAAGTCGACGATCACCACGTCTCTCGGATTCAGGCTCATAGTTTTTCTCGCTCCAATGCGTGGGCAGTCATCCGAAGAACTTGCGACCGCTGGCCGCCCGCTCGCGCAACCCGGCGGTCGGCTGGTACAGCGGGCCAAGGTCGGCGTGGCGGTCGGCCAGGGCGACGAATTCGGCCAGGCCGAGGCTGTCGATGTAGCGCAGCGCCCCGCCGCGGAACGGCGGGAAGCCGATGCCGTAGACCAGGCCCATGTCCGCCTCGGCGGCGCTCGCGACTATGCCCTCCTCCAGGCAGCGCACCGTTTCCAGGCACAGCGGCAGCAGCATGATAGCGACGATCTCCTCGTCGGACAGCTCGCGCGTCTCGCCCACCAGCGGCCGGAGCAGCTCGGCCACGCCCGGGTCGGCCACCTTGACCGGCTTGCCGCCCTTGCCGCCCTCGTAGGCG
>DASQBU010000162.1:0-15294 GCA_035635035.1 Pseudomonas sp.
GCTCGTCCGCGCTGTCGTAGACGAACTCCACGGTGCCGGCGCTGCGGTAGTTGACCGCCTTGGCCAGCTTGATCGCCGCGGCGCACAGTTCCTCGGCCATGCCGGCCGGCAGGTTGGGCGCCGGGGTTTCCTCCAGCACCTTCTGGTTGCGCCGCTGCACCGAGCAGTCGCGCACGCCGAGGGCCAGCACTTCGCCGGCGCCGTCGCCGAACACCTGCACTTCCAGGTGGCGGGCGCGCTCGATGTACTTCTCGATGAACACCCCGGCGTCGCTGAAGTTGTTCTGCCCCAGGCGGCGCACCGCCTCGAAGGCGTCGGACAGCTCGGCGGCCGAGCGGCACACGCGCATGCCGATGCCGCCGCCGCCGGCGGTGCTCTTCAGCATCACCGGGTAGCCGACCTGCTCGCCGGCCTGGAGCGCGGCGTCGAGGTTTTCCAGCAGTTCGGTGCCTTCCAGCATCGGCACGCCGTGCTGTTTGGCCAGCGCGCGGGCGGTGTGCTTGAGACCGAACACCCGCAGCTGTTCGGGCGTCGGGCCGACGAAGGCGATGCCGGCGGCCTCGCAGGCTTCGGCGAACGCGGCGTTCTCGGAGAGGAAGCCGTAGCCGGGGTGGATGGCGTTGGCGCCGCGTTGTTTAGCGGCGGCGAGGATCTTGTCGACCACCAGATAGGTGGAAGAGGCCGGGCCTTCGCCCAGCGAGAAAGCTTCGTCGGCCTGCTGGATATGCAGGCTGGCGGCGTCGGCTTCGGAGTAGACGGCCACGCCGCCTACGCGCAGTTCACGCAGGGTACGCAGGATGCGGCAGGCGATGGCGCCGCGGTTGGCGATCAGGAGTTTGGCGAACATGGAGGAGGCCCCATGCAGTGGCGGGTCGTCCCGCCGGAAATCTTCTGCACCACGGTCGTCCGTGGTTGGAGGCTCGGTGCGAGCTGGTATGGGAGCGTGCCGTCAGGCACGTTGATCTCAACCCAGCAATTTGCGGGCCAGCGCCGGTTTGGCGGCTTTCCGCGGGCCTTCGTGGTGGGTGGCTGCCCTATGGCTGGGCATGGTCGACCGGCTGCACCGCCTTGGGGCGTCGCGGGTCGGTGGAAAACCGCTTTGCGGGTTTTCCACCCTACGCCCTACGGCTGCTGCGGGTGGCGTAGGGTGGATGACCGCGTAGCGTCATCCACCCTCAATCCCACACCAGCACCTCCGCCGGGGTCGGGTTCCAGCCGTTGCACGGGTTGTTGAGCTGCGGGCAGTTGGAGATCAGCACGATCACGTCCATCTGCGCCTTCAGCTCGACGTACTTGCCCGGCGCGGAGATGCCGTCGGCGAAGGTCAGGCCGCCTTCCGGGGTGACCGGCACGTTCATGAAGAAGTTGATGTTGGCGCCGATGTCGCGCTTCTCCAGGCGGCCGTCGGTGAGGCTGGCGCGCAGGAAGTTGTCGCGGCAGCTGTGCATGTAGCGCTTGTCCAGGGCGTAGCGAACCGTGTTGCTCTCCTGCGCGCAGGCGCCGCCCAGGGTGTCGTGACGGCCGCAGGTGTCGGCGACTATGGTCAGCAGCGGATTGCCGAGGTTGGAGTACAGCACCGTGCCGGTGGTCAGGTAGACCTTGTTCTGCCGGCGCAGGGTGCGCTGCGGGTCGAAGCGCTCGCGCGGGTTGCGTGCGCTGAAGAACAGGGTGTCCACCGCCTGGTTGCCCTCCAGGTCGAGCAGGCGCACGGTCTGCCCGGCCTTGACCTCGAACAGGTAGGGCTCGCCGGCCGGGATGACGTGGCGGAACACGGCGGTTTCGGGATGCAGGGAGCTTGCGACGAGGCTCATGTCGGGTCCTCAGATGTACAGACGTTCGGTGTTGTGGAAGCCGCGGCCGTTCTCCGGGCGCGAGGTGCGGCACAGCACGCTGATGCCGTCGCTCTCCACCCGGTGCCAGGTGAGCTGCACCGGCTTGGGCGAGTACACCGGGTTGGGGTCCAGCGGGTGCTGCAGGGCGGTGAGCACCACCAGGGTGTCCATCGGCGCGTACAGCTCGACGTAGTCGCCGGCGCGCGAGTTGCCGGGCTCGAAGGCGAAGGCGCCGTCGTCGTCCACCGTGACCTTGCTGAACAGGTTGAGGGTCATCAGCAGGTCCTGCAGGTTGAGGTTCCACTTGCCCAGCTCGACCAGCAGGTTGTCGGTGCCGTTGCGGAAGAAGCCGTTGCGCAGCTCCTGGTAGCGGCCGGCGCCGTACTTTTCCTGCACTTCCTCGGCGTTGAGCACGCCGCCGAAGCTGTCGTGCCAGCCGCAGGTGTCGGCGGTGATGGCGGCGAGGATTCTGCCCATGTCCGAGTACAGGCAGTGGCCGTCGGTGAGTTTGGCGGTGTGCTGGCACTTGAGGGTGTCCGGCAGGTTGAGCCGTTCGCTCTTCTCGGCGGCGTTGAGCAGCAGCAGGCTGACGTTGGCGCCGCCTTCGAGGTCGGTGATGCGCAGCACCTGGCCGCGTTTGAGCACGAAGGAGGTGTGGCCGCCGCCGGGGACGAGTTCCTCGTACAGGGTCGGGCGCAGGGTCAGGGATGCGGTCATGGGGTAGCTCCTTTACAGCGCGGATGGCAGCCCGGCGCCGATGTGCGCGGGCAGGGCGTCGACGGCGGCGCGCGCGGTGCGGCGGTCGGCGTTGAGCGGGATGTCGTAGGTGATGCGCGCGCCGTAGGCGTTGGGCGCGTGCGGGTCGAGGCGCACCTTGTCGAACACCAGCAGGCGCGTGCCGAGGCTGAAGCCCTCGGACAGGTCGTGGGTGACCATGAACACGGTCAGCCGGGTCTCGCGCCACAGCTCCAGCAGCAGGGCGTGCATGTCCTTGCGGATGCCCGGGTCGAGGGCGCCGAACGGTTCGTCGAGCAGCAGCACGCGCGGCTTCATCACCAGCGCCTGGGCGATGGCCAGGCGCTGCTGCATGCCGCCGGACAGCTGGCTGGCGTACTTGTCCAGCGCATGGCCGAGGCCGACCTTTATCAGCATCTCGGCGGCTTCCTCCCGCGCAAGGCGTTTGCCGCTGCCGAACAGCCGGCCCAGCCACTTCGCGCGCGGCAGTTCCAGGCCGAGGGCGACGTTGTCGAGCACCGAGAGGTGCGGGAACACCGTGTAGCGCTGGAACACGATGCCGCGGCTGGCGTCCGGCTCGCCGGCCAGCGGCGCACCGTCGAGGAGGATCTGCCCGCGGCTGGGGCGCTCCTGGCCGAGCAGCAGGCGCAGGAAGGTCGACTTGCCGCAGCCGGAGGCGCCGACCAGGGTGCAGAACTCGCCCTCGGCGACCTTCAGGTTGAGGTTTTCCAGCACCACCTGGTCGGCGTATTCCTGCCAGACGTGCTTCGCTTCGAGAAAGGCGCCTGTCTTGGTTTGCTTTGCGCTCATGCCTTGGCTCCTTCATACCAGGGGAAGGCCCGCCGGGTGAGCTGGCGCAGGCCGAAGTCCATCGCCCAGGCGAGCAGGGTGATCCACGCCACGTAGGGCAGGATCACGTCCATGGCCAGGTAGCGGCGGACCAGGAAGATGCGGTAGCCCAGGCCGTCGGTGCTGGCGATGGCCTCGGCGGCGATCAGGAACAGCCAGGCCGAGCCGAGCACCAGGCGCAGGGCGATCAGCAGGCGCGGCAACAGCTGTGGCAGCACCACGCGCAGCAGCAGCGTCCAGGTGCTGGCGCCGAGGGTCTGCGCCTTGAGCAGCAGCTCGCTGGGGATCTGCCGGGCCTGCTGCTCCAGGTCGCGGGCCAGCACCGGGGTGATGCCGATGACGATCAGCATCACCTTGGCCAGCTCGCCGAGGCCGAAGACGATGAACAGGATCGGCAGGATCGCCAGCGGCGGCACCATCGACAGCACGGTGAGCAAGGGCGAGAGCGGCGCGCCGAGCAGCGGCAGGCTGCCGGCGGTGATGCCGAGGACCAGGCCGGCCAGCGCGGCGATGCCCAGGCCGAGGCCGAGGCGCTTGAGGCTGGCGGCGCTGTCCTGCCAGAACAGGTAGTCGCCGCTGCGCTTGTCCGGGGTGAAGGCCAGGCGCTCCACCGCTTCGCTCATCTGGTGGGCGCTGGGCAGCAGCTTGTCGTTGGGGTTCTCCGCCAGGCGCTGCGCCGAGCCGGTGAAGTAGGCGAACAGCAGCAGGGCGAAGGGCAGCAGCACCAGCAGCAGGCGGCTGCTGCGGCCGGGATGTTGGTTGATCAGGCGCATGGAGTGGCCTCGTGTGACGCGCTGTCGGATGGCTCCCGCGTCCGGCGCGGGAGTCCCGGCTGAGACGCGGAGCGTCTAGGGCTGCATTCCCACGCGGAGCGTGGGAACGATCAGGAGACTTACAGCTGGCCGTCCGCCGCCATCTGCATGTAGCTCGGGTCGAAGCGCAGCTTGAGGTTGTCGCGGTTGCCGGTGCTCTCGCCGCCGGCGAAGCTCATGCCGACCGCAGCCGAGCTCTTCGCGCCTTCGCCGAGCAGGCCGTGGGCGAAGGAGAAGTCGGCCACCCGGCGCATGGTTTCCGCCAGGCGCGGGCTGGTGGCGAAGGCCAGGGCGTCCTGCGGGGTGTAGAACATGTGGGTGGTCTTGAGCTGCGCCTCGAAGCCGGCCAGGTCGGTGCCGGAGGCCTTGGCCATGTGCTCGCGGGCGGCCTGGCCGGCCTCGCTCGGCGCGCCCATGGTGGCGAGGATCTCGTACCAGGCGCCGGTCAGCGCCTTGCCCAGCGCCGGGTTGTCCTGGAGGGTGGCGCTGTTGACCACCATCAGGTCGATGATCTCGCCGGGGATCTGGCTGGAGTCGAACACCTTGCTGACCTTGGGCGTGGCGGCGATCTCGGCCAGCAGCGGGTTCCAGGTGCTCACCGCCTTGACCTCGTCGCTGGCGAAGGCGCCGACCATGTCGGCGTCGGAGGTGTTGACCACCTTGAGGTCCTTCTCGCTCAGGCCGGCGCGCTCCAGGCCGCGGGCCAGCAGGTAGTGCGACACCGACAGCTCGACCAGGTTGACCGGAGTGCCCTTGAGGTCGGCGAGGGTCTTGCGCTCGCCCTTGATGACGATGCCGTCGTTGCCGTTGGAGTAGTCGCCGACGATCAGCGCGGTGGAGTCGACGCCGCCGGCGGCCGGGATGGTCAGCGCGTCCATGTTGGTCATCGCGCAGCCGTCGAACTGCCCGGCGGTGTACTGGTTGATCGACTCGACGTAGTCGTTGAGCTGCACCACGTCGATGTCGATGCCGTACTTCTTCGCCCACTTGTCGACGATGCCCTGGGTGGCGCCGTACTCCCACGGCATCCAGCCGGCGTAGATGGTCCAGCAGACGTTGAAGTGCTGCTTCGGCGCGGCCTGGGCGCCGAAGCTGATGGCGGCGGCGAGGCTGGCGGCGAGGGCGGCGAACAGACGGGGCTTGCGCATGGGTTACCTCCAAGGTGGTTGGGCGGGCAGGAGTCGCGCGGCATACCGGCGAGCGGCTGGTCGCGTCATCTCCCGGGCTTTTGTCCCGCCGTGTAACCTCGCTGGAGGTCGCCGACTCTCGGACCAGCCACCCGCGCCTGGTTTGCGCGGGCCGGAACCCTAGTCGGCCATTTGCAGATTGTGGTGCCGCGAACCCAGTCCCTGGGTAGCTCCTGCACGGATTTCCTGTAGCCCCTTTCCCTTAGCGAAGGTTGTGCCAGTTTGCCCGCAGGCGCGGCCGGCGCGGCCTGCAGGCGCGCGCGCGGCCCCGGCGCGGGGGGCGCTGCCGCCGGGTGGGGCGCGGGCTTGGTGCGCTCGCACCATTGCGGGGCGTTTGGCATCGGGGACGCGGGAGAGTATGGTGGCGCCCCGCATTTCTCCCCCCCTCTCCGGAAGACTCGCGTGAACATCCCGCTGCCCCTGCTGATCGCCCTGCAATTCCTCACCCGCCTGCCCATCCGCCTGCCGGGGAGGCCCGAGCCCGAGCAGCTCGGCCGCTCGCTGCTCTGCTACCCGCTGGTCGGCCTGCTGCTCGGCCTGCTGCTGGCACTGGCCGGCTGGGCGCTGTCGTACACCGCCGCGCCGCTGGCCGCCGCGCTGCTGCTGGCGCTGTGGGTGCTGGCCAGCGGCGGCCTGCACCTCGACGGCCTGGCCGACACGGCGGACGCCTGGGTCGGCGGCTATGGCGACCGCCAGCGCACCCTGGCGCTGATGAAGGACCCGTGCTGCGGGCCGATCGCGGTGACGACCCTGCTGGTCGTGCTGCTGCTCAAGTTCGCCGCACTCTGGGCGCTGCTGGACAGCGGCCGCTGGGCGGCGCTGCTGCTCGCCCCGCTGCTCGGCCGCAGTGGCGTGCTGCTGCTGTTCCTCGGCACTCCCTACGTGCGTGAGGGCGGCCTGGGCAGCGCGATGGCCGCCCACCTGCCCGAGCGCGACGGCTGGCGCGTGCTGCTCGGCGCGCTGCTGGCCTGCCTGCTGGGCGGCTGGAGCGGCCTGCTGGCGCTGCTGGTCGCCGCGCTGGTGTTCGCCGTCTGCCGCCGCGCGCTGCTGCAGCGCCTGGGCGGCACCACCGGCGACACCGCCGGCGCCGTGCTGGAGCTGCTGGAGTGCGCCGTGCTGGTGGCGCTGGCGCTGTAACGGCCAGGCCAGCCGGGGCGTCACGGCCCCCGGCGGGGGCTGTTTCGGGAGCGCAGCGGTTTTCCGCCGATCTGCTAGCGTTTTCCGAGTCAGCCCCTTCGCACAGGTGATTCGCCGTGGACGAAAAAGCCCTACTCAGCGCCGGCACCGAAAAGGCCGGCCAGCTCTGGCAACTGGTCACCGACTACGGCGCCGCCTTCGCGGTGAAGATCCTCGCCGCGGTCGCCTTCTGGGTGGTCGGCCGCTGGCTGATCGGCGTGGCCGTCGGCCTGGTGCAGCGGACCCTGGGCGCGCAGAAGGTCGACCCGACCGTGCTGCGCTACCTCGGCTCGTTCATCACCGTGACCCTCAACATCCTGCTGGTGATCGGCATCCTCGGCTACTTCGGCGTGCAGACCACCACCTTCGCCGCGCTGATCGCCGCGGTCGGCCTGGCCATCGGCATGGCCTGGTCGGGGCTGCTGGCCAACCTCGCCGCCGGCGGCTTCATCATCGTCCTGCGCCCGTTCAAGGTCGGCGACTTCATCAGCGCCGGCGGGGTGACCGGCACCGTCACCGAGATCGGCCTGTTCGCCACGGCGATCACCACCCCGGACAACGTGCTGACCCTGGTGGGCAACAACAAGATCTTCAGCGACAACATCCAGAACTACACCCACAACCCGTACCGCCGCGTCGAGCTCAAGGCCCAGCTGGCCGGCAGCGCCGACTGGCACGCCGCGGCAGCGCTGCTCAAGCAGCGCATCGCCGCCATCGACCACGTGCTGGCCGAACCGGCGGTGGACGTGGAGATCCTCGAGTTCAACCTGGTCGGCCCGGTGCTGGCGGTGCGCCCGTACTGCCACAACGACCACTACTGGCAGGTCTACTTCGACACCAACCGGGTGATCAAGGACGCTCTCGGCGAAGCCGGCTTCCCGGCGCCGATGCCGGCGCAGGCGGTGATCGTCCAGCAGGCCGGCGGGTAGGGCCGGGCTGGGACGGGGCGGCGGGTGGCGCCGCCCCGCGGCGCCTCAGTTGCTGAGGAAGGACTGGTGGATCTCGCTGCCGTAGCGGCGAATGATGTCCAGCTTGGCGGTGTGCAGGGCCTGGGCATTGCCGGCCTGGCCCGCGCGCTCCACCGCGTAGCGGGCCAGTTCGTCGGAAATCACGTCCATGAACAGCTCGGCCAGCAGCAGGCGGGCGGAGTCGCGGAAGTGGCCGCGGCCATCCACGTAGAGCTGCACCGTCGGCGCCGCGGTGTTGATCAGAATCTTGCGCTCCGCCGGGCTGTACACCGCGCGGTCCAGCTCGTTGTCGAGATGGCGGAACTCGTAGCCGAGGAACATGCGCTCGCCATGGTCGCGGGGCGGCCGGTGGTGCCGCGCGGCATGGCTCGCCTGGGCTGCCGGGCCATGGCCGTGCGTGGCGGCATGCTCGGCCACCACCAGTTCGCACCAGGCCGAGTAGCTGCCGGCCCGCACCAGGATCTCGCCGTGGCTGCCGGCGGCATCGCCGGTCACGGTCCATTCCAGGCGCAGCTGGTCGTTCAGTTCGCCGAGCGGAACCTCCGTGGGCGCGGGATCGATGTGCAGGGTCTCGGGCAGTCGATAGTCGAAGTGCAGGACCGCGTCGGCGGCCAGCTGCGCGGGGTCGATCAGCAGGGCGACGTGGAAGGGATGGCCGGGCTGGCGGTAGTAGAAGGGCGTGCTGAAGCGCAGCGCGGCCGGACGCTGCGCGGCGTCGAGCGCGGCACTGTCGACGGGTGGCAGGCTGATGCCGAGGTCCTGGATGGCCGCCCGGCTCATGCGTTCGAGCAGTTGCTCGACCATGTGGCTGGTCCGCCCGGAGGCGGTGGCGTGCTCCAGGTGCTTGAGCTTCTCGCGCTCGGCCAGCACGCAGGGCTCGATCATCGCGCTGACGGCTCGGGAGAACGCCGCCACCAATGGTTCCTTGGCGTTCAGGCCCTCGCGCTCGTCGCTGATCACCGCCAGGCCCTGGCCGAGCTTGTCGATCAGCGCCGGGCACTCCACCGTGCCGAACAGGTATTCGGTGCCCACCTGGTTTTCGTACTCGAACAACTGGCAGTCCAGCACCGCCGTGCCGGACAGCACCAGCAGGCCGTTGGTGCGCTCGTCGCCGCGGGTGGTCAGTTCCGCGTCCAGGGCGCGCTTGAGGGTCAGGGTGAAGGGATAGCTCTGCTGCTCGTGGACGAACTGCCCGGCCTGTTCGGGGCCGATCAGCAGGGTGGCGGGCGGCTCCTGGTAGCGCACCGTGCCGCTGTGCTCGATCTCCTTGCCGCGCTGCATGTGCACCAGCTCGACCGTGCGCCGGCGCAGCACGTCGCGCAGGTAGACGTTGTTGGCTACCGCCTGCACCAGCGAGCGGAAGTGGGGGATGGTGACCTGCGGGTTGTCGGTGACGAGGGTGACCCGCGTGCCGTTGCCGCTGGTGCCCAGCCGGGCATGGTCCTTGTCGCGCGCTGGGCGGTCACCGTCGCCGTCGTCGTACAGGTAGCCGCCGTTCGCGCTGCGGAACAGCTCGATGCGCGAAAAGCGCCCGTCGTGGAGGGTTTCGAGCCAGCCGTAGCCCAGCCCGTAGATCGCCTGCTTCAGGCCCCGGCCGAAATAGCCGCGGCCGCCGCCCTCGCCGCGGGCCAGCGGGCTGTGCGCCCCGCCATAGGTCAGGATGAAGCGGGCCTGCTCGATGGGCATGCCCTCCGCCTGGTCGGCCACCACCAGCACCGCGCCGGCCTGGTGGCGTTCGTAGTGGATGCGGATCTGCCCGCTCACCGGCACGCCGGCCTTCTCCAGCCGGCCATAGCTGTCGTCGGCGTTGGTGATCAGTTCGACCAGGGCCTTTTCGATGGAGGCGAAGCGGCGCGAGTCGATATCGATCACGCGCTGATCCACGGGAATGGGGGAAATGGCCATGCAGTGCTCCTCGATGCGTCGCCGCCGGGTCGTTGAGGAAAGGGTAGCCAAACGGCCGCCGCCCGCGACTTGACCGGCGGCAGCTGCGTGGCGACTAGCGGGGCGCGGCAGCGAGCCGCTCGCGCAGCGTGGCGTCCAGGCCGGCGAGGAAGCGCTCCACCGTCGCGGTGTAGGCGCCGGCCAGGCCGAGGTTCTGGTTGATCGCCATGTGCGACAGGTCTTCGGCGACGACCTGCGCGCGGCCGCCGAGAGCGGTCTGCCGCGCGGCGAAGCGCTGCGCCTGCGGGCAGGCGTCGGCGCGTTGCGTCGAGCACACCGCGAGCAGCGGCGCGGCGGCGCGCTGCAGCGTCTGCAGGGGCGACACCTGCTTCCAGTACTCCGGGTCCTGGCCGAAGGCGTGGTCGTAGAGCGGCAGGTGGCGGCCGGCCATGAGCAGCGGCACGTCGAACACCGCGCTGTCCAGCGTCACCGTGCCCAGCCAGGGGCGGGCGCCGGCGGCGCGCACGCGCTCCGGGCTGGCGGCGAGCAGGGCGATCAGATGCGCGCCGGCGGAATGGCCCATCAGCACGAACCTGGCCGGATCGGCGCCCCACTCGACTGCGTGCGCCTGCGCCGCGGCCAGCGCGCGGGCGACGTCCTGCACCTGCTGCAACGGGTCGGCCTGCGGCAGCAGGCGGTAGTCGACCGAGACGAACGCCAGGCCGCGCGCCAGCCAGCGCGCCACCTTGTTGTCGACCACCGCCGCGGCGCCCTTGTCGCCCCAGCGCCAGGCGCCGCCGTGGACCATGAAGATCACCGGCGCCCCCTGCGCGCGGGCCGGCAGGTAGACGTCCATGCGCTGGCGCGGGTCGCTGCCGTAGGGCTGGTCGCGCAGCAGGCGTGCGCCGGCGGGCAGCTGCTCCGCCGCCACGCTGTGCTGCTGCGCGGTAGCCTGCTGGCGTTCGGCGCGGCGCTCGATCAGCCGGTCGAGCAGCGGGCCGCCCTGCGCGGCGAGCGGCAACAGCAGGGCGAGCGCGAGCAGGCGCGCGGCCGGCGCGCTGCGGGGCGGGAAGGCGGGCATGGCGACTCTCCGTAGTCGGGGCGGGAGGCCCGATCTTCCCACCGCGGCGGGGGGCGGGAAAGGCCGCGGGCGCGGCGCCCGTCGGACGGTGGCGGTGCGAGCGCGCCCTGCGCTCAGAGCGCGTCCAGCGCCGGCAGGGCCTCGCCGAAGATCGACAGCACGCGGAGGAAGCTCTCCTCCGGCGCGGCGTGCAGGCGCAGCTCGGCGCCGCTCACCGGGTGGCGGAAGGCCAGCCCGACGGCCGCCAGCATCAGCCGGGCGTAGCCGAAGCGTTCGGCGAAGTAGTGGTTGTGGCGGGTGCGCCCGTAGTTGGTGTCGCCGACGATGGGATGGGCGATGTGCTGCATGTGCCGGCGCAACTGGTGCTTGCGCCCGGTTTCCGGGTACAGCGCCAGCAGGCTGTAGCGGCTGGCCGGGTAGCCTTCGATCTGCACCGGGATTTCCGTGGTGGCCAGCCGGCGGTAGCGGGTCAGCGCCTCGCGCAGCGGCTGCTCCTCGTCCCTGGCGCGGCGGTCGATGGCGTGCTCGCGCAGCGGATGGTCGATCACCCCTTCCTCGGCGGCCCAGCCGCGCACCATCGCCAGGTAGGTCTTGCGCACCTCGCCGGCCATCAGCGCCTTGCCCAGCGTGCTGGCGGTACCCGGATCGCGGGCGAACACCAGCAGCCCGGAGGTCGGCCGGTCCAGGCGGTGCAGCGGGTAGACGTGCTCGCCGCCGTTCAGCTCGCGGGCGTACTGCAGGGCGAACTCGGTCTCGTGGCGGTCGATCGGGCTGCGATGCACCAGCAGCCCGGCCGGCTTGTGCACGGCCAGCAGCCAGTCGTCGCGGTAGACCTCGGTGAGCGGATTGCCCGCCGGCGCGGGAGTGAGCGGATCGCGGATGGACACGGGCAAAGGCTCCGGCAGGAACGGGCGGCGGTGGCCGGGAAAGGGGCAGGGAAGGTACGGGGTTTGCCGGGGTTTGGCCAGTGGCGGCCGTCTTGGGGGCGGGCGGCGTGCGCGGCTGTGGCAGGGCGCGACTCGCGAGGCGTTGGACGCAGCGAACGGTCAGGCCCGGCCGTGTTCGCCGCGCCTGAGCCTAATCCTGCCTGACGATATCGACCGAGATCTCCACCGCCGGAATCGTGCCGCGGTTCTCCAGCCAGTGTGTGGTGTTCCGATCCTCGGGCCAGCCCACTCCCGGCCCGTAGTCCGTAGCGACGCCATTGCGATGGTCGGTGATGGTTCCTTGCAATATATAGACGGTGCCTGGCCTGTCTTTATGGTCGTGAACCGGGCCGAAGACGCCACCAGGCTCGATGGTCACCATGCGCATGCGAAGTTGGCGCCCGGCCATGCCTTCGATCTCCGGACCGAGGTCAACCGTTGCCAGTAGTTTTACCGTGACGCCTTTTGTCTCGGGCGCTACCTGTTCGTTGCTCATCGTGCCTCCTCTCTGTACTTCCCAGGCCCAACTGAGGGTAGCCGGCGGCCTACGGCCGGAGGGCACTGGAAAGCGTAGCTTGCCGGGCGTCGGCTTGGCGGCGAGGTTGGTGCCGCCCGTAGCGAATGGGAACAGCCAGCCCAATGGCGACGAGCCGAGGAAAGCAAGTGGCGCCGGCATGGGAAAGGGGGAGGAGGAACCTATCTGCCGGGCTGGAATCCTGACGGAATAAAGCTTTCCGAATTTCCTGTTTGAGTGCTCCGAAAACCCGGCCGGACAATTGAATCAAGGGCGTACAGCTTTCTTGGTATCCCGGGTTTTTCCGGAATTTCTCATCATGAAGGGTAGGAAAATGGCCGTGGCTATGGATAGCGAGGCAATGACCAGGTTCATGTAGAACGTCCAGTCGAGAGCGTATGTCGATAGCTTGACTTCGCCAGGCTCTTCCGGATTGGCGTAAATCCTGACGGTCGTGCCTGTGGCATAGTCTCTCAGTGTCTTTTTTATGGAGCTTTTGAATGGGCTGCAAGGCGTCTGCGAGATTATGAGTTTTGATGTGTGCCGGGTGTTGAGTAGCTCAAAGTCAACGCTTATGTCTGGGCAGTAGGTTATCCCTTTCGAACGATGCTCTTGGGTGATGGCGGTGGAAGTGACCGTGGCTTCCGTCAGTGTCCATGTCTTTAGTGCGTTTACTTTGAGCCGCGTGTCATAGGCGAGCAGGGCGCATAGCAGGCCGAGCAATGTCAGCGAAGGGATTAGGAGGACCTTGATGGTGGTGATTGGCTTCATGGAACGACCCTGACGAGGCTGTAGACAAACTGAGCGGTATTTTTCGGCCGTGCCGCGCTTCTCCGTGGGCACCTACCCGGTGGCTTCCGCAGCCGGGCGCGAAGCGTCCGGAACCATGGAGTTCAAGCCTTCCGCTTTGCCGGGACGGCCTGGGATATTGGTCTGCTGCTTAAACGAGCCAGGGAGCCTTCTGGGGTTACTCATCCGGCTCGAACTTCCCGGATCGCATGGCCATATGTATGCCTGTGATCGCCACTAGTATGGCGATCAGTTGTGCAAGGAATGATGGCCTTATTCCGAAAGGGATGCTGCCAATAATGCTTAATAGTACGAGGAATGGTAGGTAAAGCCATTTTGAGTTGACCATGCTGTGCCTGACCAGGCGATTGCAGTGGGGGCAAGCCTGTTTGGGTCCCGGCGTGAACTCGTACCACTTGATCGAACCAGAGAAAGGGATCTTCCGCAGGTCTTTGATCTGGATTGCTGCGTGGCAGTGAGGGCATTTGCCTTCTTGCGGTAGAAATTTCATGGCAATGGAAACCTAATGTCTGGGTTCGGCGCTGGCCGAGAGCCGCCCGATGGAACGACTTGCAGGGGCGCGGCGCCTCAATGGTCACATGCTGCCTTTGCGCAGCGGTTTCTGGCGATTGCCGCGAAGCACGAGAACGCCAGGCCAAAGGTTGCACCTATGTAAAGGCATCCTTGCAAGCAAAGCGCAATCGCCATTCCCTGGAAAATGAGGAGGCGCTCTCGTGTCTGCCACGAGCGGAACGCAAGCCACCCGGCCGCAAAGAGCACGGTCAGCACTTCCAGCGTGACGTTCAATCCGCCAGTCTCTGCCACGCGCCGGAGCCCGGCCAACGGGAAAGGGGCACTTGAGAAGTGCGGCCAAGCGCCAGCAATCGCGTATGCGACGGCCCAGGCAAGAATTAGCAACGTCTCGGATAGTTTCTCCACGGGTTCCCCCTGCGGGCTAGCGTTTGGTTAAGGGGCGGGCTTTAGCTCGTCCCAGTGAGCGAAGCGAGCGAACTTGAACCGTAAGTTATACGTCAAGCCTCGCCGCCGTCATGTAGTCCAAGTGCGTTTGCAAGATTCTTCCTGAGTTGCGCAACCTCCTGGATGTGCTGATTTGCAGATGAGGGATTTTGGTCGAATTTTGCAATAACCAAATGCTCGCCTCCAGGTCCGCTTAAGTTTAAAGACCTTCCGGCATGGCTTTCGATTTGAGAGTGAATTCGAGAGTATTTGGAGAGGTCGATTTCCGTTTTTATTATTAGTGAGTATGGCTTTCTGTAGGAGTGGGTCAGTGTTTTTCTTTTTATGTTGATGCGGGCTGATTTTGGTTTTGATAGCAAGAGTGCGTTCAGGGTTGCAACTGCTGTGGTGGCGAGAATTGTATTGGTTAGCTTTATGGTGGCTAGAAATAAAATTGCTGAGTAAATGATTTGCAGAAACCATTTATTTTGATTGATTTGAATGTCGATAGTTTCTTTATGCATGCTGGTGCTCTAACTTTTAAGCTAAATGGCGAACTTTGATGTGTGCCGTTTAAGTGCTGAGTTAGGCGGGGTTTTCGAGTTGCATGCTCAATACAAGAGGCAAGAGGAAAGAGAACGTGAAGGCATAGCTGAATGCCCGCACACCGAAAGCCAGGCCAATAAGCACTGAGGTAGTTGCAAGCACACTCCACCAAGCGAGATAGGTACGACCTCGGAACGTGACGTTCACTTTGCCGCCGCAGTGAGTGCATGTGTGTGTTCCCGAGTTGCCGTGGTTGCGCCAGCACGGTGAGAGAACATAGGCCCGCTTTCCACAGTGCGGACAGATTGGTATCAATGATCGCATCCAAGATGTACTCATAGGTATCTATGCGGCCTAATGTTGAATTAAACGGCGTGCCGATTGCGGCACGTCCGAGCGACCGAAGGGAGCGTTTTTGAATGTGATGTTAGGCCGCTGCATTTGCAGCTCGCCATACAATGAATGAACCCTCCATTGCCGTCGAAGCCTCAATGATGATTTTGAATGTCTCATCCGATTTGTAGCCGGTAATGTGCTCACAAAAACCATCAAAGAAGAGTTCTTTTCCTCCGATCGCGTCATTCGAAATACGAAGCAAATTGTCTTTTTTGCCAATATACCAGTACGGAAGCGGCAAGAATTCGTCTTCAATGCGGATGGCGATTAAATTGATTTCAGTCCATGTGATAAATTGATTTTCCTGCCCTTCAAAGGATAGACAAAACCCTTGGTCGTTGTAGGAAACAGAAATGGGTGACGAAGACTGATTGCGCGAGGGTGCCGTTGCAACTTGAACGTTGCTCTTTCCGAACTTTGAGCGGATGCGTTGGAGAAAACTGAGCATTTTGAGGCCTAACATGGAAGTAAGGGGCTGCGCGTTAGCGCAGTCCCAGCCTGAAGGGCGAACTTGACCGCAGGGTTATGCATCTTGATTCGCCTGCATATATGACTGGAAGTGTTTGATGTAGTCATCCATGTTTTCATCCAGCATCTTGCGATACTCAGTCACGAAATACTCAATGGTTTCTTCTTTTGAGG
>DASQBU010000163.1:0-8405 GCA_035635035.1 Pseudomonas sp.
CCTTCAAGTTCGAGCACGATTTCAACGACAACCTGACTCTGACCAACACCTTCCGCCTGGTGCGCACCACCCTCGACTACATCGTCACCAACCCCGACGACTCCCTGGGCAACGTCGACCAGGGCTACGTCTACCGTGCGATGAAGAGCCGCGACTCCACCTCCGAGGGCTGGGTCAACCAGACCGCGCTGCGCGCGCTGTTCAACACCGGCGCCGTGGCGCACACCCTGGTTACCGGGGTCGAGTTCAGCTACGAGGACATCCACAATCGCCCGTACGCCTTCAGCGGCAATGGCAGCGGCGACTGCTCGCTTGGCAGCGCCAACCGTATCAACTGCACCAGCCTGAGCGATCCGTCGTACAAGGATGCCTTTGTCGGCAACGTCGCCAAGGGCAAGGCGTTCACCGACACCGACACCAAGACCGCCGGCGCCTACGTGTTCGACACCCTGAAGTTCAACGAGCAGTGGTCGCTCAACCTCGGCCTGCGCTACGACGACTTCGAGTCCCGTTCCAGCGGCTACAGCAACGGCAGCAAGACCACCGGCCAGCCGGCGGGCGACTTCAAGTTCGAGAACCACAGCAACTTCCTGAGCTACCAGACCGGCCTGGTGTTCAACCCGTTGCCCAACGGCAGCATCTACCTGGCCTGGTCGACCTCGACCAACCCGATCGGCGAGACCTCCGGCTCCGGTAGCCAGGACATCAGCTTCATTGCTCAGGACCTCAAGCCCGAGCGCAACCGCAACACCGAGCTGGGCACCAAGTGGGACTTCTTCCACGAGCGCCTGCGCCTGGAGGCGGCGCTGTTCAAGACCACGAAGAGCAACGCGCGAATCAACGATGCCAACGGCCTGCCGCAGAACATCGGCGAGACCCAGGTGCGGGGCTTCGAGCTGGGCGCCAGCGGCAAGCTGACCGACAAATGGCAGATGTTCGCCAGCTACACCTACCTGGACAGCGAGATCAAGAAGGGCCCCGACCAGGGCAACCACGTGCCGAGCGCCCCGGAAAACACCCTGAGCCTGTGGACCACCTATAGCGTGCTGCCCGACCTGACCATCGGCGGCGGCGCCAACTACGTGGACTCGCGCTACGGCGACACTGCCAACACCATCCAGGTGCCGGACTACTGGCGCTACGACGCCATGGCGGCCTACCGCGTGAGCAAGAACCTCGACGTGCAGCTCAATGTGCAGAACCTGACCGACGAGCGCTACTTCGATCAGGTCTACTCCAACCACATGGCCCACGTGGCGCCGGGGCGCACCTACCTGCTCAGCACCAACTTCCACTTCTGATGGGCGCCGCCGCTGCAGCGGCGGATACCCCCAAACAAAAAAAGGCGAAGCCTGCGGGCTTCGCCTTTTTTATTGGCCGCAGCGGCTCAGCGCTGGCGTGGTACCGACTTGAGCAGCTCGGCCGGCGGCATCTCGCACTGGATCTTGCGGCCGATCAGCGCCTCGATCGGCGGCAGGGCGAAGGCGTCGTCCTCGCCGGCGAAGCTGATCGAGGTGCCGCTGGTGCCGGCGCGGCCGGTACGGCCGATGCGGTGCACGTAGTCGTCCGGGTCTTCCGGCAGGGTGAAGTTGATCACGTGGCTGATGCCCTCGACGTGGATGCCGCGACCGGCGACGTCGGTGGCCACCAGCACGCGGATCTTGCCCTCGCGGAAGCCTTCCAGCACCTTGATCCGCTTGACCTGCGGCACGTCGCCGGACATCTGTGCGGCGCTGATGCCGTCCTTGGTCAGGCGTTCCTCGATGCGCCGCACCTCGTCCTTGCGGTTGGCGAACACCATCACTCGCGTCCAGTCGTTCTGGGTGATCAGGTTGTACAGCAGCTTGTACTTGTCGCTGCTGGCCACGGCGTAGACGTGCTGCTCGACGGTGTCGCTGGCGACGTTCTCCGGCTCGATCTCGACGATGGCCGGATCGACGGTCCACTGCTTGGCCAGGTTCATCACGTCTTCGGTGAAGGTGGCGGAGAACAGCAGGGTCTGGCGCTCGCCCTTCATCGGGGTCTGGCGGATGATCTGCCGCACCTGCGGGATGAAGCCCATGTCGAGCATGCGGTCGGCCTCGTCCAGCACCATCACCTCGACCATGTCCAGGTGCACCTCGCCGCGCTGGTTGAAGTCCAGCAGGCGGCCGGGGGTGGCGACCAGGATGTCGCAGTAGCGCGCTTCCAGCTGCTTGAGCTGCTTGTCGAAGTCCATGCCGCCGACGAAGCTCATCACGTTGAGCTTGGTGTACTTGGTCAGCGCCAGGGCGTCGTTGGCGATCTGCACCACCAGCTCGCGGGTCGGCGCGATGATCAGCGCACGCGGCTCGCCCATGTAGCGCTCCTTGGGCGGCGGCGTGGTGAGCAGCTGGGTGATGGTGGAGATCAGGAAGGCGGCGGTCTTGCCGGTGCCGGTCTGCGCGCGGCCGATGGCGTCCTTGCCGCGCAGGGTGTGGCCGAGCACCTGGGCCTGGATCGGCGTGCAGTACGGGAAGCCGAGGTCGTGGATGGCGTGCATCAGCTCGGGGGCGAGCTTGAAGTCGTGGAAGCGGGTCTTGCCTTCCTGCGGCTCGACCACGAAGTCCTCGAGCTTCCAGGTGTCCACCGCCGGCTTGCGCGGGGCGCGTTCGCGGCGCGGCTTGTCGGTCTTGGGCTTGCTCTCGCGCGGGGTATCGCCGCCCTTGTCGGCGCGCGGCGCGCGTTCGGCGGCTTTCTCGCCACGGGGTTTGTCGCTGCGCGGCTTGCGGGCGCGCTCGCCTTCGCTGCGCTCGCTCTGGCGGTTGTTGTCTGCCGCGGCCGCGCCGCTCGGGGCGCTGGCGCGCGGTTCCTGGGCCGCCGGGGCGCTGGCCGGACTGGCGGGCTGTGCCGGCTGGGGCGCGGCATCTTTGTTGAAGATTTTCTTGAGTGCCTTGAGCACGGTGATCTCGTTCTGGAGTGGAAAGATACAGATTGCAGTGTAAAGCAAGATGGCAACAGGGCGAAGCCGCCGCGCGGGTTGTGCGGCTTTCCCGGCGTTTTGCCGGGGATTTCTCGGCTCAGTCCGCCAGCCGCTCGTGCAGCCACAGGGCGATGTCGCGCAGCTCCTCGTTCACCACCTCGTGGCCCATCGGGTAGCTGCGCCAGGCCACCGGCACGCCGCGTGCGGCCAGCCAGTCGTGGGCCTGGCGGCCCAGCTCGACGGCCAGCACGTCGTCGTGCTCGCCGTGCAGGCACAGCACCGGATGGCCCTGCTGGATGGCGCCGAGCTGCAGGTCGGCGTCGAAGCTCGGCGCATAGGTGGACAGCGCCAGTACCCCGCCCAGTTCGCCGGCCCAGCGCCGGAAGGCGGTGTGCAGTACCACCGCGCCGCCCTGGGAGAAGCCGGCGAGGAAGAGGCGCGCGGCGGGGATGCCGGCGGCGCGCTGCGCCTCGATCAGCCCCAGCACGGTGCCGGCGGACTCCTCCAGCTGGGCGTGGTCGATGACCCGCTCGGGGCCGCGGGCGAGGATGTCGTACCAGGCCGGCATGCTCCAGCCGCCGTTGATGGTCACCGGGCGGGTCGGCGCCTGCGGCAGGACGAAGCGCACGCCGGGCAGCACGCCCTGCAGCGCCTCGGCCACCGGCTGGAAGTCGAAGCGGTCGGCGCCCAGGCCGTGCAGCCAGATCACGCAGGCGCTGGCCGGCTCGGCGGGTTCGAGGATCAGGGTTTGGGTGTCGTGCATGGGGGACTCCGTCGAATGGGGGAGCGCTCAGCGCGCCTCGAAGCGCCCGGCGGCGCGGTTCTTCTGCACCTTGCCGGCCTCGAACAGCTGGCCGCTCATGGCGATGTACACGCCGTCCGGCAGGCATTGCAGGGCGCCGACCGCCACGCCGAGGTTGAACGGCGCGTCGCTCTGGCGCATGCGCGCCGGCTGCATGGCGCCGGTGAGCACCACCACCTTGCCGGCGATGTCCTGCAGCGCCTCGGCGGTGCGGGTCATGGTGTCGGTGCCGTGGGTGATCAGGATGTGGCGGTGCGGACAGGCCAGCACCCGGGTGCGGATCAGCGCGCGGTCCTCGTCGGTCAGCTCCAGGCTGTCCTTCTTCAGCAGGCTGTCGACGCTGAACGCGAAGGTCACGCCGGCCTCGCGCAGCAGTTCCGGGGCCATCGGCTCGCCGATGCTGAACTCGGAGAGGGCGTCGAAGTAGATCTTGTCGAAGGTGCCGCCGGTGGTGAAGAGCTGGATGTGCATGCTGGGCCGTCCGCTGCGGGCTGTGGGCAAGCGGGGATTATCGCCGCTGAGCGTGCCCGGCAACAGACGGGCACGCTCTTCTATAATGCCGGTCCTTTTCCTGTCGGAGTGCAGCGATGCCGCTCGCCGCCAAGCCCTGGTTCGTCTATCTGGTGCGTGCCGCGAACGGTGCGCTGTACTGCGGGATCAGCGACGACCCGCAGCGGCGCTTCGCCGCGCACCAGAGCGGCAAGGGCGCGCGCTTCTTCCACACCAGTCCGGCGCAGGCGCTGGTCTACGTCGAGGCCTGCGCCGGCAAGGGCGCGGCGCTGTCGCGTGAGCGGGCGATCAAGCGCCTGGGCAAGCCGGCCAAGGAGCGGCTGGTGGCGCAAGGGGCGGAGGTGGCTTTCGTGTAGGGTGGGTTAGGCCGCAGGCCGTAACCCGCCGACCAGTCCGCAGGACTGGCATGCGCGAACCGCGCGATCCGTGGTCGCGATGGTGGGTTGCGCCGCGGCGCGGCGAACCCACCCTACGGGGCAGCGTTCAGGCGCGCTCCAGTTCGTCCAGTCCGAACGGCAGCGGCGGGTCCGGCCAGCGCTGGTCGAGGCGCTCGAATTCGCGGGCGACCAGGCTGGCCAGCAGCAGGTCGCGCAGCCACTTGTGGTTGGCCGGGATCAGTTGCCAGGGCGCCGGCGGGCGGTGGCTGGCGGCGAGGATGCCCGCCCAGTGTGCCTCGCGCGCCTCGAACTGGCGGTGCGCCTCGAGGTCGTCGGCGCCGACCTTCCAGTGCTTGCGCGGGTCGAGCACGCGCTTGCGCAGGCGGGCCTTCTGCTCGACGCGGGAAATCTGCAGGTAGACCTTGAGCAGGCGGATGCCGCGCCCGGCCAGCTCGTCCTCGAAAGCGGCCAACTGGGCCAGCCGCTCCGTGATCTCGCCGGCGGCGATGAAGCCGTCGAACAGGTCGCAGGCCACGCCCTCGTAAGGGCTGCGGTTGAACAGGACGATCTCGCCCGGCGCCGGCAGGCAGCGGCGGTAGCGCGCCAGGAAGCCTTCGGCGCGCTCGGCCGGCGTCGGCTGGCGGAAGGGATGCACGCTCAGCCCCTGCGGGTTGAGGCCACTGAACACCTGGCGGATGGCGCCATCCTTGCCGGCGCAGTCCTCGCCCTGCAGCCAGATCAGCAGGGCCTCGCGCCGGCGTGCCCAGAGCAGGTCCTGCTGTTCGCCCAGCCAGGGCTTGAGTCCGGCCAGCTGCGTCTGGGCTTCGTCGCGCCCGAGGCCGCACAGCCGCTCGGCGTCGCCGGCCTGCATGCTGTGCGGGTCGCCCAGGCAGGCGTCGAGCAGGGAGTCGGGCAGGCGCGGCATGGCGGTTCCTCCGGGCGCTAGTTCCCGAGCAGGGGGTGAAACAGCAGTGGGGGAAACTCGCGCAGCGATTTCCCCCCAGCAATGGTGGACAAGGCTGCGCCGTTGTCCACCCGGCGCGCGGCCCGCCCGGCTTCCACCATCAGTCCTTGCGCCGCTTGAGCTGGTCCTTCAGCTGGCTCGGCAGTTGGCGGATGATCAGGGTGTCGTGCTCCTCGTCGTACTCGATCTGCGAGCCGAGCAGGTGCGCCTCGAAGCTGATCGACAGGCCCTCGGCGCGCCCGGTGAAGCGGCGGAACTGGTTGAGGGTGCGCTTGTCCGCGGGGATCTCCGGGGCCAGGCCGTAGTCCTTGTTGCGGATGTGCTCGAAGAAGGCGCGCGGGTGCTCCTCGTCGATCAGCTCGGACAGCGCGTCGAGGGCGATCGGCTCGCCGCGCCGCGCCTGGCTGCTGGCGTAGTCGACCAGCGCCTCGGTCTTCTCGCGGGCCTGCTCCTCGGCCAGGTCCTCGCTCTCGACGAAGTCGCTGAACGCCTTGAGCAGGGTGCGCGTCTCGCTCGGCGCGTCGACGCCTTCCTGGCAGCCGATGAACTCGCGGAAGTATTCGGAGACCTTCTTGCCGCCCTTGCCCTTGATGAAGGAGATGTACTGCCGGGAGGTCTTGTTGTTGCGCCATTCGGACAGGTTGATGCGCGCGGCCAGGTGCAGCTGGCCGAGATCGAGGTGCTTGGCCGGGGTCACATCGAGGCTGTCGGTGACCGCCACGCCCTCGCTGTGGTGCAGCAGGGCGATGGCCAGGTAGTCGGTCATGCCCTGCTGGTAGTGGGCGAGCAGCACGTGGCCGCCGGTGGACAGGTTGGACTCCTCCATCAGCTGCTTGAGGTGCTCGACCGCCTGGCGGCTGAAGGCGACGAAGTCGCGGCCGCCGTCGAGGTAGTCGGCCAGCCAGCCGCTGAACGGGTAGGCGCCGGACTCCTCGTGGAACAGGCCCCAGACCTTGTTGGGCTTGGCGTTGTAGCTGTCGTTGAGGTCGGCCAGCAGGTTGTCGATGGCCTGCGATTCGGCCAGCTCGCTGTCGCGGGCGTGCAGCACGGCGGGGTTGCCGTCGGGCTTCTTGTCGATCAGGTGGACGATGGCGTGACGGATCGGCATGGCGGTCTCGTGCGGAACATTCGGATGCGCCAGTGTAACCGATGGCCGGCGGCGGACGGTCCGCAAGGCCATATCCGAGTGTTATCCTCGCCTTTTGCCTGATTGGAGACCGCCATGACCTCGCTTTGGCGCCACTGCGGCTGGATGCTGCTGGGCAGCGCGCTGATCCTCGCCCTGTCGCTGGGCGTGCGGCACGGTTTCGGCCTGTTCCTGCCGCCGATGAGCGCCGAGTTCGGCTGGGGCCGCGAGGTGTTCGCCTTCGCCATCGCCCTGCAGAACCTGATCTGGGGGCTGATCCAGCCGTTCACCGGGGCCTTCGCCGACCGCTTCGGTGTGCGGCGTACCGTGCTGATCGGCGGCGTGCTGTACGTCGCCGGCCTGGCGCTGATGGCCTTCGCCGACACCCCGGCGTCGCTGGCGCTGAGCGCCGGGCTGCTGATCGGCCTCGGCCTGTCCGGCACCTCGTTCTCGGTGCTGCTCGGCGCGGTGGCCCAGGCGGCGCCGGTGGAGCGGCGCAGCCTGGCGATGGGCATCGCCGCGGCGGCCGGCTCGTTCGGCCAGTTCGTCATGCTGCCCGGCAGCCTCGGTCTGATCCGCGGCCTCGGCTGGTCGACGGCGCTGCTGGCGCTGGCCGCGCTGATCGCCCTGATCGTGCCGCTCGCCGGCATGCTGCGCGGCCCGGCACCGGTCCACGCCCATGGCCCGGCGCAGAGCCTCTTTGATGCGCTGCGCGAGGCGGCCGGGCATTCCGGCTTCTGGCTGCTGGCGCTGGGCTTCTTCGTCTGCGGCTTCCAGGTGGTGTTCATCGGCGTGCACCTGCCGGCCTACCTGGTCGACCAGCACCTGCCGGCGCAGGTCGGCACCACGGTGCTGGCGCTGGTCGGCCTGTTCAACGTGTTCGGTACCTATACCGCCGGCTGGCTGGGCAGCTGCTACGCCAAGCCCAAGCTGCTGAGCGCGTTGTACCTGATCCGCGGCGTGGTGATCGTCGCCTTCCTGTGGGCGCCGCTGAGCGAGTGGAGCGCCTACGCCTTCGGCATGGCCATGGGCTTCCTCTGGCTGTCCACGGTGCCGCTGACCAACGGCACGGTGGCCACCCTGTTCGGCGTGCGCAACCTGTCGATGCTCGGCGGCATCGTGTTCCTGTTCCACCAGCTCGGCTCGTTCCTCGGCGGCTGGCTGGGCGGCTACCTGTACGACCGCACCGGCAGCTACCAGCTGGTCTGGCAGGTCTGCATCGGCCTCAGCGTGATGGCCGCGCTGCTCAACTGGCTGGTGCGCGAGCAGCCGGTGGCGCGCCTGCAGGCGCAGGCCGCCTGATGCGTCCGCTGGCCTGGCTGGGTGGCGCGCTGCTGCTCGCCGCGCTGCTGGCGCTGGCCTGGTGGGGCTGGCAGCGCGGCGGGCTGGCCTTGCTGCTGCAGGGGATGGGGGTGTGCTGAGCTCCCCTATTCGGGTCGTCGCCAGACATCGACCAAGGCCAGCGCGGCGAGCAGGCCGAGGGCGTACAGCGCGTCGTTGCCGAGCATGGCCAGCACCAGGGCGCAGAGCAGGGTGCTGAGACCGGCGACCCAGCGCCAGGCGCCGCGCAGCAGCAGCGCGCCGGCGGCCATGCTGAGCAGGTAGATCAGCACGAAGTTGCCGTTGGCGTAGCGGATCAGCTCGGCCACCGACAGTTGCAGCAGCGCGGCGGCGCCGGCGCACAG
>DASQBU010000164.1:0-2538 GCA_035635035.1 Pseudomonas sp.
TGGGGACGGGCGGCGCTCGGCACGCTGTTCGGCGTGCTCGGCGCCACGCTGCTGTGCGGCTGGCTGTACGGCACCCCGGTGGCGCTCGGCCTGCTCGGCCCGGCGGCCGCCTCGGCGATCCTGCTGTTCACCGTGCCCTCCGGGGCCCTGTCGCAGCCCTGGTCGATCGTCGGCAGCTACCTGAGCGCCGCGCTGGTCGCCGCCGCGGCGGCGCAGTGGCTGGGGCACGGCCTGGAAGCCGCCTGCCTGGCGCTGACCGCGAGCCTGCTGCTGATGCTCCTGCTGCGCTGCCTGCATCCGCCGGGCGCGGCGGTGGCCCTCTGCGTGGTCCTCGCGCCGGCGCTGGTCGGCCAGGGCTACGCCGTGCTGGCCCCGGTCATGCTCTATGCCTTCGCCCTGCTGGGCTGCGCCCTGCTGTTCAACAACCTGAGCGGCGTGCGCTATCCGCGCCCGGCGGCAGCGCCGGCCGAGACGGCCCACGGCACCGCCGACCGCCCCAGCGAGCAGCGCAGCGGCATCGCGGCCGAGGATCTGGACCGCGCGCTGGACGAGTTCGGCGCGCTCGTCGACCTGACCCGCGAGGACCTGGAGGCGCTGGTCCGCAGCACCGAACGCCATGCCCTGCGCCGGCACATGGGCGAGCTGAGCGCCGCGCAGATCATGTCCCGCGACCTGCGCTGGGCCACCCCGGACACCAGCGTGGATCAGGCCCTGCAGATCCTCCAGTACCACCACTTCAAGGCCCTGCCGGTGCTGGACGGCGAGGAGCGTTTGGTGGGGATCGTCAGCCTGAGCGACCTGATCGAGCAGGTGCGCAGCCAGTCCGGACTGCTCGGCTACCTGGGCCGCCGGCGCGCCGCCCGGGTGGCGCAGGCGATGACCTCGCCGGTGATCAGCGTGAGCGCCGACGCGCATGTGGTGGAACTGATCCCGCTGCTGTCGCGCGAGGGCCTGCACTGCCTGCCGGTGGTCGAGCACGGCAGGCTGGTGGGGCTGATCAGCCAGACCGACCTGATCGCCGCGCTGCAGCGCCAGCTGCTCGGCCTGCTCGGCGAGCGGGACGCCCCGGTCGCAGCGCAGAGCGCCTGACGCGCCGCGTTCAGATCAGATCAGATCAACGGGTCCCAGCGCTGCGACCAGTCGCTGTCGACGCGGACCACCTCGCGCAGCAGGGCGATGGCCTGCTGCAGCTCCGCCGAGTCGCGCTCGCGGGCGTAGGCCAGGTAGGTGGGATAGCTGAACTCGGGCGCCTTCGGCACCCGCTCCAGCAGGCCGCGCTCGAGGTAGGCGTGCACCACCCGGCTGCGGAAATAGCCGGCGCCGCCCTGTTCGAGAATGTACTGCAGGGCCAGCGGGCCGAGGTTGAAGCTGAGGGCGGCGCGCGCGCACTCCGGCAGCGCGGCATCGTGCTGGCGGCGGAAGTCCTCGCCCCAGTCGATGTACACGTAGGGCTCCGGCGCGTGGGTCGCCCGCACCTGGATCAGCTTTTCCTCCAGCAGCTGCTCGATCTGCAGGCCCGGCCAGTACACCGGCTGGTAGACCAGCACGGCATCCAGCCGGCCCAGCTCCAGCCGCTCCAGCAGCTGCGGCGCGGCGCCGATCTCGGCGCTGATCGCATGGTCGGGGAAGTGTTCGCGCAGGCGCCGCATCCAGTGCAGCATCAGCGGGTTGCACAGGCTCAGCTCGCCGCCGACGTGCAGCAGCTTGCGATAGCCCTGCGGCAGCGGCAGGTCGCGCTGCGCCGCCTCCCAGGTCTGCACCAGCTGGTTGGCGTAGCCGATGAACGCCTCGCCGTCGGCGGTGAGCCGCGCACCGGCACGGTTGCGCACGAACAGCTTGCAGTTGAGCTGGCTCTCGAGGTTCTGCACCCGCGCGGTGATCGCCGTCTGGGTGACGTGCAGACGCTCGGCGGCGGCGATGAAGCTGCCGCAGCGGACGATCTCGATGAAGGTGCGCGCAAGCTCGATATCCATGGACGGCCCCGGCGGGAAAGGGAGGCCATTGTACGGGATCGCCGGCAGCCGGCGCCCCGATCCAGGCACCGCGCGGGGGAAGGTGGCGGAAGGCAGTGAGAGTCGAACTCACCCGGGAACGGATGCCGTCCCCCACCGGGTTTGAAGCCCGGCCGCGCCACCGGGCGCGATTGCCTTCCTTGTCTCGCACGCCGCCTGCCGTCCGGCATACGGCACGAACTCAGGCGGCGGCCGGTTGGACCGCCTGCGCCAGGGCGTTGTCGTGACGCACCCGGCGCTCGTTGCCGCAGCGGCGGGTCAGGCCGATACGGTCGAAATGCTCGAGGATCTGGATGCAGCGCTTGCGGCCGATGCCCAGCCGGTCGCGGAAGTCGACCACCCGGATCATCCCGGCTTTGGCCTCCAGCTTCACGACGATGCGCGCCAGCTGCAGCAGGGTTTCCTGCGGGTAGAACAGGTCCTTGACCACCTGCTGCACCAGCCCCAGGCGTGCCAGCTTGCGCAACAGCAGGCGCATCGCCGCCTCGTCCACCGCCAGCTCGGCGGCCAGTTCGCGCACCCAGGG
>DASQBU010000165.1:0-6493 GCA_035635035.1 Pseudomonas sp.
CCCCGGCGCCGGCCAGCACGCGCAGGTGGCTGTCGGTCAGCTCGGTCAGTTCGGCGCGACCGCTGTTGAGGTACCAGGACGGCCGGCGCTGGGCGATCATCAGCGCCAGCACCTGGCGCAGCGCCAGGCCGCGCTCGGCCAGGCTGAACTCCGGATCGCCGCGCAGCGCACGGTTGCTGCGCGCGAAGTCGGCGCCGAACCACACCCACAGGCCATCGCCGATGCCGTGCACCTCGCCGTAGCCGAGGGCGGCGGACAGCGGCACGTTGTTGATGTAGTCGTGGACGATCTCCCGGCGCAGCGGCAGGGTCTCGAGGCCGTCGCGGTAGGCGCGCACGCTGGCCGAGAGCATCTGCCGCAGCTTCTCCGGCGCGTTGGGCGTGCGCCCTTCCGGCGAGTGGCGGAACTTCTCGATCTGGGTGGCCAGGGTGCTGCCGCCGGCGGAGTCGGTGTCGGTGTTGAAGTGGCGCGCCAGTTGGGTCCAGGCGGCCTTGGTGAAGCGTGGCCAGTCCACCGCCGGGTTCTGCTGCGGCTGATCGGCGTCCAGCAGGTGGCGGTTCTCGATGAACAGCAGGCTGTTCACCGCCAGCGGCGGGATGTCGTCGAAGCTGTCGTAGAAGCGCTGCGGGTGGCGGAAGTCGAACATCGGCTCGCCGCGGCAGTCGCTGATGTCCAGGCCGGCGCGGGTCTTCTCGGGAAACGGCGGATACAGGCCGTAGCCGGTGTATTCCAGCAGCGGCGGGGAGAAGCGCGCCTGGCGCTCGACCACGTAGCCCTGCTGGTCGAGGCGGCGGACGAACTCGGGCAGGCCGACATAGCCGAGGCGCTGGTCGAACGGCCCCTGCTGCGGATAGCGGATGGCGTCGCTGGGGCCCGGCTCGACGCGGTACTGCAGGCGCGCCGCCCAGTCGCCGAGCAGGCGCGACTGCCACTTCGAGGTCTGCGCCTCGCGCACCGCCCACATGCCGCCGGCCGCGGCGAGGGCGAGGAACACCAGGGAAAATCCCGCTCGTACCGCCCAGATCCGTCGCCGGCTGCTCTTCAGCGCGGCCTTGAGGGCAGCGGAACGCACGGGTTGCTCGGTGGGGGATGCGGTCTTCTCGGGTGCGCCCATGTCGGCTGTGTCCCAGATGGTTTTTATCAAGTACTGACAGCAGCTTAGCCGGAATTGACCCGTCTTGGGGGGTGTTGGTTGGCGACTTGCGACATTGCCCGCATCGCCTCATCCGCCCGGCATCGGTCGGTGCGCCTGGTCGGCATTGTGCGGGTTGCGGATCGGCGTTTTGGCGGCCAGGCGCAGGCTGTCCAGCAGGTCGAGGGTGGTGCTGTCCTGGTGCGGCTCGTCGCGCCAGCACATGCCGATGGAGCCTTCGGCGGCCAGCTCGAAATCCAGTGGCACCAGCAGCCCGCGGCCGATGAAGTGCTCGGCGACCCGTCCGGAGGCGACCGACAGCATGTCGCTGTTCTGTTGCAGCCACAGGTTGGCCATCAGCGAGGACGACTCCACCCGGCAGGGCAGCGGCTTGAGCCCGGCGTTGGTGAGGGCCATGTCCAGGCGCGTGCGGATCGGCGTGTTCTCCGGCCAGAGGATCCAGTCGTAGGCGTTGAGATCGTCCCACTGCAGGTTCGGGCGGCCGGCCAGCGGATGGCCGGGACGGGCGACCACCAGCATCGGCTCATGGTAGAGCAGGGCGCTGCGCAGGTTTTCGCGTGGTTTGTAGTTGTCAAGTCGACCAACTACTACATCGAGCTGGCCCTGCTCGAGCTTGGCCAGCAGGGCGTTCATGGTGTTCTCCTGCAGCTCGACCCGTGCCCGCGGGTGGCGGCGCAGGAAATAGGTGATCGCATCCGGCACCAGGCTGGGCGCGGCGGCGGGCGAGGTGCCCAGCGCGACGCTGCGCGAGTCGCCCTCCTGCAGCGCCTCCAGGTTGTGCTGGGCGCGCGTCATTTCGCTGAGGATACGCTGGGCGTGGCCGAGCAGCGTCAGGCCGTGGGCGGTTGGTTTGAGGCCGCGGGCATGGCGCTCGAACAGCGGCGCGCCGACGTCCTCCTCCAGCTCCTTGAGCCATTTCGACAGCCCCGGCTGGGTGGTGTGGGCGAGCCTGGCGGTGTCACTGAGGCTGCCGGTCTCGGCTAGGCTGACCAGGAGATGCAGGTGGCGAAAGCGCAGGCGGCGGGTCCAGTCCATCATTTACCTATGCATTTGTAGTTATGGGCGCATCCTAAAATATCATTATTCGTGTATGTCATCAGGGATTAATAATCTTGGCATATGCGCGGATTGCGAGCAGAGCTTGCCAGTTCCGTGGGTAGTCCCGTTTCGGGCGGAACTGTTCGACGACGGGCCCTTCGACTTGCCATAGGTGACAATCAATGGATAACAAGGACAGCCTCAAGCAGGCACGGGCGGATTTCTATAACCGTATCGACAGCCAGGCGCTGTTCCCGCTGTGGGAGCAGCTGCACAACCTGGTGCCGGCCGTGCCGAGCGGCGCCTGCGTGCCCGCCCACTGGTCTTACAGCAAGCTGCGCCCGAGCCTGATGGAGGCCGGCGAGCTGATCACCGCCGAAGAAGCCATCCGTCGCGTGCTGGTGCTGGAGAACCCGGCCATCCGCGGCCAGGCGGCCATCACCAACACCCTGTACGCCGGCCTGCAACTGATCCTGCCGGGCGAGATCGCCCCGAGCCATCGTCACACCCAGTCAGCCCTGCGCTTCGTGGTCGAAGGGCGTGGCGCCTACACCGCGGTGGACGGCGAGCGCACCACCATGGAAGTGGGCGACTTCATCATCACCCCGTCCTGGACCTGGCACGACCACGGCAATCCCGTCGAGGCCGAGGGCGGCGAGCCGGTGGTCTGGCTGGATGGCCTGGACATCCCGATCGTGCGCTTCTTCGGCGCCACCTTCGCCGAGTCCTACCCGGAGCCCGAGCAGCCGCTGACCCGTCCCGAGGGCAACAGCTTCGCCCGCTTCGGCAACAACATGCTGCCGGTGCGCCACCAGAGCAAGTCGCTGACCTCGCCGATCTTCAGCTACCCCTACGCGCGTACCCGCGAGGCGCTGGAGACCCTGCAGCGCCAGGGCGAGATCGATGCCTGGGACGGCATCAAGCTGCGCTACGTCAACCCGACCACCGGTGGCTGGCCGATGCCGACCATCGCCACCTTCATGCAGCTGCTGCCCAAGGGCTTCCGCGGCCAGACCTACCGCACCACCGACGCCACCGTGTTCTCCGTGGTGGAAGGCAAGGGCAGCGTGCAGATCGGCGAACAGCGCTTCGCCTTCGAAGCCAAGGACCTCTTCGTGGTGCCGACCTGGGCGCCGGTGAGCTTCCAGGCCGACGAGGACTGCGTGCTGTTCAGCTACTCCGACCGTCCGGTGCAGGAAGCCCTCGGTCTCCTGCGCGAAGTGCGCGAAAACCACTGATCACTCAACGGAGCAGAACGTCATGACCTATGTAATCGAGCCGCAAGCGGTCACCAGCCTGCCGGTCGCCGGCAGCGACCAGCAGTTCCCCGTGCGCCGCGTCTACTGCGTCGGCCGCAACTACGCCGCCCACGCCCGCGAAATGGGCTTCGACCCGGATCGCGAGCCGCCGTTCTTCTTCTGCAAGCCGACCGACACCGTGATCGGCGTGGCCGACGGCTCGACCCTGGAGCTGCCGTACCCGGTGGAAACCAGCAACTATCACTATGAGATCGAGCTGGTGGTGGCGATCGGCAAGGGCGGCAGCAACATCGCGCTGGAAGACGCCAACGACCACGTGTTCGGCTATGCCGTCGGCCTGGACATGACCCGCCGCGACCTGCAGATGAAGATGCGCGAGATGGGCCGTCCGTGGGAAATCGGCAAGGCCTTCGACCAGTCCGCGCCGATCGCCCCGCTGTACCCGGCCAGCCAGGTCGGCCACCCGAGCCAGGCCGGCATCTGGCTGCAGGTCAACGGTGAAGACAAGCAGCGCAGCGACATCAACAAGCTGATCTGGTCGGTACCGGAAACCATCGCCTACCTGTCGCGCTTCTTCGAGCTGCAGCCGGGCGACCTGATCATGACCGGCACCCCCGAGGGCGTCGGTCCGGTGGTCAAGGGCGACCTGATGGTCGGTGGCGTCGACGGCCTCGGCGAGATCAAGGTCCGCGTCGTCTGACCCGGAGAGCCGGCCCTGCCGGCCGGCTCTTCCCCCTCCTTACGTGTATCGAACCGCGCGGCCCGTGCTCCGGAACTGGCCCGCAGGAGCTTCTCATGTCTGCGATTTCCTATAATAAAGACAGCGTGGATGTGCAGGATTTCATCGACAGCAAGCCTGTCGCACCGTTCCAGTGGCTGGTTCTGGTGTTGTGTTTCCTTGTCACAGCCATCGACGGTCTCGACACCGCAGCCGTCGGCTTCATCGCCCCGGCGCTGCGCGACGAGTGGGGCCTGACCCCCGCCCAACTCAACCCGGTACTCGGCGCCGCCCTGGTCGGCCTGATGCTGGGGGCGTTCATCGCCGGTCCGCTGGCCGACCGTTTCGGTCGCAAGACGGTGCTGGTGGCCTCCGTGTTCTTCTTCGGTGCCTGGAGCCTGGTTGCGGCCTACTCCAACAGCGTCGAATCCCTGGCGCTGATGCGTTTCCTCACCGGTCTCGGCCTGGGCGGGGCGATGCCCAACGCGATCACCCTGACTTCCGAATACTGCCCTCAGCGCCGTCGCTCGCTGATGGTCACCAGCATGTTCTGCGGTTTCACCCTGGGTTCCGCGCTTGGCGGCGTGGTGGCCGCGAAGATGGTTCCCCTGTTTGGCTGGCGCAGCATCCTGGTGATGGGCGGCGTGCTGCCGCTGGCGCTGCTGCCGCTGCTGCTCGGCCTGCTGCCCGAGTCGGCGCGCTTCCTGGTCCAGCGCAAGGCCAGCAGCGAGCGCATCGCGCGCATTATCAAGCGCATCGCGCCGTTGCCGGCGCAGTGGAACGGCGAGTTCCACATCCATGACCTCCCGGGCAGTGGCGCTGCGGCTGGCAAGTCGCCGATCGGCCTGATCCTGCGCGGCCGTCTGCAACTGGGTACCTTCATGCTCTGGTCGGCGTTCTTCATGAGCCTGCTGATCATCTACATGATGACCAGTTGGTTGCCGACCCTGATCAAGAGCACCGGCCTGGACCTCAGCCAGGCCGCGCTGATCAGCGCCATGTTCCAGATCGGCGGTACCCTGGGCGCCATCGGCCTGGGCGCCAGCATGGACCGTCTCGACCCGTACAAGGTGCTGGTGGTGGCCTATGTCGCCGGCGCCGGCTTCCTGTTCGGCCTCGGCCAGTTCTACACCAGCTATCCGCTGCTGATCCTCTGCGTGTTCGGCATGGGCGTGTGCATCAGTGGCACCCAGGTCGGCGCCAACGCCCTGGCCGCCTCCTACTACCCGACCGCCAGTCGGGCCACCGGGGTCAGCTGGGCCCACGGCGTCGGCCGTATCGGCGCGATCACCGGCAGCCTGAGCGGCGGCGTGATGCTCGGCCTGGGCATGGGCTTCGACTCCATCTTCACCCTGCTGATGCTGCCGGCACTGCTGGCGGCCACGGCGATCTTCATCATGGGGGCGCGTTACCGCCGTTCGGCGGCGCAGCCGGCGCCGGTCACCCACTGACCCTGCGAGGAGCATGACCAATGCAACTGTACAGTTTCTTCAATAGCTCCACTTCCTACCGGGTGCGCATCGCGCTCGCCCTGAAGGGGCAGGAGTATGGCTACCACGGCGTCAACCTGCGCAGCGGCGAGCAGCGCTCCGCCGCGCACCGCGAACTCAGCCCGGTGGGCGGCGTGCCGGTGCTGGTCGACGACGACGGCGAGCAGCTGACCCAGTCGCTGGCGATCATCGACTACCTGGATGCCAAGCTTCCGGAGCCGCGGCTGATTCCGCAGGACGCCCTGGCGCGTGCCCGCGTGCTGGAGGTCGCCAACCTGATCGCCTGCGACATCCACCCGATCAACAACCTGCGGGTGCTGGGCTATCTTCAGAAGGAGCTGGGCGTCACTGCGGAGCAGAAGGACGCCTGGTATCGCCACTGGGTCGCCGAGGGCCTGGCCGCGGTCGAGGAGCTGCTGCGCCGTCATGGTGGCGAAGGCCCCTACTGCTTCGGCGCCGCCCCGACCCTGGCCGATTGCTGCCTGGTACCGCAGGTGGCCAATGCCGTGCGCATGGGGTGCGACGTCGAGCCCTACGCGCGGGTCATGGCCGTTTATCGCCATTGCCTCGAGCAGCCGGCGTTCCAGAGGGCTGCACCGTCGCAGCAGCCCGATTTCATCGCCTAATTTCCGGTAGCGCTTCGGTGCCGGCAATCAGCCTTGGGGCGCCAAGTCCTTGCGTGCGTTTGGATCTTGAGCGCCCCCTGATGGAGAGCATGTAGTCATGAGCAAGCAACAGTCTGTAATCGTCATCGGCGGCGGCATCGGCGGTCTGGCCGCGGCCCAGGCGCTGACCCAGCAAGGCATCCAGGTGCTGCTGCTGGAGCAGGCCCACG
>DASQBU010000166.1:0-4170 GCA_035635035.1 Pseudomonas sp.
TCAGGTCCTCGCGGGTCAGCTTCAGCCAGATCAGCAGGATGCTGGCGATGTACACCGACGAGTAGGTGCCCGCCGCCACGCCGATGAACAGCGCCAGCGAGAAGCCCCACAGGCTCTCGCCGCCGAACAGCATCAGCGCGACGATCGCCAGCAGGGTGGAGATCGAGGTGGCCAGGGTGCGCAGCAGCGTCTGGGTGGTGGAGATGTTGATGTTCTCGATCAGGTCGGCCTTGCGCAGCAGGCGGAAGTTCTCGCGGATCCGGTCGAACACCACGATGGTGTCGTTCAGCGAGTAGCCGATGATCGCCAACACCGCGGCCAGCACGGTCAGGTCGAAGGGGATCTGGAACAGGCTGAACACGCCGAGGGTGACGATCACGTCGTGGATCAGCGAGACGATCGCGCCGAAGCCGAACTTCCACTGGAAGCGGAAGGCCACGTAGATCAGGATGCCGCCGAGGGCCAGCAGCATGCCCAGGCCACCCTGGTCGCGCAGGTCCTCGCCCACCTGCGGGCCGACGAACTCGACGCGCTTGAGGGTGAACGGGGTGTCGGCGCTGACCTTCTGCAGCTTGTCCGCCAGCGTCTTGCCCAGCTGCGGGTCCTCGCCCTGCAGGCGTACCAGCACGTCGGTGCTGGCGCCGAAGCTCTGCACCACCGCCTCCGGATAGCCGGCCTGCTGCAGCTGGCTACGCACCTTGTCGAGCTGCGCCGGCTGCTGGTAGGACAGCTCGACCAGCGTACCGCCGGTGAAGTCGAGGCCGAAGTTCAGCCCCTTGATCGCCAGGCTCGCCAGCGAACCGAGGGTCAGCAGCACGGTCACCGCGAAGGCGACGTGCCGGATACCCATGAAATTGATCACGCGTTTCATTGTGCGCTGTCCTCAGATCCACAACTTCTTGATGTTGCGGCCGCCATAGATCAGGTTGACCATGCCGCGGGTCACCATGATCGCGGTGAACATGGAGGTGACGATGCCCAGCGACATGGTCACGGCGAAGCCCTTGACCGGGCCGGTACCCATCACGAACAGGATGGCGCCGACCAGCAGAGTGGTCAGGTTGCCGTCGAGGATCGCGCTGAAGGCACGGTCGAAGCCTTCGTGGATGGCGCGCTGGATGGCCATGCCGTTGGCGATTTCCTCGCGGATCCGCGAGAAGATCAGCACGTTGGCGTCCACCGCCATGCCCATGGTCAGCACGATACCGGCGATACCGGGCAGGGTCAGGGTCGCGCCGAGCAGCGACATCAGCGCCACCAGCACCACCATGTTGAAGGCCAGCGCGACGGTGGCCAGGATGCCGAAGAACTTGTAGATGGCGACGATGAACAGGGCGACGAACAGGAAGCCCCACAGCGACGCCTTGATGCCCAGGTCGATGTTCTCCGCGCCCAGGCTCGGGCCGATGGTGCGTTCCTCGGCGAAGTACATCGGCGCCGCCAGACCGCCGGCGCGCAGCAGCAGGGCCAGCTCGGAGGACTCGCCCGGGCCGTCGAGGCCGGTGATGCGGAAGCTGTTGCCCAGCGGCGACTGGATGGTCGCCAGGCTGATGATCTTCTTCTCTTCCTTGAAGCCGTTGACCGCGACGTCCTTCTCGACGCCATCGACGGTCTGCTTGACGTAGGTGGTCACCGGCTTCTGCTCGATGAACACCACGGCCATGCTGCGCCCGACGTTGCTGCGGGTGGCGCGGTTCATCAGCTCGCCGCCGTGGCCGTCGAGGCGGATGTTGACCTGCGGGCGGCCGTTCTCGTCGAAGCTGGCCGAGGCGTCGGTGACCTGGTCGCCGGTGATGATCACCCCGCGCTCCAGGGTGGCCGGCGGACGGCGGGCCTCGCGGAACTCGAACGACTCGGTGGTGGCGCGCGAGGCGTCGGCCTCGGCGGCCAGACGGAACTCGAGGTTGGCGGTCTTGCCGAGGATGCGCTTGGCTTCGGCGGTGTCCTGCACGCCGGGCAGCTCGACCACGATGCGGTTGGCGCCCTGGCGCTGCACCAGCGGCTCGGCCACGCCCAGCTCGTTGACGCGGTTGCGTACGGTGGTCAGGTTCTGCTTGATCGAGTACTCGCGGATCTCGGTCAGCTTGGCCGGGGTCAGGGTCAGGCGCAGCACCTGCAGCTCGTTGCGCGCGCTGCGCTCCAGGGCGAAGTCCGGGTGGTTCTTGCGGATCAGGCTCTCGGCCTGGCCCAGGCTCTCGGCGTCGCTGAAGCCGAGCTGCAGGGCGCCGTCCTGCTGCGGCAGGCTGCGATAGCGCACCCGCTCCTTGCGCAGCAGGCTCTTCACTTCGCCCTCGTAGACCTTCAGGCGGGCATCCAGGGCCTTCTCCATGTCGACTTCGAGGAGGAAGTGCACACCGCCGGACAGGTCGAGACCGAGCTTCATCGGGCTGGCGCCCAGCTGGCGCAGCCAGGCCGGAGTGGTCGCCGCCAGGTTCAGGGCCACCACGTAGTCGTCGCCGAGGGTGCGGCGCACCACGTCCTGGGCCGGCAGCTGGTCCTGCTGGCGGGTCAGGCGCAGCAGACCGCCGCGCTCACCGACGCTGGCCGCCTTGACCGCGATGCCGGCGTCCTTCAGGGCCTGCGCGGCCCGCTCGACATCGGCCTGGCCGACCTTCAGCGCCGTGCTGTTGCCGCTGATCTGCACGGCCGGGTCGTCGGGATACAGGTTGGGCGCGGAATAGATGAAGCCGATCCCCAGCACCAGCAGGATCAGCAGATATTTCCACAGGGGATATTTGTTGAGCATGATACAGCCCGTTCAGAACGCGGGGCGCATTGCACGCCCCGTCGGTAAGGTGAGGTGGGAACTCAGATCGCCTTGAGGGTGCCCTTGGGCAGCACGGCGACCACCGCCGGCTTCTGGATCTTCAGCTCGACGGTGTCGGACGCCTCGATCACCACGAACTCGTCGGACACCTTGACCACCTTGCCGGCGATGCCGCCGGAGGTCACCACCTCGTCGCCCTTCTGCAGGCCGGCCAGCAGGTTCTTGTGCTCCTTGGCCCGCTTGGCCTGCGGACGCCAGATCATCAGATAGAAGATGACCACGAAGCCGACGAGCATGAGGATGCTCATGATGTCGCCCCCCGGCGCGGCGGCCGGTGCGGCGGCGTCGGCAGCATGGGCGGCGGAAATCAGAAAGCTCATGTACTACTCCTGTTGCAAGATCCTGGAAGGGGCCGGGCTCAATCCAGCGGCGGCACGGGCAGACCGCGCCGCGCATAGAAGTCGGCGACAAAGGCCGGCAATGTACCCTGCGCGATGGCATCGCGTAAACCGGCCATCAGGCGCTGATAATGTCGCAAGTTGTGAATCGTATTGAGCATGCTGCCCAGCATTTCCCCGCACTTGTCCAGATGGTGCAGATAGGCGCGGGAGAAATTGCGACAGGTGTAGCAATCGCAGGCCGGATCGAGCGGCGAATCGTCCTGCTTGTGCACCGCATTGCGGATCTTGATCACCCCGGTGTCGGTGAACAGGTGGCCGTTGCGCGCATTGCGGGTCGGCATCACGCAGTCGAACATGTCGATGCCGCGGCGCACGCCCTCGACCAGGTCTTCCGGCTTGCCGACGCCCATCAGGTAGCGCGGCTTGTCGGCCGGCAGGTGCGGCGGCAGGAAGTCGAGGATGCGGATCATGTCCTCCTTGGGCTCGCCGACCGACAGGCCGCCGATGGCCAGGCCGTCGAAGCCGATCTCCAGCAGCCCTTCCAGCGAGCGCAGGCGCAGCTCCTCGTGCATGCCGCCCTGGACGATGCCGAACAGCGCCGAGGGGTTGCCCTCGTGGGCGATCTTCGAGCGCTTGGCCCAACGCAGCGACAGCTCCATGGAGCGGCGCGCGGTGTCGACGTCGGCCGGGTACGGCGTGCACTCGTCGAAGATCATCACGATGTCCGAGCCGAGGTCGCGCTGTACCTGCATCGACTCCTCGGGGCCCATGAACACCTTGGCGCCGTCCACCGGCGAGGCGAAGTACACCCCCTCCTCCTTGATCTTGCGCATGGCGCCCAGGCTGAACACCTGGAAGCCACCGGAGTCGGTGAGGATCGGCCCCTGCCACTGCATGAAGTCGTGCAGGTCGCCGTGCTGCTTGATCACCTCGGTGCCCGGGCGCAGCCACAGGTGGAAGGTGTTGCCGAGGATGATCTGCGCGCCGATCGCCTCGATGTCG
>DASQBU010000167.1:0-5495 GCA_035635035.1 Pseudomonas sp.
CGGTGTCCAGCGTGCAGCCGGTGGAGTACGCCGAGATCGTCGCCACCGCCGCCTCCAAGTCGGTCGGCCCGGGCACCCGCAAGAACATCGACGAATTCACCCGCACCACCGCCGGCGCCATCGAGAAGGTCGGCGGCGCCAGGCAGGGCAAGGCGATCATCGTCATCAACCCGGCCGAGCCGCCGCTGATCATGCGCGACACCGTGCACTGCCTGACCGAGTCCGAGCCGGACCGCGAAGCGATCACCGCCGCCATCCTGGCGATGATCGAGCAGGTGCAGCAGTACGTGCCCGGCTACAAGCTGGTCAACGGCCCGGTGTTCGACGGCAACCGCGTGTCGATCTTCATGGAGGTCGAGGGCCTGGGCGACTACCTGCCCAAGTACGCCGGCAACCTCGACATCATGACCGCCGCCGCCGCGCGCACCGCCGAGATGTTCGCCGAGGAAATCCTCAAGGGCGAACTGACCCTCGCCCCGCAACCCGCCCTCGCCTAAGGAGCCGACCATGGATCTTCGCGGCAAGAAAATCACCGTCCACGACATGTGCCTGCGCGACGGCATGCACCCCAAGCGCCACCAGATCAGCCTGCAGCAGATGAAGGACATCGCCAGCGGCCTGGACGCCGCCGGCGTGCCGCTGATCGAGGTGACCCACGGCGACGGCCTGGGCGGGCGCTCGGTGAACTACGGCTTCCCGGCGCACAGCGACGAGGAATACCTGTCGGCGGTGATCCCGCTGATGAAGCAGGCCAGGGTCTCCGCCCTGCTGCTGCCGGGCATCGGCACCGTCGACCACCTGCGCATGGCCCACGAGCTGGGCGTTTCCACCATCCGCGTGGCCACCCACTGCACCGAGGCGGACGTCTCCGAGCAGCACATCAGCATCGCCCGCAAGCTCGGCATGGACACCGTCGGCTTCCTGATGATGGCGCACATGAACAGCCCCGAAGGCCTGGCCAAACAGGGCAAGCTGATGGAGAGCTTCGGCGCCAACTGCGTGTACATCACCGACTCGGCCGGCTACCTGCTGCCCGACGACGTGGCCGCGCGGGTCGCCGCGCTGCGCGCGGTGCTCGATCCGGCCACCGAGATCGGCTTCCACGGCCACCACAACCTGTCGATGGGCGTGTCCAACTCCATCGCCGCCATCGGCGCCGGCGCCACCCGCATCGACGCCGCCTGCGCCGGCCTCGGCGCCGGGGCCGGCAACACGCCGATGGAAATCCTCGTCGCGGTGTGCGACCGCATGGGCATCGAGACCGGCGTCAGCGTGTTCGGCATCCAGGACGTCGCCGAGGATCTGGTGGTGCCGATCATGGACTTCCCGATCCGCAGCGACCGCGACGCCCTGACCATGGGCTACGCCGGCGTCTACGGCTCGTTCCTGCTGTTCGCCAAGCGCGCCGAGAAGAAGTACGGCGTGTCGGCCCGCGAGATCCTCGTCGAGATGGGCCGCCGCGGCATGGTCGGCGGCCAGGAGGACATGATCGAGGACACCGCGATGACCATGGCCCGCCAGCGCGGTCTGCCGGTCTGAGCGTTGCCGCGCCGGTCGCTACCAGCACCGGCGCGGTCTTGCAGGTATCCGGCCCGGCCAGTCTGAGCGGGCCATCCCCCGAGCGGACTGGCCGGACGCCGTGACGGCATGCCCAGCCAGCCGCCCTCTGCCAAGGAGGCCGCCATGGCCCGCGCCACCCCCTCCCCCGGCCTGTGGCACAGCCACGGCCTGCTGTTCCTGCTGGCGTTGATGTACGCCGACAACTTCGTCGGCCGCCAGGTGCTGGCGGTGATGATCGAGCCGATCAAGCGCGAGTTCGGCGCCAGCGACAGCGCCATGGGGCTGATTTCCGGGCTGGCCTTCGCCGCCGTCTACGCGGTGCTCGGCCTGCCCGCCGGGCGCCTGGCCGACCGCCTGCCGCGCACCCGCCTGCTCGCCGCGTCCTGCCTGCTGTGGGCGCTGGCGACCATGGCCTGCGGCCTGGCCGGCGGCTTCCTGCTGCTCGGTCTGGCGCGCATGGCTGTGGCCACCGCCGAGGCGCCGGCGACGCCGACCGCCTTCTCGCTGATCGCCGACCGCTATCCGCCGCACCGGCGCTCCTTTGCCATCAGCTGCTTCACCGCCGCGCCGACCTTCGCCGCACTGCTCGGCCTGTCCGTCGGCGCCTGGCTGGTGGAAACCCACGGCTGGCGCAGCACCTTCATCCTCATCGGCCTGCCCGGGCTGGTCATCGCCGCGCTGCTCGCCTTCAGCGTGCGCGAACCGCAACGCGGCCAGTGGGAGATTTCCCACGCCCCGGCCGCGCCGCAGGGCCTGCTGCACACCGCGCTGACGCTGTGGCGCGAACCGGCGCTGCGCTGCCTGCTGGTCGCCGGCGGTTTCTGCACCCTGAGCGGCTACGCCATCGCCATGTGGAACGCCAGCTTCCTGGTGCGTTCCCACGGCCTGTCGCTGCAGCAGGCCGGGCTGCTCGCCGGTCTGGTCGGCGGCGGCGTGGCCGGCATCGGCACCCTGTGCAGCGGCTGGCTGACCGACCACCTGGCCCAGCGCAGCCGCCTGTGGCTGATCGGCATCCCGCTGCTCGGCAACCTGATCGGCGCCGTGGCGATCGCTGCCTACCTGCTCTGGCCGGCCGGCACCCTGGTGCAGTTCGGCGCGCTGGCGGTGCCGACGGCGATGCTGTGGTGCGCGCTGTCCTGCTTCTTCAGCGTGTGGTGGGTGGCGCCGTCCTACACCCTGATCACCCATCTGGTCGCCCCCAGCCGCCGCGGCACGGCGATGGCCATGCAGACCATGCTCTCCACCATCCTCGGCGTCGGCGTCGGCCCGCTGGCCACCGGGATGCTCAGCGACCTGCTGCAACCCGCTTTCGGCCAGGAGTCGCTGCGCTACGCCCTGCTGGCCAGCAGCCTGACGGTGGTGGTGCCGGTGCTGTTGCTGCTGCGGGTGTACGCGCTGTCCCGGCAAGGCTCGGGGGCGCCGCTGCCGATGGCTGTCGGCGACAGTTGATGGGGAGGCGAGGCCGGCAACATGCGCTCGCCGGCTTCACACCAGGCCGAGGCGGCAACGGCGGATAGCCAGGCAAAAAAATGCGGCACCCTTTTCAGGAGTGCCGCCAGTCGCTCAGCGCAGGTGAGGGAAAACACGAAGGAAAATCGTCAGCTGAACGGCACGCCGCTCATCAGGGGAAGTATCAGGTTCATGATCTGGTTGCGGGAGCGCTCGGCATAAGGGTCATACATGGCCAGGAATACCAGCAAGGCGGCCATCGCGACGAACGACAGCAGCAGAATCAGAGTTTGTTTTTCTATTTTCATCGCGAACTTTCCAGCAGTTGGCAATGCTCATGGAGTCGCTGTTTCTGTACTCCATTCTATTGCCGCCGGCGGCGCGATCATCGTCCATCCAGACTATGGCAAAGCGACGGACTGCAGTTCTAATGACAACTTCGCCGAGCTGGAACCCCGAATGATTGCCGACAGACAGAGTCATCTCCGTCGGTCACCAGTGGGCTGTTGCATCTCTTGGCGAAACACGGTCGAAGACAGGATTCGACATAGATGCCAATTCGCACCCCACGGATAAAAAACATGAAGAACGGGATTATTCTTGCATTGGTCTTGTTTGTTCTTTGCGGCCCGGCGCGGGCGGACTCAGCCGCCGCACAACGGCTGCACGAACTTCGCACCCAGGGCTTCCTGCTCTGCGCCAACCTGCTGGTCTACTACAACAACCAGGACCCGGCGGCGGCGTTCTATCCCGAGGCGCGCGAAGCCTACCGGCGCAACCTCGCCGAACTCGACAGGCTCACCGCGACCTTGCAGGACAAACCGCAACTGGCCGCCGCACTGCGCGAGATGAAGACCGCCATCGGCCAACTCGAGAAACAGCCCGAGAGCAGCCGCACCGAATACAGCCTCGGACTCAATCCCGTGCTGCGCGCCCAGGGCGACTTCGACAAACTGGTCGCCGCGGAATATCAGCGCTCTGGCGAACAGCCGGCGAAAGTAGCCAACCTGCATCAACTCAGCCTGGATATCGGCCGCATGCTGCTGCTCTACGAGAACCAGGCCTTCAGCCGCACCGGCATTTATTCGTTCGAAGTTCATGAAAACAGCTTCAAGGAAATCGACCAGCGAATAGGCGCAACGTACAAAACCGTGGAGGAACTGCTGCCCGAAGGTGGCGACGAGCTGAAGGAGGTCTGGCAAAACTACAGTTTCATTCGCCAGCGGCTGAAGGCCAGCGAGCATCAGGTCGTCGCGCGCAGTGCCAGCCTGTACCTGAGCAAAGGCGTGCAGACGCTCGACCAGCTGGCAGGCAAAACCCGCTCCTGAACGAGCCGATGCTGTAGCTCGGCCTTGGGGCCTGTTGCCGTTTTGCGCGCGAGGAAAAAACAAGAAAAGCTTCAGTCCGGAGAGCAGCAGGGGGCGTTCAAGGCGTTGGTGACGGCGCGCATCGAGGAGCTGCCCGAGGCCGGCCCCGGCAAGGCGGCAACCAGCCGCCATCGCGCATAGTCGACCAGCACCTGGCTCGTCACATCCTGGTCAGCTGTGTCACCAAGCCAGGTTTCGCCGATCGCCTTCAACGTTACCTGCTTCGTCTTGCCGAGCGGGCGGACCTTCTCGTGCTCGTCGAGATAACGCTCGATGATCTCCTTGACCATGCCCCCTCTGACGGTTTGCCCGTTCCATGCCCCCGGCTCAGCCAGCTCGGTTTCCCACCGCTTGATCCAGGCCTGAGCAATCTGCTTTCGGTCGAAGGTCTGGCTTTCTTGGTAGACTCGCACACCATCACGCATGATCCTGACCTTCGCCGTATAACCGGTGGTGCAGTCCTTACGGCGCCGCGATGTGATCGTGCCCATTTCGATTTGCTACATGACTTTTTGGTTTTGCCACGCTGTAGCAAAACCCCTGAGAAAACGAGCCAAGACAGGCTGGAATCAGACATCTGAGAATGCACCCGAAACAAGCCTCAACCCCAGTAACCACGCGGCCTGAGCCATCCCGCCGCTTCTCCGTTGCGCCGATGATGGACTGGACCGATCGACACTGCCGATTCTTCCTGCGCCTGCTCTCCCGGAACGCCCTGCTCTATACCGAGATGGTCACCACTGGGGCGCTGCTGCATGGCGACCGCCAGCGCTTCCTCGCCTACGACCCGAGCGAACATCCGCTGGCCCTGCAGCTGGGCGGCAGCGTGCCGGCGGAGCTGGCGGCCTGCGCGAAGATGGCCGAGGAATGGGGCTACGACGAGGTGAACCTGAACGTCGGCTGCCCCAGCGACCGGGTGCAGCACAACATGATCGGCGCCTGCCTGATGGGCCATCCGGCGCTGGTAGCCGACTGCGTGAGGGCGATGCGCGACGCGGTGGCGATCCCGGTGACGGTCAAGCACCGCATCGGCATCAACGGCCGCGACAGCTACGCCGAGCTGTGCGACTTCGTCGGCCAGGTCGCCGAGGCCGGCTGCCGCAGCTTCACCGTGCATGC
>DASQBU010000168.1:0-2260 GCA_035635035.1 Pseudomonas sp.
CATGCTGGGCGACGCCGTGCGCGTGCGCTCGGTGGCCGAGTTCAGCAGCCACGAGCCGGAGGAAACCGGCCTGTCGTTCGTCGAGAACGCCATCCTCAAGGCCCGCCACGCCGCCCGGGTGTCCGGCCTGCCGGCGCTGGCCGACGACTCCGGCCTCGCCGTGGACGCCCTCGGCGGCGCGCCGGGCATCTACTCGGCGCGCTACGCCGGCGGCAAGGACGACGCGGCCAACAATGCCAAGCTGCTCGCCGAACTGGCGGACGTGCCGGACGCCGAGCGCGGCGCGCAGTTCGTCTGCGCCCTGGCCCTGGTGCGCCACGCCGAGGACCCGCTGCCGATCCTCTGCGAAGGCCTGTGGCACGGGCGCATCCTGCATGAGGCGCGCGGCGAGCACGGTTTCGGCTACGACCCGCTGTTCTGGGTGCCGGAGTGCGACTGCGCCAGCGCCGAGCTGCCCGCCGCCGAGAAGAACCGCCTGAGCCACCGCGCCCGCGCCATGGCCCAGCTCAAGCAGCGGTTGGGCCTCGCTTGAGCCACGCCGCCCCCGCCCCGGCCGCGCCGGGGCCGTTCCGCCTGCCGCCGCTGGCGCTCTACGTGCACATCCCGTGGTGCGTGCGCAAATGCCCGTACTGCGACTTCAACTCCCACGCCGCCGGCCCGGAACTGCCGGAAGAGGCCTACGTCGACGCCCTGCTCGCCGACCTCGACGCCGACCTGGGCGCCGCCCACGGCCGCGAGCTGGGCTCGATCTTCTTCGGCGGCGGCACCCCCAGCCTGTTCTCGGCGCGCGCCCTCGGCCGCCTGCTGGACGGCGTGCACCGCCGCTTGGGCTTCGCCGCCGACATCGAGATCACCCTCGAGGCCAACCCCGGCACCTTCGAGCAGGCCAAGTTCGTCGACTATCGCGCGCTCGGCATCAACCGCCTATCGATCGGCGTGCAGAGCTTCCAGACCGCCCAGCTGCAGGCGCTCGGGCGCATCCACGACGGCTCTGAGGCGATCCGCGCCGCCGAGATGGCGCGCCGCGCCGGCTTCGACAACTTCAACCTCGACCTGATGCACGGCCTGCCCGGCCAGGACGTCGAGGGCGCGCTGGCCGACCTGCGCCAGGCCATCGCCCTCGAACCCACCCACCTGTCCTGGTACCAGCTGACCGTGGAGCCCAACACGGTGATCTGGAGCCCGCCGCCGGAGAACCCCGAGGACGACATCCTCTGGGACATCCAGGAAGCCGGCCAGGCGCTGCTCGCCGGCGCGGGCTTCACCCAGTACGAGACCTCGGCCTACGCCCGGGACGGGCGCCGCGCGCGGCACAACCTCAACTACTGGAGCTTCGGCGACTTCCTCGGCATCGGCGCCGGCGCCCACGCCAAGCTGAGCGATCCCGCCGGCAGCATCCGCCGCACCTGGAAGACCCGCCTGCCCAAGGACTACCTCGACCCGGACAAGCCATTCCAGGCCGGCGAGCGCGTGCTGGAGGCCGCCGAGCTGCCCTTCGAGTTCATGATGAACGCCCTGCGCCTGACCGACGGCGTGCCGGCAGAGCTGTTCGAGCAGCGCACCGGCCTGCCGCTGGCCAGCATCGAAGAGGCCTGCGCCGCGGCGCGCGGCGCCGGGCTGCTCGACGCCGATCCCCGGCTGCTCCGGCCGACCGCGCGCGGCCAGCTGTTCCTCAACGACCTGCTGCAGCACTTTCTGTCGTAAGCGTGGCCGGCGTGGCAGGCCGGTCACAACGCGACAGGTAAACTGCGGCAAGCCTTTCCCTCCCGCAGGAGCCCGCATGGATCTGCTACTCGACCTGTTCGTCACCCTGTCGCGCTGGTGCCGCAGCCACCTCGACGAGATCGCCCTGGCGGTGGTCGCCGCACTGCTGGTGCTGTTCGGCCCACCGGTCAACGCCTGGCTGCAGCGCCAGGTCGGCAGCCTCAACTTCGTGCTGCGCACCCTGCTGTTCGTCCTGCTCTGCGCGGTCGGCTACGGCATGCTCATCGTGCACGCCACGCCCTGGCTGGCCAAGGGTCTGGCGCAGCTCAACAACTACACCCTGGCGCCGGCGCTGGTGCTGGTGTTCATCGGCATCGGCGTGATCGCCGAGCGGCGCTGATCCGCTACCCCGCATAGCCGTAGGGTGGACAACGGTGCAGCCTTGTCCACCGACGGTGGAAAATCGCTGGCGCGAGTTTTCCACCCTACGGGAGTAGCGGATCAGCGCCGCTCGGCGATCACGCCGATGGCGACGAACACCAGCACCAGCGCTGGT
>DASQBU010000169.1:0-4736 GCA_035635035.1 Pseudomonas sp.
CGCTCGACCAGCGCCGGCGCCACCTCCAGCAGCTGGTCGTTGAGCCAACGGCGCATCGCCGCGTCCGCCGCCAGCGCCTCGCCCAGGCGCTGGCAGAGCCGCACCAGGCGCTGGCGGATGCTCGAATCCTCGCGGGCGAGGTCGGCCTGCAGCCAGTCCACCAGGTCGTCCCACAGCGTGCGCAGGTAGCCGGCCACCGCCGGGTGGGCGAGCAGCTGCTCGCGGATCTGCTCGCCCTTGAGGCGGAACGCCGGGGCCGCCTTGAGCCGGGCGATGAAGCGCACCAGGCAGGCATCGAACTTGCCGCGCAGCTCGTGGCGCTCGTCGCGGCTGATCTCGCCGATCAGCGCCGACACCCGGCGCACCACCTTGTCCGCCGACCACTGGCCGGCCTTCTCGTCGAGGGGGATGTCCTTGCCGAACAGGCGAAAGCGCAGCGCGCTGAACTCGCTGGACAGCCCGGCGGCGATGCGCTGCTGCACCGCCTCGTCCTGCAGCAACGCGTCGAGCTCGCCGAGCAGCTCGTCGAGCATGGCCTGGTGGCGGCGCTCGTAGGTCAGCAGCTCGAGCAGCTGGCCACCGAGTGCCGCCAGGTCGACCTCGCGCAGCTTGGCGGTGGCGGTGCGCTGGATGAACTGGCGCACCCGCTCGTCGCGCAGGGCGCCGATGCCATAGCGGGCGACACCGACCAGCTGGCGGCCGAGCGCTTCGGCGTGCGTCGGCTGGCGCAGCCAGGCCGCCAGGCGACCGGCGGCGTCGAAGGCCTCCAGCTTGGCCATCACCTGCGGCGTGGCGAGGAAGTGGGTGCAGATGAAGTCGGCGAGGTTCTGGCCGAGGCGCGCCTGCTTGCGCGGGATGATCGCCGTGTGCGGGATCGGCAGGCCGAGGGGATGGCGGAACAGCGCGGTGACCGCGAACCAGTCGGCGATCGCGCCGACCATCGCCGCCTCGGCGAAGGCGGCCAGGTAGCCCCAGGCCGGGTGGCTCGCCAGCTGGTGGGTGGCCAGGGTGTACAGCGCCGCCGCCAGCAGCAGCAGGCCGAGGGCGATGGCCTTCATGCGGGCCAGGGGGGAACTCCATGTCGACATCGGACGACTCCTTGCCGGTCGCGTGTCCGTGCAGCATAACGGCCCGGCAGGTAGCGGAAAACGCCAAAGGGCAGCCGAAGCTGCCCTTTGGTATCCACGTCAGCCAGGCCGACGGATCATTCCCACTCGATGGTCGCCGGCGGCTTGCTCGACACGTCGTAGGTGACGCGGGAGATGCCCTCGATCTCGTTGATGATGCGGTTGGAGACCTTCTCCAGCAGCTCGTAGGGCAGGTGTGCCCAGCGGGCGGTCATGAAGTCGATGGTTTCCACCGCGCGCAGGGCCACCACCCAGGCGTAGCGGCGGCCGTCGCCGACCACGCCGACCGATTTCACCGGCTGGAACACCACGAAGGCCTGGCTGGTCTTGTGGTACCAGTCGAAGTTGCGCAGCTCCTCGATGAAGATGTGGTCGGCGCGCCGCAGCAGGTCGGCGTACTCCTTCTTCACCTCGCCGAGGATGCGCACGCCCAGGCCCGGGCCGGGGAACGGGTGGCGGTAGACCATGTCGTAGGGCAGGCCGAGTTCGAGGCCGATCTTGCGCACCTCGTCCTTGAACAGCTCGCGCAGCGGCTCGACCAGCTGGAACTTCATGTCCTCCGGCAGGCCGCCGACGTTGTGGTGCGACTTGATCACGTGGGCCTTGCCGGTCTTGGCGCCGGCCGACTCGATCACGTCCGGGTAGATGGTGCCCTGGGCGAGGAAGTCGATGCCCTGCAGCTTCTTGGCCTCGGCGTCGAACACCTCGATGAAGCTGCGGCCGATGATCTTGCGCTTCTGCTCCGGGTCGCTGACCCCGGCCAGGCGGCCGAGGAACAGCTCCTCGGCGTTGGCGCGGATCACCTTGACGCCCATGTTCTCGGCGAACATGGTCATCACCTGGTCGCCCTCGTGCAGGCGCAGCAGGCCGTTGTCGACGAACACGCAGGTCAGCTGCTCGCCGATCGCGCGGTGCAGCAGCGCGGCGACCACCGAGGAATCGACGCCGCCGGACAGGCCGAGCAGCACCTTGCGATCACCCACCTGCTTGCGCACGCTGGCGATGGCGTCCTCGACGATGTTCGCCGGAGTCCACAGCGCCTCGCAGCCACAGATCTCCAGGACGAAGCGCGACAGGATGCGCCCGCCCTGCTTGGTGTGGGTCACTTCCGGGTGGAACTGCACGCCGTAGTAGCCGCGGGCATCGTCGGCCATCGCGGCGATCGGGCAGCTCGGGGTGTTGGCGACGATGTGGAAGCCTGCCGGCAGGCTGGTGACCTTGTCGCCGTGGCTCATCCACACGTCGAGGGCCAGCACGCCGTCGGCGTCCATGTGGTCCTCGATGCCGTCGAGCAGGCGGCTCTTGCCGACCAGGTCGACGCGGGCGTAGCCGAACTCGCGCAGGTCGGAGCCCTGCACCTTGCCGCCGAGCTGCTCGGCCATGGTCTGCATGCCGTAGCAGATGCCCAGCACCGGCACCTGGAGGTCGAACACCGCCTGCGGCGCGCGCGGGCTGTCCGCGGCGTGCACCGACTCCGGACCGCCGGCGAGGATGATGCCGCGCGGGGCGAAGGCGCGGATCGCGTCGTCTTCCATGTCGAACGGGTGGATCTCGCAGTACACGCCGATCTCGCGCACGCGGCGGGCGATCAGCTGGGTGTACTGGGAGCCGAAGTCCAGGATCAGGACCCGGTGGGCGTGAATGTCGTGGTGGGCCATGGCCGTCTCTCGTAGCGGAATGCACAAACGACACGGGGCTGAATGAAACAGCCCCGTGTCGCCCGGTCGGAAGTCAGCGAATCAACCTACGCGGTAGTTCGGCGCTTCCTTGGTGATTTGAACGTCGTGCACGTGCGACTCGGCCATGCCGGCGCCGGTGATGCGCACGAACTGCGGACGGGTGCGCATCTCTTCGATGGTCGCGCAGCCGGTGTAGCCCATGGAGGCGCGCAGGCCGCCCATCAGCTGGTGGACGATGGCCGACAGGGCGCCCTTGTACGGCACGCGGCCTTCGATGCCTTCCGGCACCAGCTTCTCGGCGCCGGCGGCGGAGTCCTGGAAGTAGCGGTCCGAGGAACCCTGGGCCTGGGCCATGGCGCCCAGCGAGCCCATGCCGCGGTAGGACTTGTAGGAGCGGCCCTGGAACAGCTCGACCTCGCCCGGCGCCTCTTCGGTGCCGGCGAACATCGAGCCCATCATCACCGCGTTGGCGCCGGCGACGACGGCCTTGGACAGGTCGCCGGAGAAGCGGATGCCGCCGTCGGCGATCATCGGCACGCCACAGGCGGCCAGGGCGGCGGAGACGTTGGCGATGGCGCTGATCTGCGGCACGCCGACACCGGCGACGATGCGGGTGGTGCAGATCGAGCCCGGGCCGATGCCGACCTTGACCGCGTCGGCGCCGGCCTCGACCAGCGCCAGGGCGGCCTCGGCGGTGGCGATGTTGCCGCCGATCACCTGCAGCTCGGGGAAGTTCTGCTTGACCCAGCGCACGCGGTCGATCACCCCCTTGGAGTGGCCGTGGGCGGTGTCGACCACCACCACGTCGACGCCGGCGGCGGCCAGCGCGGCGATGCGCTCGCCGGTGTCGGCGCCGGTGCCGACGGCGGCGCCGACGCGCAGGCGGCCCTGGTCGTCCTTGGAGGCCAGCGGGTAGCTCTTGGCCTTCTCGATGTCACGGAAGGTCACCAGGCCGCGCAGGTGGAAATTCTGGTCGACCACCAGCATCTTCTCGATGCGGTGCTCGTAGAGCTTGGCCTTGATCTCTTCCAGCGGGGTGCCTTCCTGGGCGGTGATCAGGCGCTCCTTGGGGGTCATGATCGCCGCCACGGTGTCGCCGGCGTTCGGCTTCACGCGCAGGTCGCGGCCGGTGACGATGCCGACCAGCTCGTTGTTGGCCACCACCGGGAAGCCGGAGAAGCCGTATTCGCGGGCCTTCTGCAGCAGCTCGATGATCTTGGTGTCCGGGGTCACGGTCACCGGATCGCGCACGATGGCGGTCTCGTGACGCTTGACCTTGCGTACCTCGGCAGCCTGCTGCTCGATGGTCATGTTCTTGTGGATGATGCCGATGCCGCCTTCCTGGGCCATGGCGATGGCCAGGCGCGATTCGGTGACGGTATCCATCGCCGCGGAAACCAGCGGGATGTTCAGTTCGATACCGCGGGTCAGGCGGGTCTTCAGGGAAACATCCTTGGGCAGAACCTCGGAATAACCGGGGATCAGGAGAACGTCGTCGAAGGTCAGGGCTTCTTGGCTGATGCGCAGCATGGCGGGGGCTCCCGGACGGGAAAAATGGAAGCGCGGCATTATACCCGGCGCCGCGCCCGCGCTCAACGCGGCCGGTCGCTCGCGAGACCGCTACGCCTGCGCGCGGCCGCCGACCAGGCTCTGCTCGGCGACCCGCTCGCGGCGCTGGGCCAGGTAGCGGGTGCAGCTGACGCGCAGGAACGAGGCGAAGTTGACCACCTCGCCGCGGTAGTCCATGACCTCCTCGTAGAGCTTGGCGATCAGCTGGTTGGTGGTCATGCCGTCGACCTCGGCGATCTCGCGCAGGATGTCCCAGAACTGGTTCTCCAGGCGCAGGGTGGTGACCACCCCGCGGATGCGCAGCGAGCGCGAGCGCGACTCGTAGAGGATCGGATCGGCCTTGACGTACAGCTCGCACATG
>DASQBU010000170.1:0-3144 GCA_035635035.1 Pseudomonas sp.
CCACTACATCAGCGATGCCGACTGTGGCCGGGTGCTGGAGAGTCCGTTCGACCAGGCGCAGCTCAACCGCAGCCTGGCCGAGATGCTCGCCGACCCGGCTGCGCGGGCGCGCTGGAGCGCCAACGGCCTGGCCTACGCCGATAGCGCCGACCTGTACTCCATGCCGCAGAAGGCGGCCGACGTGATCCTCGGGGAGGGCGCATGATCCAACCTTGTTGCCTGCCCCGTAGGGTGGATAACACGCGTAGCGTTTATCCACCATTGGTGCCTCACCGGGCAAACGGTGGACAAGGCTGCGCCGTTGTCCACCCTACGGAAAGAGAAACATGCGCCTGATCCTTGCCGAACCTTTCAAGAGCCTGTGGCAGAACAAGGACGCCTTCGCCGAGGTTGAGCGCCTGCAGGGCCAGGTCTACCGCGAACTGGAAGGCCGCCGCACCCTGCGCACCGAGGTGGCCGGACGCGGCTACTTCGTGAAGATCCACCGCGGCATCGGCTGGGGCGAGATCGTCAAGAACCTGCTCACCGCCAAGCTGCCGGTGCTCGGCGCCGGCCAGGAGTGGACGGCGATCCAGCGTCTGACCGCGGCCGGCGTGCCGACCATGACCGCGGTGGCTTTCGGCGAGCGCGGCGCCAACCCGGCCACCCAGCACTCGTTCATCGTCACCGAGGAGCTGGCGCCCACCGTCAGCCTGGAAGACTTCAGCCTCGACTGGGCGAAGAATCCGCCGCAGCCGCGGCTCAAGCGCGCACTGATCCGCCGGGTCGCCGAGATGGTCGGCGGCATGCACCGCGCCGGGGTCAATCACCGCGACTGCTACATCTGCCATTTCCTGCTGCACACCGATAAGCCGGTGCGCGCCGACGATTTCCGCCTGTCGGTGATCGACCTGCACCGCGCACAGAGCCGCGCCGCGGTGCCGCGTCGCTGGCGCGACAAGGACCTGGCCGCGCTGTACTTCTCGGCGCTTGACATCGGCCTGACCCGCCGCGACAAGCTGCGCTTCCTCGCCGGCTATTTCCAGCGCCCGCTGCGCGCGGTGCTGCACGACGAGGCGCGCCTGCTGGCCGGGCTGGAGCGCAAGGCGGCCAAGCTCTACGCGCGCAAGCAGCGCTACGGAGACGCCCTGTGACGCCGCTCGCCCAAGCGCCGCAACCGACCCCGCCGGCCGGGCCGCTGCGCCTGGCCGAGCTGGCCCAGGCCGGACGCGCGCCGGCGCTGCCGCTGCGCGTCGCCCTGCCGGGCGGCGAGCTGCGTCTGCTTTCGTTGCTGCGCGTGCTGCCCGGCCAGCGCTACGTCGGGCGCGCCGAGTGGCGCGGCCGGCCGGTGCTGGCCAAGCTGCTGGTCGGCGAGCGCGCCGCGCGCCAGTTCGCCCGCGAGAGCGCCGGCGCGCGTCTGCTGGCCGCGCAGGGCCTGACCACCCCGGAGCTGCTCCACGAGGGGCAGAGCGAGGAGGGCGGCTGGCTGCTGTTCGAGTTCCTCGACGAGGCGCACAGCCTGGGCGAAAGCTGGAACGCGGTGGCTGCCGAGGCGCCGCTGAGCGCGGCGCAGCGCGAGGTGCTCGGCGCGGCGCTGGGCGCCATCGCGCGGATGCACGCCCGCGGCCTGTGGCAGGCCGACCTGCACCTGGACAACCTGCTGCGCCGCGGCGAGCGGCTGTACCTGATCGACGGCGGCGGCGTGCAGGCCGAGCGCGCCGGCCAGCCGCTGTCGCGGGCGAAGGTGCTGGAAAATCTCGGGGTGTTCTTCGCCCAGCTGCCGGCCGAGCTGGAGCCGTTCCTCGCCGAGCTGCTGGGCAGCTACCGGCGCGCCAACGCTTGCCACGAATTGCCGCTGGACGCGCTGCGCGGCGAGATCGCCAGGGTGCGCCGCTGGCGCCTGCGCGACTACCTGCGCAAGATCGCCCGCGACTGCAGCCTGTTCGAGGCGCGCCGCGGCGCGCGCGGCCTGCAGGTGGTGCGCCGCGAGGCGAGTGCGTTCCTGCAACCGCTGCTCGCCGACCTCGACGGGCGGATCGCCCGCGGGCACCTCTTCAAGACCGGCGGCGCCGCCACCGTGGCGCGCGTCGAGCTGGACGGCCGGCCGCTGCTGGTCAAGCGCTACAACATCAAGAATGTCCTGCACTGGCTGAAGCGCTGCTGGCGGCCCAGCCGCGCCTGGCACAGCTGGCGCGAGGCCAACCGCCTGGAGCTGCTCGGCATCGCCACGCCGCGGCCGCTGGCGGTGCGCGAGCGGCGCTGCTGCTGGCTGCGCGGGCCGGCCTGGCTGATTACCGAATACCTGCAGGGGCAGGATATAATCGCCCGTTTCCAGCCCTGGCAGGACGGCACGCCGCCGGAAGCCGAGCTGCAGGCCCTCGACCGCCTGTTCGCCGCGCTGCTGCGCGAGCGCATCACCCACGGCGACCTGAAGGGCCACAACATCTTCTGGCAGGACGGCCGCTGGACGCTGATCGACCTCGACGCCGTGCGCCAGCACCGCTGCCCGCGGCGCTTCGCCCGCGCCTACGCGAAAGACCGCGCGCGCTTCCTGCGCAACTGGCCCGTCGATTCGGCGCTGCACCGCCTGCTCGACCAACGTTTACCGCAGGTGCCCGGCACCTGCTCCCAATCGAAATAGATAGAGGGATACATCTGTGGCACTGACCGTCCTCGGCCTTTCCGGCGCCCTCAGCCATGACCCGTCCGCCGCCCTCTACATCGACGGCAAGCTGATCGCCGCCGTCGAAGAGGAGCGCTTCGTCCGCGACAAGCACGCGAAGAACCGCATGCCCTACGAGTCGGCCAAGTTCTGCCTGGAGCAGGCCGGGATCAAGCCGTCCGACGTCGACGTGGTCGCCATTCCCTTCGCGCCGATCAGCATCTTCGACAAGGCGCGCTGGCAGTACGCCAAGCGCTACGCCTACGCCCCGGACCGCGCCCTCGACGCCATCCTGTTCGGCAACCGCCGCTACAAGCGCTACCGCCAGCGCATCCAGTGGTGCCTGCAGCAGCTCGGCTTCGACCTGAAGAAGGTCAAGATCGAGGCGGTCGAGCACCACCTGGCCCACGCCTCCAGCGCCTACCACTGCTCCGGCTTCACCGAGAAGACCGCGATCATGGGCATCGACGGCAAGGGCGAGTACGCCACCACCTTCTTCGGCT
>DASQBU010000171.1:0-1581 GCA_035635035.1 Pseudomonas sp.
GTACAGCTCGGGGTCGAACATCGAGTGGGCGCGGAAGCGGTAGGTCTGGTACTCGAGGAACACCGGGCCGTGGCCGGCGCGCACCTGCTTGGCGGCCAGGCGGGTGGCCTGCTGCACGGCGACCACGTCCATGCCGTCCACCGCGCGGGCCGGCACCTTGAACGCCTCGGCCTTGGCGCACAGGTCGGTCTGCGCCTGCGAGCGGGCCAGTGCGGTGCCCATGGCGTAGTAGTTGTTCTCGCAGCAGAACAGCACCGGCAGCTGCCAGAGCGCGGCGAGGTTCAGCGACTCGGCGGCGGCGCCCTCGGCCAGCGCGCCCTCGCCGAAGAAGCAGGCGGTGATGCGCTTGCCACCCTGCAGGCGCTCGGCCAGCGCCAGGCCCACCGCCAGCGGGATGCCGCCGCCGACGATGGCGTTGCCGCCGAAGAAGCGCCGGGCGGCGTCGAACAGGTGCATGGAGCCGCCGCGCCCGTGCGAGCAGCCCTCCCGCCGGCCGTACATCTCGGCCATGATCGCGTTCATCGGCGTGCCGCGCAGCAGGGCGTGGCCGTGCTCGCGGTAGGTGGCGACCACCGCATCGTCGGCTTCGAGGGCGTGCAGCGCGCCGGTCGCCACCGCCTCCTCGCCGATGTACAGGTGCAGGAAGCCGCGGATCTTGCCCTCGCCGTACAGCTCGGCGGCGCGCTCCTCCAGGCGGCGGATGCGCAGCATGTCGCGCAGCAGGGTGACGGCGAACTCCGCCGGGTAGGGCACCGCGCTCATCACGGATTCTCCAGGGTCGAGGTGTCGCCCTCGGGCAGGCCCAGCTCGCGGGCCTTGAGCAGGCGGCGCAGCAGCTTGCCGCTGCGGGTGCGCGGCAGGCTGGGCAGGATGTCCAGCTCCTTGGGCGCCACCGCCGCGCCGAGGCGCTTGCGCGCGTGGCCGAGCAGTTCGTCGTGCAGGGCCGCGCTGGCGGTGAAGTCGCCCTTGAGCGAGACGAAGGCCTTCACCGTCTCGCCGAGGATCGGGTCGGGCTTGCCGATCACCGCCGCCTCGGCCACCGCCGGGTGTTCGAGCAGCGCGCTCTCCACTTCGAACGGGCCGATCAGGTGGCCGGCGGACTTGATCACGTCGTCGCTGCGGCCGACGAACCAGTAGTAGCCGTCGGCGTCGCGGCGGGCCAGGTCGCCGCTCAGGTACCAGTCGCCGACGAAGCAGCGCCGGTAGCGTTCCTCCTGGCCGAGATAGGCGCGGAACATGCCGGGCCACGGCTGCTTCAGGGCCAGCTCGCCGATGGTATCGGTGCCGAGCATGTCCAGCGTGCCGTCCTCGCGCCGGCGGACGATGGCCGCCTCGATGCCCGGCAGCGGCTGGCCCATCGAGCCGGGCTTGATCGGCAGGGCGGCGGTGTTGGCCAGCATGATGCCGCCGGTCTCGGTCTGCCACCAGTTGTCGTGGATCGGCAGGCCGAGCACTTCCTGGCCCCACCACACCGCCTCCGGGTTGAGCGGCTCGCCGACGCTGGCGACGAAGCGCAGCGCGGGATACGGGTGGGCGCGGGCCAGCTGGTCGCCGGCCTTCATCAGCAGGCGGATAGCGGTG
>DASQBU010000172.1:0-5203 GCA_035635035.1 Pseudomonas sp.
ACGCATCTGACTGCCCTTTTTTTAGCCAATCCGGGCGCCGCCGCACGGCGGCTACCCGGCAGGAGTCCCTTCATGTCCGAACATCTGCAACGCCGCGCCAGCGCGGTGCCGGGCTCGCGTGCCCCCGTAAGCCATGCCAACCCCCGCCCCCAGCCGCTCGATCCGGCCGGCGTGCGGGTGATCCGCAGCGACGCCGAAGCCATCGCGGTCGCCCAGGCCCTGGCCGCCGACTTCGCCCAGGGCGCCGCCGAGCGCGACCGCGAGCGCCGCCTGCCGTGGGACGAGCTGGACCGCTACACCGCCAGCGGCCTCGGCGGCATCAGCGTACCGAAGGAATACGGCGGCGCCGGGGTGTCCCACGCCACCCTCGCCGAGGTGTTCCGCATCCTCTGCGCCGCCGACCCGGCGCTGGGCCAGATCCCGCAGAACCAGTTCGGCGTGCTCGCCGTGGTCCACGAGCTGGCCAGCCCTGCGCAGAAGCAGCGCATCTACGGCCAGATCCTCGCCGGCGAGCGCTTCGGCAATGCCGGCCCGTCGCGCGACACCGCGTCCATGCTGCAGCACACCGCCCAGCTCCGCGAAGACGCCGGCAGCCTGCGCCTGACCGGCACGCGCTTCTACTCCACCGGCGCGCTGTTCGCCCACTGGATTCCCACCCGTGCCCTGGACGCCCAGGGCCGCGCGGTATTGCTCTGGGTGCCGCGCCACGCGCCCGGCGTGCGGGTGGTGGACGACTGGTCGGGCATCGGCCAGCGCACCACCGCCAGCGGCACCGTGCACTTCACCGACGTCGAGGTGGACGCCGACAACGTGCTGCCGGTGTGGCAGCTGACCGACCGGCCGAGCCTCAGCGGCCCGGTGTCGCAACTGATCCAGGCCGCCATCGACGCCGGCATCGCCCAGGCCGCGGTCGACGACACCCTGACGTTCGTGCGCGAGCGGGCGCGGCCGTGGATGGACTTCGCCGGCGAGCGCGCCAGCGACGACCCCTACATCATCCAGGCGGTCGGCCGCCTGCAGATCGACCTGCACGCCGCCAACGAGGTGCTGCGCGAGGCCGGTGAAGCGCTCGACCGCCTAGCCGGCGCGCCGATCAGCGCCGAATCCAGTGCCGAGGCCTCGGTGGCGGTGGGCGCGGCCAAGATCCTCACCACCGAGATCGCCCTCGAGGCCAGCGAGAAGCTGTTCGAGCTGGCCGGCACCGCCGCCACCCGCAGCGAGCACAACCTCGACCGCCACTGGCGCAACGCGCGCACCCACACCCTGCACGACCCGGTGCGCTGGAAATACCACCTGCTCGGCAACTACGCGCTCAACGGCGTGCTGCCCAAACGCCACCAGTGGAACTGAGGAGCGACCTGCCATGACCACCTTCGAAAACCCTGCTGCCTTCGTCACCCCGCTGCCCGGCCCGGTGACCATCCTGTGCGACGATGCCGAAGCCCTCGCCGTGGCCCGCGAGCTGGCCGCCGAGTTCGCCGTCGAAGCCTCGCGCCGCGATCGCGAACGGCGTCTGCCCTGGCCGGAGATCGAGCGCTTCTCGCGCAGCGGCCTGTGGGGCATCACCGTACCCAAGGAGTACGGCGGCGCCGGCGTGTCCAACGTCACCCTCGCCGAGGTGGTGGCGATCCTCGCCGCCGCCGACAGCTCGCTGGCGCACATCCCGCAGAACCACTTCTACTCGCTGGAAGTGCTGCGCGTGGGCGGCAGCGAGGCGCAGAAGCGCTTCTTCTACGAGCTGGCCCTGCAGGGCCAGCGCTTCGGCAACGCCCTGGCCGAGATCGGCCACAAGGACTTCAAGCGCCGCACGCGGCTGAGCGCCACCGCGCAAGGCGGCTACCGCATCGACGGACGCAAGTACTACTGCACCGGCTCGCTGTTCGCCCACTGGATCCCCACCCTGGTGGTCGACGACAGCGATACCAGCTGGCTGGCCTTCGTGCCGCGGCAGAGCTACGGCGTCACCGTGGTCGACGACTGGGACGGCTTCGGCCAGCGAGTCACCGGCAGCGGCTCGGTGCAATTCGACGATGTCCCGGTGCAGGCCGAATGGCTGGTGCCGTTCAAGGCCTCGTTCGACCGCCCGACCACCATCGGCCCGCTGGCGCAGATCATCCACGCCGCCCTCGACCTCGGCATGGCCCGCGGCGCCTACGCCGCCACCCTGCCCTTCGTGCGCGAGCACAGCCGGGCCTGGATCGACTCGGGGGTGGCGCGCGCCGCGGATGACCCGCTGCTGATCGAGCGGGTCGGCGACCTCGCCGTGCGCCTTACCGCCGCCGAGGCGCTGCTGCGCCGCGCCGGCCGCGTGCTCGACGCCAGCCAGGCGGCGCCCGACGAGCGCAGCGTCGCCGCCGCCTCGGTGGCGGTGGCCGAGGCGCGCGTGCTGACCACCGAGATCGCCCTCAAGGCCGGCTCGAAGCTGTTCGAGCTGGCCGGCAGCGGCGCCACCCTCAGCGAACACAACCTCGACCGCTTCTGGCGCAACGCGCGCACCCACACCCTGCACGACCCGGTGCGCTGGAAGTTCCACGCCGTCGGCAACTACTACCTCAACGACAAGCTGCCCCCGCGGCACGGAGCGCTCTGACCATGGCGAAGAAGCAGATCCTGCTCAACGCGTTCAACATGAACTGCGTCGGCCACATCAACCACGGCCTGTGGACCCACCCGCGGGACAACTCGGTCGACTACAACACCCTCGAGTACTGGACCAACCTGGCCAAGACCCTGGAGCGCGGCCTGTTCGACGGCCTGTTCATCGCCGACATCATCGGCGTCTACGACGTCTACCAGCGCTCCATCGACCTGACCCTGCGCGAGTCGATCCAGCTGCCAGTCAACGACCCGCTGCTGCTGGTCTCGGCGATGGCCGCCGCCACCCAGCACCTCGGCTTCGGCATCACCTCCAACCTCAGCTACGAGCCGCCCTACCTGTTCGCCCGGCGCATGTCGACGCTCGACCACCTGACCCGCGGGCGCATCGGCTGGAACATCGTCACCGGCTACCTGGAGAGCGGCGCCAAGGCCATGGGCCTGGACGCGCTGACCGCCCACGACGAGCGCTACGAGCGCGCCGAGGACTACCTGGAGCTGGTCTACAAGCTCTGGGAAGGCAGCTGGGAGGACGGTGCGGTGCGTCGCGACAAGGCCGCCCGGGTGTTCGCCGACCCGGCCAAGGTCCACCGCATCCAGCACCAGGGGCCGTACTACCAGCTCGACGGCTACCACCTGTGCGAGCCGTCGATCCAGCGCACGCCGCTGCTGTTCCAGGCCGGCACCTCGCCGCGCGGCCAGCAGTTCGCCGCCCGGCATGCCGAGGCCATCTTCATCAGCGCCCAGGACAAGGACGCCACCCGCAAGGTGGTGCAGGAGCTGCGCCAGCAGGCGGTGGCTGCCGGCCGCCGCCCGGAAGACCTGAAGATCTTCGCCGGCATCGCCGCGGTGGTCGGCAAGACCCGGCGCGAGGCCCAGGAGAAGTTCGACGACTACTGGCACTACGCCAGCGCCGAGGCCGGCCTCGCCCACTTCGCCAGCAGCGTCAACGTCGACTTCGCCCGCTACGGCCTCGACGAGCCGATCGACTACCGCGGCGGCAACGCCATCGAGTCGGCGGCGCAGACCGCCCAGGCCAACGCCCTGACCCGGCGCAAGCTGCTCGAGCGCTTCCGCCTCGGCAGCCGCTACCCGACCCTGGTCGGCGACGCCCAGTACGTGGCCGACGAGCTGGAGTCCTGGGCCAACGACGTCGGCGTCGACGGCTTCAACCTGTCGCGCACCGTCACCCCGGAAAGCTACGAGGACTTCATCGACCTGGTGATCCCCGAGCTGCAGAACCGCGGCTCGTACAAGACCGCCTACGCCGAGGGCAGCCTGCGCCACAAGCTGTTCGGCGAGGGCGACCGCCTGCCGGCACGCCATCCGGCCGCCGCCCAGCGGCATGTCCCGTCCACCACCCCGCTCCGCCAGGGAGAACCGGCATGAAACTGCGCACCCTGCTCCACTCTCTGCTCCACCCCGGCGTCGGCCTGCTCGGCGCCGCGCTGTTCTCGCTGGCCGCCGAGGCGGGCGCGCTGAAGATCGGCGTCACCCCCGGCGCGCTGGCCGACTCGATCCACGTCGCCGCCCGCGAAGCCAAGAGCCAGGGCCTCGAAGTGGAGGTCGTCGAGTTCAGCGACTGGATCACGCCGAACCTGGCGCTGGCCAGCAAGGACCTGGACGCCAACTACTTCCAGCACCAGGCCTTCCTCGACAACGCCATCAAGGAGCGCGGCTACAAGCTGAAGTCGGTCGGCCTCGGCATCCTCAGCAACATCGGCCTGTACTCGACCCGGATCAAGAGCTTCGCCGAGCTGAAGGACGGCGCCCGGGTGGCGGTGGCCAACGACCCGGTGAACCAGGGCCGCGGCCTGCTGCTCCTGCAGTCCGCCGGGCTGGTCAAGCTGCGCGAGGGCGTCGGCAGCCATGCCCGCCTGAGCGATATCGTCGCCAACCCGAAGCACCTCAAGCTGGTGGAGATCGAGGGCCCGCAACTGGTCCGCGCGATCGACGACGTCGACCTGGCCCAGGGCTACCCGGCGCATCTGGTCGCCGCCGGCACCCTCGATCCGGGCAGCGCCCTGCTGTTCTCCGGGGTGGACGACGTCTACTACGCCATCCGCTTCGTCGCCCGCGAGGACAACGCCGCCGACCCGCGCCTGCAGCAGTTCATCCGCCTGTACCAGGAGTCGCCCGCGGTGCGCGTACAGATCAAGAAATCCAACGCCGACAACGAGCGCCTGTACACCCTGCCGTGGCTGCAGAACGCCACGGCGGCGGCAAGCGTGACGAAGTAGCCAGCCGCGTCCCCCGCTCCGCCTCACACCACCACCCGAGGAACCCCGTGTGACCGTCCTTCACTCCCCCCACACGCCGTCGCCGCTGCAGACCGCCCGCCAGCTGGCGGGCGAATTCGCCGAAACCGCCGTCGAGCGCGACCAGCGCGGCGGCACGCCGAAGGCCCAGCGCGACGCCCTGCGTCGCAGCGGCCTGTTGGCCCTGAGCATTCCGCGCCAGTACGGCGGCCTGGGCGCCGACTGGAGCGAGACCTTCGCGGTCGTGCGCGAATTCGCCCGGGTCGACAGCTCCATCGCCCACGTCTACGGCTTCCAGCACCTGATGCTGGCCACCGTGCGGCTGTTCGCCCGCCCTGACCAGTGGCAGC
>DASQBU010000173.1:0-14038 GCA_035635035.1 Pseudomonas sp.
CCGGTGCTGGGCTGGATTCCGCTGCTGATGATGCTGGTGGGCATCGACGAGACGCTGAAATACCTGGTGATCGCCAAGGCGGTGCTGGTGCCGATGACCATCAACACCTTCGCCGGCCTGCGCAACATCCCGCAGAGCTACCTGGAGGTGGCGCGGGTCTATCGCTTCAACCTGGCGCAGCGCCTGCGCCGGGTGATCCTGCCGGCGGCGCTGCCGAGCATCTTCACCGGCGTGCGCTTCGCCCTGACCAAGGGCTGGATCGCCCTGGTCACCGTCGAGCTGCTGGCCTCCAGCGAGGGCATCGGCTACCTGATGGTCGATGGCCGGCAGATGTTCCAGCTCGACCTGGTGATCGTGGCGATGCTGGTGATCGGCCTGGTCGGCCTGCTGCTGGACAAGGGCCTGGCGCTGATCGAAACCCGCCTGCAGCGCTGGCAGCGCCAGGCGTTCTGAAGGAGAGCCCGCATGTCCGCATCCCTGCTCAAGAAACGTCCCGACCTGCGCGGCGCCGTGGTGCCGGTCGGCCTGCTGCTGCTGTGGTGGCTGGCCGCCGCGCTGCACTGGGTGGATACCAAGATCGTCGCCAGCCCGCCGGCGGTGGCCGAGGCCGCCTGGCAGGCGGCCGCCAGCGGCGAGCTGTGGCGCAATCTCGGCGCCAGCCTGCAGCGCAACCTGTCCGGCTTCGTCCTCGGCGGCCTGCTCGGCCTGGCGTTCGGCAGCCTGCTCGGCCTGTCGCGGCTGGCCGAACGGCTGGCCGGGCCGACCTTCCACGCCGCCAAGCAGATCGCCCTGTTCGCCTGGATCCCGCTGCTGTCGGCCTGGTTCGGCTTCGGCGAGCCGGCCAAGGTGGCCTTCGTCGCCCTCGCGGTGTTCTACCCGGTGGCGCTGAACAGCTTCGAGGGCATCCGCGCCACCCGCGTCGAGCTGTACGAGGTGGCGCGGGTGCTCGGCCTGTCGCCGGCGCAGCGGCTGTTCACCCTGGTGCTGCCGTCGGCGGCGCCGGCGATCTTCACCGGCCTGCACCTGGGGCTGATCTATGCCTGGCTGGCGACCATCGGCGCCGAATACTTCTTCTCCGCCGGCCCCGGCATCGGCAACACCATGATCGACGGCCGCGAGCACTTCGACATGGACCAGGTGCTCTACGGCCTGCTGGTGGTCGGCGCCGTCGGCCTGCTGCTCAACCGCCTGGCCGGCTGGCTCGAAAGCCGCACCCTGGCCTGGCGCGTGCGCCGCCCCTGAAGCCCCGTCCCTGCAAGGAGTCTCCCATGAGCCATACCGATTTCCTCACCCTGCACGGGGTCAACAAGCGCTTTGCGGTCCAGGACGGCGAACTCAGCGTGCTGGAGAACATTTCCCTGCACATCCGCCAGGGCGAGTTCATCAGCATCGTCGGCGGCAGCGGCTGCGGCAAGTCCACCCTGCTGCGCCTGCTGGTCGGCCTGGAGGAGGCCAGCGGCGGCAGCCTGCTGCTGGACGGCGTGCCGATCCGCGGCACCGACCCCGCGCGCGGCATCGTGTTCCAGGACCACCGCCTGTATCCCTGGCTGACGGTGGAGGACAACGTGCTGCTGGCGCTGGCCAATTCGCCGCTGGGCAAGGCCGAACGGCTGGCGACGGTGCACCGCCACCTCGAACTGGTCGGCCTGCACAGCTTCGCCAAGGCCTATCCGGCGCAGCTGTCCGGCGGCATGAGCCAGCGCGTGGCGATCGCCCGCGGGCTGGTCAACCGGCCGAAGATCCTGCTGCTCGACGAGCCCTTCGGCGCCCTCGACGCCCTCACCCGCGCCCAGCTGCAGGAGGAGCTGGCGCGCCTCTGGCTGGCCGAGGGCATCACCACCGTGCTGGTCACCCACGACGTCGACGAGGCGGTGTTCCTCGGCGACCGGGTGGTGGTGATGGAGCCGCGGCCGGGGCGGATCAAGCGCATCGTCGCGGTCGACCTGCCCCATCCGCGCCGGCGCGAGGACTACCGCCTGGCCGAACTGCGCAACGACATCCTGCAGGACTTCCGCCAGCACCAGGCGGCGCCGCCGTGGCAGCCGCGGCATGAACAGCGGGCCTTCCGCAGCTACGCCATGGCCTGGTGACGCCGCCGGCGGGCGGGCTGCCGATCAGCCCCCGTTCGCCGCCCATCCGGCATTTTCGCGCCCGAACCCACGCGCGCCCTGCGCTGCCGGCCTTGCCGGCAGCGCACCGTCACGCCTGCATTTTCATATCAATAAAGAATATAAAAAGATAATTAATAATTCTTTTTGGAATTACAAGGCTTCGCTTAGCCTTGCTCTCGCCGACACAACAACGTCGCTAAACCCGTCGGCCAGTGACTGCCCATTCGACCACGAAACGCCCGCACGGCCGCCTCACAAGAATTCGAATACCGGAGCATCGAGCAATGAACAAGTCCACTCTGGCCCTGGCCATTGTGGCGGGCATCGTGGGTCTGCCATCCGTGCAGCAGGCGTCCGCCAAAGGTTTCCTCGAGGACAGCAAGGCCTCGCTTACCCTGCGCAACTTCTATTTCAACCAGGACAACCGCAGCGGCACCCTGGCGGAGCGCCAGAAGCACACCGACATCCCGACCAAGACCGAGGAGTGGGGCCAGGGCTTCATCCTCAACTACACCTCCGGCTACACCGAGGGCACGGTCGGCGTCGGCGTGGACGCCGTCGGCCTGCTCGGCGTCAAGCTGGACTCCGGCAGCACGGTCAGCAAGGCCGGCCGCAGCCGCAACCCGGGCCAGCTGTTCCCGCAGGAAAGCGACGGCAGCGCGGTGGACGAGTTCAGCTACCTCGGCCTGACCGGCAAGGTCCGCCTGTCCAAGACCGAGGCGCGCCTGGGCACCCTGCAGCCCAAGCTACCGGTACTGGTCTTCAACGACGGCCGCCTGCTGCCGCAGACCTTCGAGGGCGGGCAGATCACCTCCAACGAGATCAGCAACCTGACCCTGATCGGCGGCCAGATCGAACACGCCCGCGACCGCAACTCGAGCAATGCCGGCGGCCTGTCCGTCGCCGGCGCCAACGATCCGCGAACCGGCCAGTTCAGCAACAAGTTCTACTACGGCGGCGCCGACTACCGCATCGGCAAGAACCTGCTGCTGCAGTACTACTACGGCAACCTCAAGGAGTTCTACGAGCAGCACTTCCTCGGCCTGAACCACACCCTGGCCCTGCCGCTCGGCAGCCTGGTCACCGACCTGCGCTACTTCCACAGCGACTCCGACGGCAAGAACGCCAGCGCCGCCGGGCGGGCCGAGGGCTACCGCATCAGCGATGCGCGTCTGGCCAGCGACCCGCACAAGGGCGAGGTGGACAGCGACCTGTGGAGCGCCCAGTTCACCTGGAAGGTGGGCGGCCACGCCATCGGCCTGGGCTATCAGGAGAACAACGGCGACAGCGAGCTGCCGCGCCTCAACCAGGGCGGCGGCGCCAGCGACTACAGCATCGCCGGGCGGATGATCGGCACCTTCATGCGTCCCGACGAGCGCACCTGGCTGGGCACCTACAACTACGACTTCGCCGCCCTCGGCGTCCCCGGCCTGACCTTCGCCTTGAGCTACAACAAGGCCGATCGCATCGCCATCGCCGGCACCTCGCGCGATGGCAGCGAATGGGAGCGCGACCTGCGCCTCGGCTACGTGATCCAGAGCGGCGTGCTCAAGGGGCTGGGCTTCGCCTGGCTGAACGCCACGCTGCGCAGCAGCGACATCCCCGCCCAGCGCGACCTCGACGAGAACCGCGTGCTGGTCAGCTACAGCCTGCCGCTGTTCTAGGTGTGCAGTCCCGACCGCCGGCCCCGCCCCGGGCGGCCGGTGGCCGCGCCTCCCGACCGCCACTGTCGCGTTGTATACAAAGCCACATAGGTAAAACGCCTTTATAGCCAATCCGACAGGACCGCAGCCGCGCTCCAGCCCGGCTGGATTTCCCTATCTTGTTGATTTGAAAACACTTACTCGAAATGAGCGATTCTGGCAGCCTTCTTGCTGTGAAGCTGGCGTCCCGACCGCCGTTATTGTGCAGCGCGCACCATAAGGCGGTGCGGCCGCGGCGGAACGCTTAAGTTTTGCTTAAGGCCGTCCCATTAGCGTGCGCGCCCTGCCGGTCGGGACATTGCCCACGACTCAAGGAGAGCAAGATGCGCAAGAACATTTCCAGCCTGTGCGGGGCCCTGCTGATCGCCCTGGCGCTGCCCGGCGCGGCGCGCGCGGACGAGGTCCAGGTGGCGGTGGCCGCCAACTTCACCGCGCCGATGCAGGAGCTGGCCAAGGCGTTCGAGCAGGCCAGCGGGCACCAGGCGAAACTGGCCTTCGGCGCCACCGGCCAGTTCTTCGCGCAGATCAACCAGGGCGCGCCCTTCGAGGTGCTGCTCAGCGCCGACAGCGCCACCCCGGGCAAGCTGACCGCCAGCGGCGCCGCCGTGCCCGGCAGCCAGTTCACCTACGCCACCGGCCGCCTGGCGCTGTGGTCGGCCCAGCCGGGGCTGGTCGACGAGCAGGGCGCAGTGCTCCAGCAGGGTCACTTCGCCCACCTGGCCATCGCCAATCCGGCCACCGCGCCCTACGGCGCGGCGGCGCTGGAAACCCTCGACCAGCTCGGCCTGCGCCCGGCGCTGGAGGGCAAGCTGGTCCGCGGCGAGAGCATCGCCCAGGCCTACCAGTTCGTCGCCAGCGGCAACGCCGAGCTGGGCTTCGTCGCCCTGTCCCAGGTCTACCGCGACGGCAAGGTCACCCAGGGCTCGGCCTGGACGGTGCCGGCCAAGCTGTACAGCCCGCTCAAGCAGGACGCCGTGCTGCTGCTGCGCGGCCAGGACAAGCCGGCAGCCAAGGCGCTGCTCGACTACCTGCGCAGCCCCGCCGCCAAGGCGCTGATCGCCCGCTACGGCTACGCCGTCGAGTGAGCCGGGCGCTGGGGCGCGCCGGCGCCAGCCGGCACGTCCAGAGCTGGTATGACCAATAATCCACTTTTCTATTTGCCGAATCTGCCCTACCCTCGCGCCGCCGTCGGCCACCCCCTCCCGCGTCAGCGCAGGTGGAGGTCCCGTGCGGCACAGATCGGCAGCGTTCCGTCACGCTGCACCACGCAGGAGAACCGCACCATGACCCCATCCCCGAAGGCGCTGACCGCACTCGCCGGCAGCCTGGGCCTGGCCCTGTCCGGCGCCGCCCAGGCCGAGTTCATCAAGGACAGCAAGGCCGCGCTCAACCTGCGCAACTTCTACATCAACAACGACGTGCGCAACGAGGCCAGGCCGTCCATCGAGGAGTGGGGCCAGGGCTTCATGCTCGACTTCAAGTCCGGCTACACCGAGGGCCCCGTCGGCCTCGGCGTGGATGCCCTGGGCCTGTGGGGCGTGCGCCTGGATTCGGGCGGCGACGCCGACAAGGCGGGCATCGAGCGCACCCCCGGCTCGGTGTTCCCGCTGCAGAGCAACGGCCAGGCGGTAGGCGAGTTCGGCCGCGTGGGCCTGACCGGCAAGCTGCGCATCTCCAAGACCGAGGCGCGCGTCGGCACCCTGCTGCCCAAGCTGCCGGTGCTGATCTACAACGACAGCCGCCTGCTGCCGCAGACCTTCGAGGGCGAACAGATCACCTCCAAGGAGTTCGACAAGTTGACCCTGATCGGCGGCCAGATCGAGCGCGCCACCGAGCGCAACTCCACCGACTCCCGGGGCCTGTCCATCGCCGGCGCCAACAGCGGGGCCAAGGCGCAGGACAGCAACAAGTTCTACTACGGCGGCGCCGACTACCAGATCGACAAGAATCTGCTGGCGCAGTACTACTACGCCAACCTGCAGGACTTCTACAAGCAGCACTTCCTCGGCCTGATCCACACCCTGGCGCTGCCGGTGGGCTCGCTGAAGACCGACCTGCGCTACTTCGCCAGCACCTCCGACGGCAAGAACGCCAGCGCCGCCGGGCGCGCCGCGGGCTACACCAGCACCGGCTACTACGGCGTCGACGCCAAGGGCAACGCGATCACCAAGGGCGAAGTCGACAACCGCCTGTGGAGCGCGCAGTTCACCTACAGCCTGGAAGGCCATGCGCTGAGCGCCGGCTACCAGCAGGTCAGCGGCAACAGCGACTTCCCGCACATCAACGACGGCCAGGGGCGCACCCTCTACCTGCTCACCAACGCGCAGCTGCACAAGTTCCACAATGCCGGGGAGAAGACCTGGGTGCTCGGCTACGCCTACGACTTCGCCAAGCTCGGCGCACCGGGGCTGAAGGCCAGCGCCAACTACTTCAACGGCCGCAGCATCGACGACGCCCAGTACGAGCGCCAGGAATGGGAGCGCGACCTGCGCGTCGACTACGTGCTGCAGGACGGCCCGCTCAAGGGCCTCGGCTTCGCCTGGCAGTACGCCATGTGGCGCGGCAACGACCTCGGCCAGCGGGACCAGGACGAACATCGCCTGATCCTCAACTACAGCCTGGCGCTGTTCTAAACCGCCAGCGGCACCCACGCACGCCCCCGGCGGCCCACGGGCCGGACCGGGGGCGTCTGCTGCCTCATATTCGAATAAATTATTTAAAAATAAATAACCATTCTTTTTGGATTTATGAATCCTGCCCTAATCTCCTCGCCGGAAATATGACGGTCCCCCCGCGTGTCTTCGCCTGGCGCCTTCCCCGGAGCCGCGCCCACGCCGACCGCCGCGCAGCGATGTATCCAAGGAGAATAAGCAATGAAGCAATCCCCGCTGGCCCTGGCCGTGTTCACCGGCACTCTCGGCGCCGCCCTGTGCGGCAGCGCCCAGGCCGACTTCATCAAGGACAGCAAGGCCAGCCTCGGTCTGCGCAACTTCTACATCCACAACGACGTCCGCAACGAAGACAAACCTTCCGCCAGGGAGTGGGGCCAGGGCTTCCTCTTCAACTATCAGTCCGGCTTCACCGAGGGCCCGGTCGGCTTCGGCGTCGATGCCCTCGGCCTGGCCGGCGTCCGCCTGGACTCGGGCGGCAATACCGGCAAGGCGGGACGCAGCCGCACCCCGGGCACCTTGTTCCCGACCAGCGGCGGCGAGGCCGAGGACCAGTTCGGCAGCCTCGGCCTGACCGGCAAGGTGAAGATCTCCAAGACCGTCGGCCTGCTCGGCACCCTGCAGCCCAAGCTGCCGGTGGTGGTGCCCAACGATGGCCGCCTGCTGCCGCAGACCTTCGACGGCGGGCAGATCACCTCCAACGAGTTCGACAAGCTGACCCTGATCGGCGGCCAGCTGGAGCACACCAAGACCCGCGCCTCCACCGACCAGCGCAGCCTGGCCATCGGCGGCGCCGACCTCGCCAAGGGGGCCGACAGCAACAAGTTCTACTACGCCGGTCTCGACTACAAGCTCAGCAAGGACCTGACCGCCCAGTACTACTATGGCAACCTGCAGGACTTCTACCAGCAGCACTTCCTCGGCCTGGTCCACACCCAGGCCTTGCCGGTGGGCAGCCTGAAGACCGACCTGCGCTACTTCTACAGCACCTCCGACGGCAAGAACGCCAGCGCCAGCGGGCGCAGCGCGGGCTACACCAGCAACGGCTACTTCGGCGTCGACGCCAAGGGCAAGGCGATCACCAAAGGCGAGGTCGACAATCGCGCCTGGAGCGCCCTGTTCACCTACAGCCTCGGCAGCCACTCGCTGAGCGCCGGCTACCAGCAGCTGTCGGGCGACAGCGCCTTCCCCTACCTCAACCAGGGCGACGGCTCCACCGCCTATCTGATCACCGACGTGCAGATCAACAAGTTCCTCAGCGCCGGCGAGCGCACCTGGCTGACCGGCTACGCCTACGACTTCGCCAAGCTCGGCGCGCCGGGCCTGAAGGCCAGCGTGCTGTACCTGAACGGCGACAGCATCGACGCCGTCGGCAGCGACAAGCAGGAATGGGAGCGCGACCTGCGCCTCGACTACGTGCTGCAGAGCGGCCCGCTCAAGGGCCTCGGCTTCACCTGGCGCAACGCCACCCTGCGCGGCAACGCGCAGTCCGATCAGGACGAGAACCGCCTGATCGTCAGCTACACCCTGCCGCTGCTGTAACGCCCCACGGCAACCTGGCCCGGCGCCGACGCGGGCCGGGTCAGGACCAGTGCTCCGGCACCGCCAGGCGCGGGCGCATCAGCGCCTCGAACTCCGCCGCCGGCAGCGGCCTGCCGAACAGGTAGCCCTGCACCTCGTCGCAGCCCAGCCGCTCCAGCTCGACCCGCTGGGCCGCCGTTTCCACCCCCTCGGCGATGGTCAGCATGCCCAGGCTGGCGGCCATGCCGATCACCGCCCGCACGATGGACTGGTCGTGGCCGTCGGCGTTGATGTGGCGGACGAAGGACTGGTCGATCTTCAGCTTGTGCACCTCGAACTGCTTGAGGTAGCTCAGCGACGAATAGCCGGTGCCGAAATCGTCGATCGACAGGCGCACGCCCAGCGCGTGCAGGCGCCGCACCACCGCGATGGCCGCGGCCGGATCGTGCATGGCCACGCTTTCGGTCAGCTCCAGCTCCAGGCAGTGCGCCGGCAGGCCGCTTTCCTTGAGGACGTCGATCACCAGCTCGACCAGACCGGGATGGCGGAACTGCACCAGCGACAGGTTCACCGCCATGGTCATGTCCGGCGGATAGCCCTGCTCCAGCCAGCGCTTCATCTGCCGCGCCGCCGCGCGCAGGACCCATTCGCCGATCGGCAGGATCAGCCCGCTGCCCTCGGCGATGGGGATGAACTCGGCCGGGCTGATCGCCCCCAGCTGCGGGTGGTTCCAACGCAGCAGGGCTTCGGCGCCGACCAGGCGCTGGCCGTCGATACTCACCTGCGGCTGGAAGCACAGGTGCAGCTCGCCGCGCTCCAGTACCTGGCGCAGGGCGCTTTCCAGCTCCAGGGTGCGCGCGGACTGGCGCTGCATCTCCGCGGTGAAGAAGCAGTAGCTGTTGCGCCCATCCTGCTTGGCGCGATGCATGGCGATGTCAGCACGCTGCGCCAGGCTGTCGAAGTCGCGGCCATCCTCGGGATACATGGCGATGCCGATCGAGGCGCTGACCACCAGGCTGTGCTCGCCGACCAGGCAGGGGCTGGCCAGCAGCGCACGCAGCCGCTCGGCGGCATGCGCGGCGCCCTTGGCATCGGTGTAGGGCAGCACCAGGACGAACTCGTCGCCGCCCGGACGCGACAGGGTGTCCTCGCCGCGCAGGGCGGACTTGAGGCGCTGGGCGACTTCGACCAGGAAGGCGTCGCCGACCCGGTAGCCCAGCGAGTCGTTGATGTGCTTGAAGTGGTCGAGGTCCATGTACAGCACCGCCAGCGGCTGGTGGCTGCGCTCGGACAGGCCCAGGGCCTGCTCGCAGCGCGAGGCGAACAGCTTGCGGTTGGGCAGGTTGGTCAGGGCGTCGAAGTGCGCCAGGCGCTCGATGCGCTGCTCGTCCAGCTTGCGCTGGGTGATGTCTTCCTTGATCGCCAGGTAATTGGTCGGCCGGCCGGCGGCGTCGAACACCGGCGAGATCAGCACCGACTCGGTGTACTCGCTGCCGTCCTTGCGCTTGTTGACGAACTCGCCGCGCCAGACCCGGCCGCTGGTGAGGTGCTCCCACATGTCGTCGTAGGTGCTCTTCGGGGTCTTGCCGGAATGCAGCAGCCTGGGGTTCTGGCCGATGGCCTCCTCCAAGCTGTAGCCGGTCGCCCGGGTGAAAGCCTGGTTGGCGTATTCGATGCGCGCCTCCAGGTCGGTGATGACGATGGTGCTGGCGCTCTGCTCCACCGCCTGGCTCAGCTTGCGCAGGGTGTCCTGGTCGCGGGTGCGCGTGGTGATGTCACGCGACAGCATGACGAAGCGCACCTCACCACTGTCCTCCGCACGCATGGCCGAAGCCGACAGCTCGAACCAGTGATCGCCGTCGACCAGCGGAATCCGGATCTGCCGGCCGCGCGAATGGCCGTAGGTCTGCGCCTCATGCAGCGCGGCCATGCAGGTCTGCGCGGCCTCGGCCGGCAACACTTCGTGCACCGTCCGGCCGAGCAGTTGGGCGGCGTCGAGGGCCGGCAACTCGTTGCGCGGCAGGTGCACCTGGCAATAGCGGCCGTCGCGGTCGAACTCGACCAGGCGGTCGGGAATCGCCTCGAGAATCGCCTGGGCATGCCGGCGCGCACTATTCAGGGCGCGGTAGGGGGAGGTAATCATCTCGACGAACAGCGCGCGGTAGAGCAGCAGGTAGGCCAGCACCTTGTACAGGTGGCCGAGCAGGTTGATCAGGTCGCTGACCGCGATGTAGCGGGTGAAGTACAGCTCGCTGAGCACCATCATCGCCACCGAGCCGAGCAGCAGCGCGACGTTGAAGCCGCTGGGCCGCCCCAGACGGCGCAGCAGCAGCAGCACGGTGAACAGGTGAATGGCGATCACCCCGTACTCGGCGTACACCTTGACCGCGGTGAGTCCCTGGCCATCGACGAAGGTGCGCGGCAGCCACTCCGGGCGGAAGAAGAACAGTGCATGCAGCAGCGCCACGCCCGCCAGTACGCCCAGCAGCGGCACGAAACGAACGGGGCGCGGCTCCTCCGGGGCCTCGGCATCGATCGGCGGCCACGGCAGCCAGACCACCAGCAACAGCGCGCCGGCCGCCAGGTAGCGGGCGGCCAGCCAGAAGTGGATGGCCTTCTCTGGATCGCTGGGGGTGACGTAGTCGGGCATGCCGCGGTACGACAGCATGTGCGAGAAGTCGAGCAGGCCGACACCGAGGAAGGCGCAGGCCAGCAGCAGGACGTTACGCTGCGGATGCAGGCTGCAGGTGCTCCAGCCGACGGCGAAGATCAGCACAGCGACGACCAGAGCGGCCGTTTCCAGCAGGATGTGCCAGCTCAGATAGTGCTCCACCAGCATGAGCGGCCGGGTGAAGGCGGCGATGCCGATCAGCCCGCTCAGCAGCAAGCCGACGGCCAGGCCGATCAGGGTCGCACGAAGTGAATCCCGGTGTTGCGGGTGAACCAGCTGCAGGCCGAATCGCACGCGCTTGCTACCTCTGTCCATGAATCGACTGCCGTTACTGCCCGCGCGGATCGGGCAAGCGCAAGTGTGGCGCTGCGGCGCCACGAAGTTGCCGCAATGTGCCTGCCGAATCGGCACGCGTCAATGATTGCCGGCAACTCCCGCGGCAACGGGGGAAATCCGCGGGAAAATCGCCGAACTAATGGCGCCGGCAATCCACGCCTACGCACTGCCGGCGGCGCGCCTTTATATAAAAACAGGAATAAATAAATCATTATTTATTCTTTTTAATATTTTCCATCCCTGCGCATAGTAGCCCCACACCACCCCGCACAGGAGCGCAACAGGATGAGCATCCGTCTCGGCGACATCGCCCCCGACTTCGAACAGGACTCCAGCCAAGGCCGCATTCGTTTCCACGAGTGGCTGGGCGACAGCTGGGGCATCCTGTTCTCCCATCCGGCCGACTTCACCCCGGTGTGCACCACCGAGCTGGGCTTCACCGCCAAGCTCAAGGACGAATTCGCCAAGCGCGGCGTCAAGGCCATCGCCCTGTCGGTGGACCCGGTGGACTCGCACCTGAAGTGGATCGAGGACATCAACGAGACCCAGGATACCCAGGTCAACTTCCCGATCCTCGCCGACGCCGACCGCAAGGTGTCCGACCTGTACGACCTGATCCATCCGAACGCCAACGACACCCTGACCGTGCGCTCGCTGTTCATCATCGACCCGGCCAAGAAGGTGCGCCTGATCATCACCTACCCGGCCAGCACCGGACGCAACTTCCACGAGATCCTGCGGGTGATCGACTCGCTGCAGCTGACCGACCACCACAAGGTCGCCACCCCGGCCAACTGGCAGGACGGCGACGAGGTGGTGATCGTGCCCTCGCTGAAGGACGAGGCCGAGCTCCAGCAGCGCTTTCCCAAAGGCTACCGCGCGGTGAAGCCCTACCTGCGCCTGACGCCGCAACCGAACCGTTGATTCACCCTTCAGCCACGTATGGGGTTTGGGCCTGAACGGCAGAACAGGCCCTTTTTTATTCACAGAAGGAAATACCGATGCTGGTCGTCTCCCTTTCCGGCAGTCCCTCCCTGCAGTCGCGCTCGGCTGGCCTGCTGGAGTGGTCGCGCCGCTGGCTGAGCGCCCGCGGCGTGGAAGTGGTCAGTTTCGGCGTGCGCGATTTCGCCGCCGAGGATCTGCTGCATGGGCGCTTCGACAGCCCGCAGGTCATCGAGCTGGCCGAGCGCGTGCGCGCCGCCGATGGCCTGCTGGTCGCCACGCCGGTGTACAAGGCCGCCTACTCCGGCGCGCTGAAGACCCTGCTCGACCTGCTGCCCGAGCGCGCCCTGGCCCAGCAGGTAGTGCTGCCGCTGGCCACCGCCGGCAGCCCGGCGCACCTGCTGGCCCTGGACTACGCCCTCAAGCCGGTGCTGGCCTCGCTGAAGGCCGAAGAGGTGCTGCAGGGCGTGTTCGCCGACGACAGCCAGACCCGTTACGAGGACGGTCGCCTGCTGCTGTCGCCCGAACTGGAGCAACGCCTGAGCAACGCCCTGGAGCAGTTCTACCAGTCACTGGCGCGCCGGCCGCGCCAGGTCGAACCGGGGCGTCTCGAGCAGCAGCTGCTCGGCGCGCGCTGGAGCATCTGAACCACGCGTTTTCCCTTGGGGCCAGCGTACCTGCGCAGCCCTTCCGCGCAATGACCTCGCCCACACGGGACGAGGCCCGTCAAAGCCCTTACTCGCCCGCCAACGGGCCAGCAGGCATCCACCACACACCACGAAGCAAGTAAGGAGAGCGCCATGCGCACTACCACTCTGCGTCGGGGACTGGTCGCCCTGCTGGCTGCCGCGATCTCCTCCGCCGCCCTCGCCGACGATGCCGCCAACACCCTGCGCATCGGCTACCAGAAATACGGCACCCTGGTGCTGCTCAAGGCCAAGGGCTCGCTGGAACAGCGCTTGGCCGCCCAGGGCATCCAGGTGCAGTGGACCGAATTCCCCGGCGGCCCGCAGCTGCTGGAAGGGCTCAACGTCGGCTCGATCGACTTCGGCGTGACCGGCGAAACCCCGCCGGTATTCGCCCAGGCCGCCGGCGCCGACCTGCGCTACGTCGCCTACGAACCGCCGGCACCGACCGGCGAGGCGATCCTGGTGGCCAAGGATTCGCCGATCCGCTCGGTGGCCGAGCTGAAGGGCAAGAAGGTCGCCCTGAACAAGGGCTCCAACGTGCACTACCTGCTGGTGCGGGCGCTGGAGAACGCCGGCCTGTCGATCACCGACATCACCCCGGTGTACCTGCCGCCGGCCGACGCCCGCGCCGCCTTCGAGCGCGGCAGCGTCGACGCCTGGGTGATCTGGGATCCGTTCCAGGCGGCCGCCGAACAGCAGCTCGCCGCGCGCACCCTGCGCGATGGCTCCGGGCTGGTCGACAACCACCAGTTCTACCTGGCCCGCGGCCAGTACGCCGAGCAGCACCCGCAGGTGGTCGGCGCGCTGATCGAGGAAATCCGCACGGTCGGCGAGCAAGCCAAGGCCGACCCGGCCAAGGTCACCGAGCAGGTCGCGCCGCTGATCGGCCTGAATGCCGAGATCACCCGCAAGGCCGTCGAGCGCCAGGGCTACGGCGCCCAGCCGCTCACCCCGGCCGTGGTGGAGGCCCAGCAGAAGATCGCCGACACCTTCGCCGAGCTGAAGCTGATTCCCAAGCGCCTGAGCATCAAGGACGTGGTCTGGACGCCGCCGGCCAAGGTCGCCCAGCAGTAACCGTCGTTGCGGGCGCCCGCTGGGCCGCCCGCAACCCGCCGCCCTCCCCGAATCATCGCGCGCATGAGCTACGCCCCGCCGCCGGCGCGCCCACAGACAGGAACACTGCGATGAGTCTGAACATCTTCTGGTTTCTCCCCACCCACGGCGACGGCCACTACCTGGGCACCGCCGAGGGCGCCCGCGCCGTCGACCACGGCTACCTGACCCAGGTGGCGCAGGCCGCCGATCGCCTCGGCTACGGCGGCGTGCTGATTCCCACCGGGCGCTCCTGCGAGGACTCCTGGCTGGTCGCCGCCTCGCTGATCCCGGCCACCCAGCG
>DASQBU010000174.1:0-4960 GCA_035635035.1 Pseudomonas sp.
CCGGCTGGAGCGGCACGTGGATCCCGAGGGACGGAACAGCCCCCGCGTCCTCCAGCTGGCGTATCTCAACAGCTACTTCGAGTCCGGGCTTAAGAGCCCGCTGGACGAGGCGATCCTCCGGCACGAGGACATACCCACGGCCGGCTGGACCAAGATCGACGAGGTGCCGTTCGGGTTCGAACGGCGACGGGTGTCGGTGCTGATCGAGGGGGCGGGAGCGGGGGCTGAGACCGGCCGCATGCTCGTGGTAAAGGGCGCGCCGGAGGACGTGCTCCGGCTCTGCACCCGGTACGAAGGGGACTCGTTCCAGGATCTCCGGCTGCTGGACGGCGCCGCGCTAGCGGAGCTGCGCGAACGCTTCGATGGCCTGAGCCGGGAGGGGTTCCGGGTGCTGGGCATCGCCTGGAAGCCGGTGGACCGAACCTGCTGCCACGCCGCGGTAGGGGATGAAGCCGAGCTCGTGTTCGCCGGCTTCGCCGGGTTCGAGGATCCGCCCAAGGAGAGCGCGAAACTGGCGCTGGACGCGCTGGCCCGGAGCGGTGTGACCCTGAAGATCGTGACCGGGGACAACGAGCTGGTCACCCAGCACGTCTGCGCCCAGCTGGGCGTGGCGGTCACCGGCGTGCTCACCGGAGACGCGGTCCGGGACCTTGACGACCTCGCGCTGGGTGCGCGGGTCGGCGAGGTGAATCTCTTCTGCCGGGTGACGCCGGCGCAGAAGAACCGCGTCATCCTGGCGCTCAAGCGTCGCGGCCAGGTGGTCGGCTACGTGGGCGACGGGATCAACGATGCCCCGTCCCTGCGCTCGGCCGATGTGGGGATATCGGTGGACGGGGGCGTGGATGTGGCCAAAGAGGCAGCGGACCTCATCATGCTCGAGCAGGACCTGGGCGTACTGCATGACGGAGTCGTCGAGGGGCGCCGCACCTTCGGCAACATCATGAAGTACATCATGATGGGGACGAGTTCGAATTTCGGAAACATGTTCAGCATGGCGGGAGCGTCGCTCGTGCTGCCGTTCCTGCCGATGCTCCCGACGCAGATCCTGCTCAACAACATCCTCTACGACACCTCGGAAGTCCCCATTCCGCTGGACAAGGTGGATGCCGAGGACGTGCGGCGCCCGCGGGTGCTCGACCTGAACTTCATCCGCAACTTCATGCTGGTGATCGGCCCGATCAGTTCGCTGTTCGACTTCCTGACCTTCTACGTCATGCTGGTGGTGCTGCAGGCCGACGAGAAGCTGTTCCACACCGGCTGGTTCGTCGAATCGCTGTGCACCCAGGTGCTGGTGATCTTCATCATCCGTACCCGTGGCAATCCGCTGCGAAGTCGTGCCCATCCCTGGCTGACGGCGACCTCGCTGGCGGTGGTGGGCCTCGCTGTACTGTTGCCGTTCACTCCGCTGGGCACCTACTTCGGTTTCGTGCCGCCGCCGGCCCGGTTCTATTTCATCCTCGGCGCCATGGTGCTGGCCTATCTGTGCATCGTCGAGCTGGCCAAGCGCGGCTTCTACCGCTGGGCCGCGAGCAGGCAGCCATAGCGAGGCGCCTCAGCGCCGGCGCAGGCGATGCCACAGGCCGACCACGGCGGCGATGGCGACGATCGCCAGCAAGGCCATCTCCTCGAAGCGTTTGATGTCGTCGAAGATCAGCTCCAGCGCATTGCCAAACAGGAAGCCGGCGCCGGCGACCAGCGGCGCCCAGATCGCCGCGCCCAGCAGGTTGAAGAGCACGAAGCGCCCGGCGGGAAAGCCGCTGATGCCGATCGCGATGGGGCCGGCCAGGCGCAGCCCGTACATGAAGCGCACGCCGACGATCAGCCAGGCGTGGTAGCGCTGCAGCAGCCGGTCGACCCGCTGCACGCCGGGGGCGAGCGCCGGGAAGCGGCGCAGCAGCGCGCCGCCGTAGCGGCGGCCGAGGAAGAAGCCGGTCTGGTCGCCCAGCGTGCCGGCGCACAGGGCCAGCACCACCACCCAGAAGAACGACAGGTAGCCCTGGTGGGCGGCGAAGCCGGCGAGCACCAGCACCGTCTCGCCCTCGAGAAAGGCCCCGGCGGCCACCGCCAGGTAGCCGTACTGTGCGACCAGCTCGCTCACGTTCATCGCTCGTCCCCCTGTGTGCCCGCCGCGCGGTCCGGTGGCGCGCCTTCGTCGCACTTCCTGCTGGGTAGCTCGTAGCCGAGCATCCGCGCCCGGCCCGCGGCCGTCACCACCCACGGCCGGCTGACCCACGGCGGGTTGTGGCGCACGTGCTGGTTGTGGCCGCAGGCCAGTTCCGCGACCCAGTGGTGTTCTTCGTCGAGATGGTAACCGGTGATTTTCTGCTGCATGGCGCAAGGGTACCCGCCGCGCTCGCGGCTGTCCGCCTTTTGCGCGCGACACTCTTTGTCGCACCCGGGTGGCACAATGCGCGCTCTGTCGGTAAAGGGAGCGAGACATGCAAGGCGACGAGCTGACGCCGGGGCTGATGGTGGTGCACGGCAACCGCCTGGAGGAGTTGCGCGAGCTGACGGTGGCGTGGATGCGCCGCCATCCGCTGGCGCCGCTGGAGAACGAGGTGGTGCTGGTGCAGAGCAACGGCATCGCCCAGTGGCTGAAGCTGGCGCTGGCCGAGCAGGACAGCTGCGGCATCGCCGCAGCGATCCAGGTCGAGCTGCCGGCGCGTTTCCTCTGGCAGACCTACCGCGCCGTGCTGGGCAGCGACAGCATCCCGCTGGAGTCGCCGCTGGACAAGGCGCCGCTGACCTGGCGGCTGATGCGCCTGCTGCCGAGTCTGCTGGCCGACGCGGCGTTCGCCCCGCTGCGCCGCTTCCTCGAGGACGACGGCGACCTGCGCAAGCGCCACCAACTGGCCGAGCGCCTCGCCGACCTGTTCGACCAGTACCAGGTGTACCGCGCCGACTGGCTGGCCGACTGGGCCGCCGGCCGCGACCGGCTGCGCACCTCGCGCGGCGGCGAGCGCGAGCTGGGCGAGGCGGAGCGCTGGCAGCCGGCGCTGTGGCGCGCGCTGATCGCCGACGTCGGCGGCGAGCAGCTGGCCGGCAGCCGCGCCGGCGTGCACCCGCGCTTCCTGGAACACCTCAAGACCGTGGACAGCCGCCCGCGCGGCCTGCCGCGGCGCGTCGTGGTGTTCGGCATCTCCGCGCTGCCGGCGCAGGCGGTCGAGGCGCTGGCCGCGCTGGCGCGCTTCAGCCAGGTGCTGCTCTGCGTGCACAACCCCTGCCGCCACCACTGGGGCGACATCGTTCCCGACCAGGACCTGCTGCGCCACCAGTACCGCCGCCACGCGCGCAAGGCCGGCCTGGACGCGCTGCCGGTCGACGCGCTGCACCAGCACGGCCATCCGCTGCTGGCCGCCTGGGGCAAGCAGGGCCGCGACTACATCAACCTGCTCGACCGCTTCGACGACCCCGGGCACTACCGCGAGCGCTTCGCCGCCTTCGGCCAGCGCATCGATCTGTTCGACGACGAGGCGCGCGAAGCGCCCGCGCACCTGCTCGGCCAGCTGCAGGACGACATCCTCGAACTGCGCCCGCTGGCGGAAACCCGCGCCACCTGGCCGCCGCTCGACCCGGCGCGCGATGCGTCGCTGCGCTTCCACGTCGCGCACAGCGCGCAGCGCGAGGTGGAGATCCTCCACGACCAGCTGCTGGCGCGCTTCTCCGCCGACCCGACGCTGCGCCCGCGGCAGATCATCGTCATGGTCCCCGACGTCAACGCCTACGCGCCGCACATCCAGGCGGTGTTCGGCCAGTACGCCCAGGACGACCCGCGCTACATCCCCTTCACCCTCGCCGACCAGGGCCAGCGCGGCTGCGAACCGCTGCTGATCGCCGTCGAGCACCTGCTCAAGCTGCCGGAAGGGCGGCTGACGGTCAGCGAGGTGCTCGACCTGCTCGACGTGCCGGCGCTGCGCGCGCGCTTCCGGATCGACGAGAGCGAGCTGCCGACCCTGCACCGCTGGATCGAGGGCGCCGGCATCCGCTGGGGCCTGGACGCCGAGCGGCGCGCCGCGCTGGGCCTGCCGGACGGCCTGGAGCAGAACACCTGGCGCTTCGGCCTGCGCCGCATGCTGCTCGGCTACGCGGTGGGCAGCGGCGCGGATTGCGCCGGCATCGAGCCCTATGACGAGATCGGCGGCCTCGACGCCGCGCTGATCGGCCCGCTGGTCAAGCTGCTCGACGCCCTCGACGCGCTGCACCGCCGGCTGGCGCAGGTCCACTCGCCGGCCGCCTGGGGCGAGGTGCTCAACGCGCTGCTGGAGGAGTTCTTCGTGGCGCAGGGCGAGCGCGACGAGACCCTGCTCGGCCAGCTGCGCGAGGGGCTCGACGACTGGCTGGAGCTGTGCGCCGGCGTCGAGCTGGGCGAGGCGCTGCCGCTCACCGTGGCCCGCGAGGCTTGGCTCGGCGCGCTGGACCAGGGCCGCCTCAGCCAGCGCTTCCTCGCCGGCGCGGTGAACTTCTGCACCCTGATGCCGATGCGCGCCATCCCGTTCCGCATGGTCTGCCTGCTCGGCATGCACGACGGCGAGTACCCGCGCAGCGTGACGCCGCTGGACTTCGACCTGATGGCCGGCGACTACCGCCCCGGCGACCGCTCGCGCCGCGAGGACGACCGCTACCTGCTGCTCGAAGCGCTGCTCGCCGCCCGCGAGCAGCTGTACGTCAGCTGGGTGGGACGCAGCATCCGCGACAACAGCGAGCGCCCGGCCTCGGTGCTGGTCGGCCAGCTGCGCGACCACCTGGCCAGCGGCTGGACGCTGGTGTCCGGGCATCCGGCCTGGACGAAGAGCCCGGAGGACAAGACGCCGCCCTTGCTGAAGGCGCTGACCACCGAGCACCCGCTGCAGCCGTTCAGCCGCGACTACTTTTCCGGCGCCGATCCGGCGCTGTTCAGCTACGCCCGCGAGTGGGCCGAGCTGCACCGGCCGGCCAGTGCGGAGGCGGCGGAGCAGGCCCT
>DASQBU010000175.1:0-2576 GCA_035635035.1 Pseudomonas sp.
GCCTGCGGCGATGTCTGGCTCGGCTTCGAGCAGGACGAACTGGCCCGCTGGGCCGAACAGGCCGGCCTGGAGAGCGGCGAAAGCCTCTACCTCGGCCTGCGCAACGGCTTCCAGATCCAGGTGCGCCACTTCGCCAGCCCCGAAGCGGCCGCCGGCACTACCCTGAATGATCGAACGTTGTTTTGACACGGCCGCGAGGCCGACTCACCCACCGGTAATAACAGGAACCGATAGATGAGCGAATATTCCCTTTTCACCTCCGAGTCCGTGTCCGAAGGCCATCCGGACAAGATCGCCGACCAGATCTCCGATGCGGTGCTCGACGCCATCATCGCCGAGGACAAGCACGCCCGCGTGGCCTGCGAGACCCTGGTGAAGACCGGCGTGGCCATCGTCGCCGGCGAGATCACCACCAGCGCCTGGATCGACCTCGAGCAGCTGGTGCGCGACGTGATCGTCGACATCGGCTACAACAGCTCCGACGTCGGCTACGACGGCAACACCTGCGGCATCGTCAACATCATCGGCAAGCAGTCCCCGGACATCAACCAGGGCGTCGACCGCGCCAAGCCGGAAGACCAGGGCGCCGGCGACCAGGGCCTGATGTTCGGCTACGCCAGCAACGAGACCGACGTGCTGATGCCGGCGCCGATCTGCTTCTCCCACCGTCTGGTCGAGCGCCAGGCCGAGGCGCGCAAGAGCGGCCTGCTGCCGTGGCTGCGCCCGGACGCCAAGTCCCAGGTCACCTGCCGCTACGAGAACGGCAAGGTGGTCGGCATCGACGCGGTGGTGCTGTCCACCCAGCACAGCCCGGAGATCAGCCAGAGCGACCTGCAGGAAGCGGTGATGGAGCTGATCATCAAGCACACCCTGCCGGCCGAACTGCTGCACAAGGACACCCAGTTCCACATCAACCCGACCGGCCAGTTCATCATCGGCGGCCCGGTGGGCGACTGCGGCCTGACCGGGCGCAAGATCATCGTCGACTCCTACGGCGGCATGGCCCGTCACGGCGGCGGCGCCTTCTCCGGCAAGGACCCGTCCAAGGTCGACCGCTCGGCCGCCTACGCCGGCCGCTACGTGGCCAAGAACATCGTCGCCGCCGGTCTGGCCGAGCGCTGCGAGATCCAGGTGTCCTACGCCATCGGCGTGGCCCAGCCGACCTCCATCTCGATCAACACCTTCGGCACCAACAAGGTCAGCGAAGACACCATCATCAAGCTGGTGCGCGAAGTGTTCGACCTGCGTCCGTACGCGATCACCAAGATGCTCGACCTGCTGCACCCGATGTACCGCCCGACCGCGGCCTACGGCCACTTCGGCCGCACCCCGGTGGAGATGACCGTCGGCGACGACACCTTCACCGCCTTCACTTGGGAGAAGACCGACAAGGCCGAGGCGCTGCGCGCCGCCGCCGGTCTGTAATTCTCCGCTGCTGTACCGAAAGCCCCGCCGGCGCTCGCCGTGCGGGGCTTTTTGCTATCTACGCAAGGCTTCTCCACAACCCAGCCTGCACGGTGTGGACGCCACGGCAGCCAGCGGCGCAATTGCGTGCCGGCGAGCAAGGCGGGATCATGGCCCAACTGCCGCGACTCGACGCCGCGACCATCCCCTTGCCTGCCAGCGCACCAGGACCCGGACATGCATCCCGACTGCCGTTATCTGGAAGACCTCCTCCACCACGACATCCCGCTGACCCGCGCCATGCAGCTGACAGTGCAGCGCTGGGAAAACCACGAGCTGCGCCTGGCCATGCCGCTGGCGCCCAACGTCAACCACACCGGCACCATGTTCGGCGGCAGCCTGTACAGCCTCAGCGTGCTGGCCGGCTGGGGCTGGCTGACCCTGCGCCTGCGCGAGGCCGGCATCGACGAGGGGCATATCGTGATCAAGGGCGGGCAGATCGACTACCCGCTGCCGGTGGTCGAGGAGGCGGTCGCCATCTGCGCCGCGCCGAGCGAGGAGGACTGGCAGAAGTTCGAGAAGCTGTTCCGCCGCCACGGCCGCGCGCGGCTGTACCTGGACATCCGCATCCTCGCGCCGAGCGGCGAGACCGCGGTACATCTGCATGGGGAATATGTGCTGCACAAGTAGGCCCGTGGGTTGCCCCGCCCCCTGCGTAGGGTAGAAAACCCGCATAGCGGTTTTCTACCAAGACCTGCCGCGTGACTCGCCCGGTGGACAATCGCTGCGCGAGTTGCCCCCTACGGAGCTACGCGAGCCACCCGCCTGGCAAGGGCTCAGTCCAGCGCCAGCGCCTGCTGCAGCAACTCCTCGCGCCACTCCGCCGCCTGCGGCAGGGCGAGGAAGTGCGGGTTGAGGAAGCTCTCGCGCGCCGGATATTCCAGCGGCCGGCCGTGCAGGTCGAGCACCTCGCCGCCGGCGCCTTCCAGCACGCCCTGCGCCGCCGCGGTGTCCCACTGCGAAGTCGGCGCCAGCCGCGGGTAGCAGTCGGCGCTGCCTTCGGCCAGCAGGCAGAACTTCAGCGAGCTGCCGACGCTGGCCAGGCTCAGGTCGCCGAAGCGTTCGGCCAGGCCGTTGAGCAGGCGCTCCTGCGCCGGGCTGGAGTGGCGGCG
>DASQBU010000176.1:0-3075 GCA_035635035.1 Pseudomonas sp.
GGCCAGCGGGCCGAACGGCGAGATCCGCCTGGACGCCGGCAGCGGGCTGCTGCGCCTGCGCCAGTCGGCCAACGGCCAGTGGCTGGACGTGCCCTACCAGCAGTTGAATCTGATCAGCCAGCTGCGTCCGCAACGGGTCGATAGCCAGCTCAATCTGGTCGGGCCGACCCTCGGCAGCCTGGCGCTGGAGGCGAGCATCGACCCGCGCCCGGCCTCGCGGCCGCTGTCCGGCAGTTTCCGCCTCGACGGGCTGGATCTGGCGCTGGCGCGGCCCTTCGTCGGTCGGGTCGAACACCTGGAGGGGCGGATCGATGGCAGTGGCCAGCTGTCCGGCAGCCTGCTGGCGCCGGTGGTCAACGGCCGCGTGCAGCTGCGCAACGGCCGGCTCGCCGGCGGCGCGCTGCCGGTCAGCTTCGAGGCGTTGCAGCTGGCGATGACCATCGCCGGCCAGCAGGCGCAGCTCGATGGCAGCTGGCGCAGCGGCAAGCACGGGCAGGGCACGCTGGCAGGCAGTCTGGGCTGGGCCGGTGCGCCGCAGCTGGACCTGCGCCTTCGCGGCAGCCGCCTGCCGGTGGTGATCGAGCCCTACGCCAACCTCGAGGCCGAGCCGGACCTGCAACTCGGCCTGCACGACCGCCAGCTCAGCCTCGGCGGCCAGCTGGCCATTCCGCGCGGGGAGATCAAGGTGCGCGAGTTGCCGGAGCAGGCGGTCAAGGTTTCCGAGGATGCGCAGATCGTCGGTGAACCGGAGAGCAGCACGCGCCTGCCGGGGCTGAAGATGGACCTGCGCCTGGCCCTCGGCGCGGAGCGCCTGGGCTTCACCGGCTTCGGCCTGACCGCCGACATCAAGGGCGAGCTGCACATCAAGGATAACCTCGACAGCCGCGGCACCCTGCAACTGGAGAACGGCCGCTACCGCGCCTACGGTCAGCGCCTGACCCTGCGTCGCGCGCGGCTGATCTTCGCCGGCCCGCTCGACCAGCCGCTGCTCGACATCGAGGCGATCCGCACGGTCAACGACGTCACCGCCGGCCTGCGTCTGACCGGTCGCGCCGACGCGCCGGTCAACCAGGTGTTTTCCGAGCCGGCGATGCCCCAGGAGCAGGCGCTGTCCTACCTGATCCTCGGCCGCGCGCCGGATACCAGCGGCGAGAGCAACAAGGTCAGCCAGGCCGCCATGGCCCTCGGCCTGGCCGGCGGCGCGCCGGTCGCCGGCGCGCTGGCCGAGCGCCTCGGGGTCAAGGACTTCCTGCTCGGCAGCGAGGGCAGCGGCACCAGCAGCAGCGTGGTCGCCAGCGGCTACCTCTCCGACCGGCTCAGCCTGCGCTACGGCGTCGGCGTGTTCGAGTCGGCGAACATCTTTGCCCTGCGCTACGAGCTGAGCAAGAAGCTCTACCTGGAGGCGGCCGGCGGCCTGGCCAGCTCGCTGGACATCTTCTACAAGAAGGATTTCTGAGCCGGACGGCGGCTCAGCCGAACTGGCCGAGCGCCGCCATCATCGCCACGACGGTGGCGGCCAGGCCGATGCAGGTCACGTAGATTTCCTGGCGCGAGTGGCTGTTGCGCGCGGGACTGGGGTAGCGGCCGAGGGTGGCCAGCTTCACCAGCGGCCAGCCGACGAAGTAGAAGATCCGGCCGAGCAGCAGCTCGCCCAGCAACTGGCCGAGCGGGCGAACGAGCAGTGCAAGGATTTCATCCATGGAGCACCTGGGCGATCACGCGGGAGCCGACGGGCTGGCGCGCCGGCCGCGCAGGGCCTCGAAGATACCCATCGACAGGGCCGGCCGGTACGGTCGGCCCTGCAGCGATCTGATGCTGAACAGGGCGAGGCAGACTAGGAGGTACAGCGTCAGCGCGAAGACGGCCAGATACAGCAGCCGGCCGTCGGACACCAGCGGCAGGACCCCGCCGGCGTCGCGGTCGACCACCAGTAGGGCGGCCTGGATGCCGCCCAGCACGAAGCCAAGAATCCATGCCGAAACCAGCAGGTCGAAAATGCGCAGGGCGTCCAGCTGCGCACGCGGGAGGGCCAGGCGGCGGTAGAGGAAGTACAGCGGCACCGGCGCCAGGGTGGCGGGCATACCGAGAAACCAGATGCCCAGCACCAGTGCGGGCGGGGTGATCGCCGCGACCAGGCGATCGGTTCGACATCCTGTCATGGGGGACTCCTTGTCCTTGGGGCCGCTGTCGACCAGCGGTTGCCCGACCTTAGCCGATCCGCCCCGGCCCGGCCAGCCCCGCGCCGCGGGCGGCGGCTCTGGCCACCGGCGCCGTCACAGACGCCACTCCACGCCGAAGAACAGGCTGCGGCCGTCGCCGGGGAGGAACTGGGCGCTGTCCTGGCCCCTGGCGTCGGCGATCACCCCGGTGGTGGCGGCGTAGGTGCGGTCGGATAGGTTGCGGCCCTCGACGAAGAAACCCAGTCCCTCGCCCGGGCGGTAGCCGCCCTTCAGGCCCCAGAGGGCGTAGCCGTCGGCGTACAGGGTCTGCGCCTGGTCGACGTTGTAGTGGGTCGGCACCCACTCGAAGGCCGGCCCGGCGTACCAGCCGGCGCGCTGCCACAGCGCCTCGCCCTTGAGCAGCTGGCGCGGGGCGCCGGCCAGGTGGTGGTTGCCGTAGATCTTGTCGTTGTCGAAGCGGAAGTCGTTGAGCTGGTACTGGCCGCGCAGCACCACCGGGCCGAGGGTCCAGGCACCGCCCAGCTCGATGCCCTGGTGGACAGTGCGGTCGGCGTTGACCGTGCCCAGCGGCTGGCCGCTGGCGTCGTTGAGCGTGAGCAGTTCGTCGCGGATCTCGCTGCGGTAGATCGCCAGGTCGAGGTCCAGGTCGCCGCGGTTCCAGCGCATCCCGGCCTCCCAGGTGTTGGCCTTCTGCGCGTCGTTCTTGCTCACCACCTGGCCGCCGGTCAGCTCGCTGAAGGTCGGCGGCTCGAAGCTCTGGCTGAAGTTGGCGAACAGCTGCACGCCCGGCGCCAGGTCGTGGCGCAGGCCGAGGCGGCCGATGCGCCCGGTGTAGGTGGCGTCGAAGGATTCGTCGCGGCCGCTCACCAGGCGATCGTCGACCTCGCGCTGCTGG
>DASQBU010000177.1:0-5439 GCA_035635035.1 Pseudomonas sp.
TGCAGTTCGCCCTCGACGCGCCGCAGATCCTCTTCGCCCGGGTCACCGCCGACCAGAAGCTGCTGGTGGTCGAGGCGCTCAAGCGCAAGGGCGAGGTGGTCGCCGCCACCGGCGACGGGGTCAACGACGCGCCGGCGCTCAAACGCGCCGACATCGGCATCGCCATGGGGGTGATCGGCACCGACGTGGCCCGCGAGGCGGCGGACATGGTGCTGCTCGACGACAACTTCGCCAGCATCGTCACGGCGGTGGAGGAAGGCCGCGCGGTGTACGCCAACATCCGCAAGTTCCTCACCTACATCCTCAGTTCCAACCTCGCCGAACTGGTGCCCTACCTGGCCTTCGTCCTGCTGCGCATCCCGCTGCCGCTGACCATCATCCAGATCCTCGCCGTCGACCTCGGTACCAACATGCTGCCGGCGCTGGCCCTCGGCGCCGAGCGCGCCGATCCGCAGGTGATGCAGCGCCCGCCGCGCCGACGCGACGAGCACCTGCTGGCCTGGCCGCTGCTGGCGCACGCCTACCTGTTCCTCGGCCCGCTGGAAGCGCTGGCGGCGCTGAGCCTGTTCTTCCTGGTGCTGGACTGGGGCGGCTGGCAGTACGGCAGCCAGCTGGCGCGCCTCGACCCGCTGTACCTGCAGGCCACCGGCGCCTGCCTGGCGGCCATCGTGGTCATGCAGGTGGCCAACGTGCTGGTCTGCCGCAGCCCCACGGCGTCGCTGCGCGACACCGGCCTGCGCGGCAACCCGCTGCTGCTCGCCGGCATCGCCTGCGAGCTGGCGCTGATCGCCGCGCTCGTCTACACGCCGTGGGGCCAGGCGCTGTTCGGCACCGCGGCGCTGCCCGCCGCGGCCTGGCTGGCCATGCTGCCGTTCGCCCTGCTCCTGCTGCTGCTCGAGGAGGCGCGCAAGTGGCTGGTGCGGCGCCGGGCACGCGGGGCAGCGACTTCGGCGGCCGCGCAGCGCTGAGCAACCTCGCCCTGGCGCGCCTCAACGGGCCGGTATGGACTGCGACAAGCCCCGCCTGGCTGTAGCGTCCGCGACATACCTATCCCCCCAAACCACCCCGCCGCGCCAAGAGCGCCAGCCCACGCAGGCGCGCACGCCCTGCCACGAGCCGCACAAGCTCTGGTCTGGCCGAGGACTCGAGCGAGCCGGGCGCAAGCCTGGCATGCCCGTTGCTCGGACTCCGGCGCTATATCCATCCATACATAGCTGCCGAACTCGGCCAAGGGAGAGAAACCGCATGGATACACAGGCCCGTCGTCGCCAGGGATTCGTCGCCGGCTCGCTGATCGGCACCCTCGGCGGTCTGATCGGACTCGGCGGGGCCGAGTTCCGCTTGCCGGTGCTGGTCGGTCTGTTCCGCCTGAACACCCTCGAGGCCGTGATCTTCAACAAGGCGATGAGCCTGGTGGTGGTCGCCGCCGCGCTGCTGTGCCGCGTCCGGGAGATCCCGCTGGCGCAACTGGCGGAACACCTCGACATCGCCCTCAACCTGCTCGCCGGCAGCCTGGTCGGCGCCTGGTGGGCGGCCGGGCGCGCCCTGAGCATGTCGCGCCTCTGGCTCGACCGCATCATCATGGCGCTGCTGGCCGGCCTGGCGCTGCTGATGCTCGGCGAAGCCGTGCTCGGCCTGCACCACGCCAGCACGCCGCTGTTCGAACAGTACGCCGTGCAACTGCTGGCCGGACTGCTCGCCGGTCTCGGCATCGGCATGGTCGCCGCGCTGCTCGGCGTGGCCGGTGGCGAGCTGCTGATTCCGACCATCGTGCTGCTCTACGGCCAGGACATCAAACTGGCCGGCAGCCTGTCGCTGATGGTCAGCCTGCCGACCATGCTGGTCGGCTTCGCCCGCTACACCGGGGCCGACGCCTTCGCCGTGCTGCGCCGGGAGCGGGGGCTGTTCCGCTGGATGGTCGCCGGCTCGATCCTCGGCGCGGCACTCGGCGGTCTGCTGCTCGGCCTGCTACCGACCCGGCTGCTGGTGGGCGGGCTCGGCGTGATCCTGCTGATCTCCGCGGTGAAGACCTTTCGCCACGCCCACTGAGCGCGGCATGTGCGTTGCATCAGGGCCACCCGCCCTCCCATGAAAAGGCCCCCAGCCATGCCGACCAGCAACGAAATGCTCCAACAGTTCGAGTCCGCCTACGCCGTCGGCGATTCGTCGATCGACCGCACCCACCGCGAATTCCTCGCACTGTGCGTCGCCGCCGCGCCGCTCCAGGGCGCAGAGTTCGCCGCGCAGTTCCGCGCCCTGTTCGCTCACACCCAGGCGCATTTCGCCGACGAAGAAGCGCGGATGCAGGCCACCGGCTACCCCGCCCTCGGCGAACACCGCGCCCACCACCAGAGCCTGCTGGGCGACATGGAGCGCTTCAGCCAACGCGCCGCCGCCGGGCGCAGCGCCATGGCCCGCGCCTGGCTGACCGACAGCCTGCCGCAGTGGTTCGCCCTGCACGCGCGGACCATGGACAGCGCGCTGGCGGCGCATCTGCGACAAACCGCCTGAGCCGGGGCGACACGCGACAGGCGCAGGCGATACTGAGGACAACGCCCCGCGGAGGAGCCGCGTCCATGCCTGCGCCCCTCGGCGTCCGTCTTCAGCGGCGTCTGCTCGCCGGCCTGCTCCTGGGGGTCTGGCTGTGGGCCGCCGTCGCCCCGCGCAGCCGCACGGACTGGCTGCTGGAGAACCTGCTGGTGTTCTTCTGCGTCGCCGCGCTGCTGGTCTGCCCCGAACTGGGCAGCGCCTTCCTCGGCACCCAGGGCGACGAGTGGGACGCGCAGAAGGACGCCGGCATGGCCATGCTCGGCGCCGTGCTGGGCCTGCTGCTGCGCCGCGCCGGGCGCGCGCTCAGCGGCGCGCGTCGATGAACGGCACGCCGCCGGTGGGCAGCACGGTGGTCGGCAGCACGCCGTTCCAGCGCTCGGCCTTGGTCAGCTCGACGAGGTTCTGGTTGCTGGCCAGCGCCTCGGCGCGGGCGCGGATGGCGCTGGCCTCGGCCTCGCCACGCAGGCGGGTGGCCTCGGCGTCGGCCTTGGCCTGGGCGAGCTTGGCCTCGGCCTCGGCGCGCGCCTGGGTGACGCGGATCTCCGCCTGCACCTTCTCGGTGGCCAGCATCTGTTCGCGGGTCTTGACCTGCACCTCGGCCTTCATGCGCTCCTCGATGGATTTCTCGTAGGCATCGGAAAAGTCGATGTTCTCGATCTGCACGCTGTCGATCACCACCGGTCCCTTGACCTCGGCCTTGATCGCCGTCGCGACGTCGGCGACGAACTGGCCGCGGTTCTGCACCGCGTTGATCGCCGTGTAGCGGCCGAACACGTTCTCCACCTGGGTCGGCACCTGGCGGCTGATCAGCCGTGCGACCATGGTGTCGAGGTCGCCGTAGCTGCGGTAGATGTCGGCGACATGGCCGGGATCGACGTGCCAGGACACCGAGACGTTCAGCCCGGCGGCCTGCTGGTCCTTGCTGTAGGCCTGCAGCTTCTCGTAGCGCACGGTGTTGTTCTGCACGCTGATGAAGCGGACCTTCTCGACGATCGGCCACTTGAAGGCCAGCCCGGGCTCGGCGACGCCGACCAGCGCGCCGTTGCGCAGCACCACGCCGCGCTCCTTCTCGTCGACCGTGTAGAAGCTGCCGAGCAGCAGGCCGGCGAGAGCGATGCCCGCGACAATGCGGCCCAGCTGGGAGACCTTGGGGACGATCATGAGTATTCTCCTTCCATGAGTACGATCCGTTATCCACAGCGCCGCGCGCGGCGACCGGCGGGCCGGGAGGCTGCGGGCAGATGAGCATGCTCCCACGCCTGGAGGGCCGGCTACAACGCCTGCTGCGCTACGCCGCCGCCGGCAACCGCCTGCTGCTGGTGTGCCTGGCGCTGGCCATCGGCGGCACCGTCAGCGCCGCCTACCCGATCACCTCGGTGGTGGTGCCGGCGGTGCTGCTGGTGCCGCGCCGCTGGTCGCGCATCGCCGCGGTCACCGCGCTGGGCAGCGCCATCGGCGCCACCGCGCTGCTGGTGTTCTTCCACCACCTCGGCTGGGCGCAGCTCTACGCGCGCTACCCGGAGCTGGCCGGCCACCCGGGCTGGAGCCGGGTGATGGCCTGGACCGACGACTACGGCATCCTCGCGCTGTTCGCCGTGGCCGCCCTGCCGCTGCCGCAGACCCCGGCGCTGGCGGTGTTCGCCATCGCCCGCCCGGACTACCCCAGCGCCTTCCTCGCCATCTTCACCGGCAAGCTGCTCAAGTACCTGGCGTTCGCCTGGCTCGCCGCGCGCGCCCCGCAGCGCCTCGGCAACGGCCTCGGCGCGCTGCTGCGCCGCAAGCCGCGCTGAAGCGCCCTCACGGCTGGGCGAAGCGGGCGAGGATATGCTCCTGCAGGCCGCGCGCCAGCTCCTCCTCGTCGACGAACACCCGGCCGACGCCGGCCTGGCGCAGCAGCGCCGCCGCCTCGGCGTCGCGGGTGCGGATGACGATCTCGATGCCGGGGTTGAGCGCGCGGGCGATATCGACCATGCGCTGCACGTCGCGCGGGTCGGGACAAGCGATCACCAGCAGCGCGGCCTCGGTGATGTGCGCCTGGATCAGCGTCGCCGGCTCGGTCGCGTCGCCGGAAACCGCCACCAGCCCCTCGGCGCGCAGTGCTTCGACCCGCTCGCGGTTCTGCTCGGCCACCACGCAGGGGATGCGCCGCGCGTACAGCGCGGCGGCCAGGCGGCGGCCGACCCGCCCGTAGCCGACCATCACCACCTGGCCGGCGAGGTAGCGCCGCTCGGTGTCGTCCGGCAGCACGGCGAGGGCGTCCTGGCGCTGCTCCAGGCGCCGCGCCAACGCCGAGCGGCGCAGGGCCAGCGCCTTCAGCGGGGCGATGGCGGCGAACAGCAGCGGGTTGAGGGCGATGGAGATCAGCGCGCCGGCCAGCACCAGGCTCACCCCCTCCTGCGGCAACAGGCCGAGGTGCAGGCCGAGACCGGCGAGGATGAAGGAGAACTCGCCGATCTGCGCCAGGCTGGCGGCCACGGTCAGCGCAGTGTTCAGCGGGTAGCGCAGCAGGGTGACCAGCAGTCCGGCGGCCAGCGCCTTGCCGAGGATGACGATGGCCACCACCGCCAGTACGCGCAGCGGCTCATCCAGCAGCACGCGCGGCTCCAGCAGCATGCCCACCGAAACGAAGAACAGCACGGCGAAGGCGTCGCGCAGCGGCAGCGACTCCTCGGCGGCGCGGTGGCTGAGCGGCGACTCGCGCATCACCATGCCGGCGAAGAAGGCGCCGAGGGCGAAGGACACGCTGAACAGATGGGCGGCGCCGTAGGCGATGCCGATGGCCGCGGCGATCACCGCCAGGGTGAACAGCTCGCGCGAGCCGGTGCGCGCCACCTGCAGCAGCAGCCAGGGCAGCAGGCGGCGGCCGGCGACCAGCATCAGGGCGACGAA
>DASQBU010000178.1:0-3264 GCA_035635035.1 Pseudomonas sp.
CGAATCGTTCAAATGTGAACGATGTCCGCTCATGACTGCTCGTTCAGCCATGCGCACCACCACGTTGGGGGATGCCGGTCACTCCGGCTGAACGGGCCTTGCTCGCCACAGGTGCCGGCCTTGATGGCGCGCCGCCGCGCGAGAACCGGCGCTGGGCCACTGCCGCCGGGCGGCTCCACCCGCCCTCCACCCACCTCCACCCGCAAATCCACCCGCGGTTCGACGCGCGCCGCAGATGCGGCTTGCTACAACAGGGCATCGGCTCCCGGAACCACCTCAAGGGGATACAGCATGCCTGCCTTGCCAACCTCCCGGCGCGACATCCGTCCGGCCAATGCGCATCGTCGACAACGCCTGCGGGCGTTGAACATCTGAAGCAGCCTCCGGCGTTCTCTGTCACTCCCCGCCGGAACTTTTGCTTGGCCGTCCTTGCGGCGGCTTTTTATTCCAGTGCCGGTCAGCCCAGCCGTAGCGGGCCTGACCGGCCCCAGCTCCCGAGGTTCGCCATGTACACCCTGATCAGCTACACCCTGAACCACGAACTGGCCCTGATCGGCCTGTCCCGCGCCCCGGTCAACGCCCTCGACCACACCCTGCGCCAGGAGCTGGCCAGCGCCTTCCGCCAGGCCGCCGCCGATCCGGCGGTGAAAGCCATGGTCATCCATGGCCACAACCTGCCGTTCTGCGCCGGCGCCGACATCGCCGAATTCGCCGGCGGCACCTTCTGGCAGGAGCCGAACCTGCCGCAACTGCTCGACCTGCTGGTTGCCAGCAGCAAGCCGCTGGTCGCCGCCATCGGTGGCCTGGCCCTCGGCGGCGGCCTGGAGCTGGCCCTGGCCTGCGGCTACCGCATCGCCGAGCCGAAGGCGCGCCTGGGCTTCCCGGAAATCACCCTCGGCCTGCTGCCGGGCGCCGGCGGCACCCAGCGCCTGCCGCGCCTGGTCGGCGCCGAGCGCGCCCTCGAACTGATGCTCTCCGGCCAGTTGCTGGGCGCCCCGCGCGCCCTCGAACTGGGCCTGGTCGACCGCCTGGCCGACAGCGCCGAGGCCCTGCTGGATACCGCCTGCCGCTACGCCCGCGAGCTGCTCGCCGACGCCGCCCCGGCCTATCCGGCCTGGCCGCACGCCGAGCCGGGCGCCGGCCTGCCCGCCGACTTCTTCGCCCAGTACGCCACGCAGAAGGCCGCGCAGTGGAAGGGCCAGGTGGCGCAGTCGCGCATCCTCGCCGCCGTGGAGGACGCCTGCCGCCTGCCGCTGGCCGAGGGCCTGCAGCGCGAGTCCGCGACCTTCGCCGAGCTGCTGGAGTCGCCGCAGTCCAAGGCCCTGCGTCACCTGTTCTTCGCCGAGCGCGAGGCCGGCAAGGTGCCCGGCATCGACGCCTCGCTGCCGCTGCGCCCGATCGGCAAGGTCGCGGTGATCGGCGCCGGCACCATGGGCGGCGGCATCGCGATGAACTTCGCCAACATCGGCATGCCGGTGGTGCTCCTCGAGCAGAAGCGCGAGGCGCTGGACCGCGGCCTGGCGCAGATCCGCAAGAACTACGAGATCAGCGCCAAGCGCGGCAAGCTCAGCCAGGAGCAGCTCGAACAGCGCATGGCCCTGCTGCAGGGCACCCTCGACTACGCCGACCTGGCCGACGCCGACCTGGTGATCGAGGCGGTGTTCGAGAGCATGGAGGTCAAGCGCCAGGTGTTCGCCACCCTCGACGAGGTGTGCAAGCCCGGCGCCATCCTCGCCACCAATACCTCGACCCTGGACGTCGACCAGATCGCCGCCTTCACCCGCCGCCCGCAGGACGTGATCGGCCTGCACTTCTTCAGCCCGGCCAACGTCATGCGCCTGCTGGAAGTGGTGCGCGGCAAGGCCACCGCACCGGACGTGCTGGCCACCGCGCTCAAGCTGGGCAAGCAGATCGGCAAGCTGCCGGTGGTTTCCGGGGTGTGCTACGGCTTCATCGGCAACCGCATGCTCGAACCCTACGCCCGCGAAGCGCACCGCCTGCTGCTCGAAGGCGCCACCCCGGCGCAGATCGACCGGGTGCTGACCGACCTCGGCCTGGCCATGGGCGTGCTGTCGATGTACGACCTGGTCGGCCTCGACGTCGGCTACCTGATCCGCACCCCGCTGCGCGAATGCCTCGCCCGCGATCCCAGCTACTACCGCCTGGCCGACGAGCTGTACGCCCTCGGCCGCTACGGCCAGAAGAGCGGCCGCGGCATGTACGTCTACGAAGGCCGCGAGCGCCAGGACGATCCGGAAGTGCTGGCCATGGCCGAGCGCCTGGCCGCCGAGCTGGGCATCCCGCGCCGTGTCATCAGCGACCAGGAGATCCACGACCGCTGCCTGTTCATGCTGATCAACGAAGGCATCCAGATCCTCGACGAGGGCATCGCCCTGCGCAGCGGCGACATCGACCTGGTCTGGACCTGCGGCTACGGCTTCCCCACCTGGCTGGGCGGCCCGCTGCACTACGCCGAGCGGCTGGGCCTCGACCACGTGCTCGCCGGCATCCGTCAGTACCGCGAGCAGCTCGGCGCCTATGGCGAGCTGTGGCTGCAACCGGCGCCGCTGCTCGAGCGCCTGGTGGCCGCCGGCAAGACCCGCATCGAGCGTCACTGATTCGAACCGCCCACCTGCCCCGGCTCGCGCCGCGGGCAGGACTGGCGAAAAACCCGCAGCAATTTCCGCATAAAAACAAGGAAAACCCCATGAACCAGCGTGAAGTAGTCATCGTCAGCGGCGTCCGTACGGCCATCGGCGACTTCGGTGGCAGCCTGAAGGACTTCGCCCCCAGCGAACTGGGCGCCATGGTCGCCCGCGAAGCCCTGCAGCGCGCCCAGGTCAGCGGCGACGAGGTCGACCAGGTGGTGTTCGGCAACGTCATCCATACCGAGCCGGTCGACATGTACATCTCGCGGGTGGTCGCCCTGAAGAGCGGCGTCAGCGAGCGCTCCACCGCCCTGACCGTCAACCGCCTGTGCGGTTCGGGCCTGCAGGCGATCGTCACCGCGGCCCAGGGCATCCTGCTCGGCGATGCCGACATCGCCGTCGCCGGCGGCGCCGACTGCATGAGCCGCGCGCCCTACTCCACCTCGGCGATGCGCTTCGGCGCGCGCATGGGCGACACCGGCATGGTCGACATGATGGTCGGTGCCCTCACCGACCCGCTGCACAAGGTGCACATGGGCGTCACCGCCGAGAACGTGCGCCGCACCTACGGCATCTCCCGCGAGGCCCAGGACCAGCTGGCCGTGGAATCCCATCG
>DASQBU010000179.1:0-2011 GCA_035635035.1 Pseudomonas sp.
GCCCTGTTCCTTGCGTGTCTCGATGGACACGGCCAGGTGATCGTTGCCGCCGAAATCGAAGCTGAGGAAGACATGCGCGATGGCCGGGCCCATCCAGTACACGGCGACCAGGTCCACCCCCTGCAGCTTGCGCAGGTCGAAACGCTTGTCGTACCAGGCCGGGGTGTAGTCGGTCTCGCTGCGGTAGTCGAAGTTGCGGATGTTGTGCACGGTGACGATGTCGCCTTCGAAGCTGGCGTAGGGGAGCACGGCGACATCCGTCAGCCAGTCGCGCTGGTTGGAGGGCTTGATGCCATGCCACCAGGCGCCCAGCATGACGAGCAGGACGAGATAGCAACCCAGCGCCGTCCGCCGCCAGCGGCGCAGCGGCAGGGCGATCAGGGTGATCAGCGAGGCGAAGGCGATGCCGGCGGCCAGGGCGTGGCGCAGGGTTTCGTCGTGCGGACCCGAATAGAGGAGCGCCAGTGCACCCCAGCCGCCAGCGGCAAGGATCAGCAGGCCGGGCAGCAACAGGCCGACGAAGGTGGCAATGCGGATCGGAGTTTGGCGCATGGGGCCTCCGCCCTGATCGTGAGGCATCTCCGGTACTGCAGAGCTGGGCGCTCTGTCGGCGGGTACGTGGCAGCGGCGGAGCGACGCACCGCAGGGCGAGCGACAGGGCCGGTCTCCCGTTCGGTTAGTCAGTTTCTCCGCCCGAGGCCCCGATACGGCTCGCCATGGCCCTGCTATGCCGCGTCGCGGCGCCTTGCCTCGGAGCCTCGGGCATCCACTGACTAGCCGTACAGGTCACTAGAAGTGTGGCGGGTTTGCTTGGGCTGTCCAGTTCGCGGTTGCCGTTGGCCCGGGCAGGGCCAGCGGCACCACCGATGCCCTAGGCCGGCCGCTCCGGGTGCTGCGGCAGGTCGTCGTGGATCTCGTCCCACTCGGCCTTGGAGGCGACGAAGATGTGCGCGGTGGGCTTGCTGTCGATCGGCGTGTCCAGCGTGCCGATGCGCAGGCGCAGCACCTCGGGCATGGCCGGGCGGCGGCTGTACAGCGGCGAGCCGCACTGGCGGCAGAAGGCGCGGAATACGCCGGGCGAGGATTCGTACTCGGCAATGCTGTCCTTGCCGTGGAGCAGGTGGAAGTCGGCGGTATTCACCGGGGCGTTGGTGGCGAAAGCCGAGCCGTTGGCCTTGCGGCAGCGCGAGCAGTGGCACATGACGATGGGGCCGAGCTCGCCGCGGATCTCGTACTGCACGGCGTTGCACAGGCAGCTGCCTTTGAGCATGGTGGTCTCCTGGGGGATGGGGAGGGACGATGGAGAGGGACAGTCGTTTATATAGCCCAACGCCCCGTCAGCGAGCCAGCGGGGCGGGCGCGTCCTGTGCTATCGTCGCGCCCCGTTTTGCCAGCAGTCCTGGAACCCGCGATGAAATTTATCCACCAGCGCGAACAGCTCAACGAAGGCGATCTGGTCGTCATCGAAAGCTCGCAGCCGTGCAACATCCGCCTGATGAACGATGCGAACTTCCGCGCCTTCAAGAACAGCGCCCGGCACAACTACATCGGCGGCCACTTCGACCGCTTTCCGGCCAGGATCACTGTGCCGAGCAGTGGCTTCTGGAACATCACCCTCGACACTGTCACCCGCCGGCCGATCAGCGTGACGCGCAAGCCGAAGCTGGAGTATTCGATCCGGATCAAGCGCGCCAAGGGCGCCAACTGATCCGCTGTTTCCCGCCTCCCGCCGGACCGGGAAAAGGCTCAGCGCCCGCGGCAGGCGCGGTAGCCCTGCCACAGCAACTGCATCCCCAGCGCGAGAAACACGGCAGCTGGCAGCCAAGGGCCAATCAGTTCGACGATGTTCATGAGTGCCAGGCCGCGCCGCCCGCCAGGCTGATACTGTCCGGAAGCGATCAGCCAAGTGAGCCACAGCAGGCCGCCGCCGGCGAAGCCGATGAAGGCGCCCAGCACCTTGGCGCTGATGTCGCGGCGGGGATCGAGGCGCTGGGTGGTGTGCTCGCGTAGC
>DASQBU010000180.1:0-5035 GCA_035635035.1 Pseudomonas sp.
CCGGCTTCGGCCACTTCCTTGATGTTGGCAGGACCGACGCCGCCGTCGATCTCCAGGCGGCAGTTGTACTTGCCGGCGTCGATCATCGCGCGCACCTTGCGCGCCTTGTCCAGCACGTAGGGGATGAACTTCTGGCCGCCGAAGCCCGGGTTGACCGACATCAGCAAAATCATGTCCAGCTTGTCCATCACATGATCCAGATAGCTCAGCGGGGTGGCCGGATTGAACACCAAGCCGGCCTTGCAGCCGCCGTCGCGGATCAGCTGCAGCGAACGGTCGATGTGCTCGCTGGCCTCCGGGTGGAAGGTGATGTAGCTGGCGCCGGCCTCGATGAAGTCGCCGATGATGCGGTCCACCGGCTTGACCATCAGGTGCGCGTCGATCGGCGCCGTGATGCCGTACTTGCGCAGGGCGCTGCAGACCATCGGGCCGATGGTCAGGTTGGGCACGTAGTGGTTGTCCATCACGTCGAAGTGGACGATGTCGGCGCCGGCGGCGAGGACCTTGTCCACCTCCTCGCCGAGACGGGCGAAATCGGCGGAGAGGATCGACGGGGCGATGGCGAACGGCTGCATGGAAACCTCGATGGGAGCGGGAAGCGGATGGCGCCGATTGTACCCCGACTGCCGGTGCCGCGCTGGCCGGGCGGCGCTCAACGGCGGCGCTGGCGCTCGCGCAGCAGCGCCCAGGCCTCGTGCAGGCGGCGGGTGGTCTCGGTGGCGGCGGCCAGTTGCGCGGCATCGGCGCCGGCCAGCTTGTCCGGGTGGTGGCGGCTGAGCTGGCGCCGGTAGGCGCGGCGCACCTCGGCCAGCGGGGTGTCGGCGGCGACGCCGAGCAGCTGCAGGGCGCGGCGCCGGGCGTCGTCCGCCGGCGCCAGCAGCAGGCCGCGCGCGGCGGCTTCCAGCTCCGCCAACTGCGCCGGCGAGCGCCCCAGCGCGGCGCCCCACACGGCGAGCAGCGCGCGCGCCGCCGGCGTGCAGCGCCCGCCGGCCCAGGCCATGCGCCAGCAGGCGCGCAGCACGCTGTCGATGCGCGCCGGACGCTGGCGCAGGCGTGCCAGGCTCGCCTGCGGGACCAGCGCCGCGCCACGCGCGAAGGCGGCGCGGGCCAGTTCCGGCGCCAGCGGCAGACGCTGGCACTCCCGTGCCAGCAGGCGCTGCTGCGCCGCCGCGGCCGCCGGATCGGCGGCGGCCAGCCGGCCGAGCAACTGCAGCAGGAGGACGGCGTCGCGCTGCGCCGCGGTCAACCCGGCGAGGCGCTCGCGCAGGTCGTGCCAGTCGTGCAGCTGCAGGCGACGGTCGAGCAACTGGCCGAGCAGGCCGCCGAGCAGCGCGCCGGGGATGCTGGCCAGGGCGAAGCCGGCCAGGCCGCCGAGGGCGCAGGCCGGCCAGAGCATCAGCCGCGCTCCGCCAGCAGGCGCTCGACCTCGGCGAGACGCTCGTGGGTGCCGACGTCGACCCAGCGGCCGCGGAAGTGCTCGCCGCTGACCTGGCCGCGGCCCATCGCCTCGAGCAGCAGCGGCGCCAGCTTGAACGCCCCCGGCCGGCAGCCGGCGAACAGCCCCGGATCGAGCACGGCGATGCCACTGTAGGTCAGCCCGGCCTGCGCGCCGCGCGGCGCGGCGCGGCCGTCCTGCAGGCAGAAGTCGCCTTCGGGGTGGTGCGCCGGGTTGTCGACCAGCACCAGGTGGGCCAGGCCCTGGGGGGCGCGGCGCAGGGCGGCGAAGTCGTAGTCGGTCCAGATGTCGCCGTTGATCAGCAGGAAGGGATCGTCACCGAGCAGCGGCAGGGCACGGTGGATGCCACCGCCGGTCTCCAGCGGCTCGCCCTCGGCCGAGTAGGCGATCTGCACGCCGAAGCGCGCGCCATCGCCCAGGTAGGCCTCGATCTGCGCACCGAGCCAGGCATGGTTGATCACCAACTCGCGGAAGCCCGCCGTGACCAGGGCACGGATGTGATACTCGATCAGCGGCACGCCGCCGACCGGCACCAGCGGCTTGGGGGTGTGCAGGGTCAGCGGGCGCAGGCGCTCGCCCTTGCCGGCGGCGAGGATCATCGCCTTCATGCCAAGGGCTCCTGCGGCAGACTGGCGAGCAGCTCGCCGAGCGGCGCCAGTTCCGGACGGCGGGCGAGCACCTCGCGCAGGTAGGCGAAGAAGCGCGGCACGTCGGCCAGGTACTTGGGCTTGCCGTCGCGGTGGCAGATGCGCGCGAAGATGCCGATCACCTTGAGGTGGCGCTGCGCGCCCATCAGGTCGCTGGCGCGCTGGAACTCGGCGAAGCTGGCCGGCAGCGGGATACCGGCACCGATCGCCAACGTCCAGTAGCGTGCCAGCCAGGCGTCGACGCGCGCCTGCGGCCAGCTGAGGAAGGCGTCCTTGAACAGGCAGGTGACATCGTAGCTGACCGGGCCGAACACCGCGTCCTGGAAATCCAGCACGCCGGGGTTGGGCGCGCTGAGCATCAGGTTGCGCGGCATGTAGTCGCGATGCACCAGCACCCGCGGCTGGGCCAGCGCGCTGGCCACCAGCAGGTCGCAGGTCTGCTGCCAGGCCGCCAGCGCGGCGCCATCGAGGGTCACGCCCAGATGGCGCTGCAGGTACCAGTCGGGGAACAGCTGCAGCTCGCGGCGCAGCAGCGCCTCGTCGTAGGCCGGCAGCCGCCCCTCCACCGGCAGGCGCTGGAAGGCCACCAGCGCCTGCAGGGCATCCTCGAACAGCGCGTCGGCGTTGCCTTCATGGATCACGTCCAGATAGGTCTGCCGACCGAGGTCCGGCAGCAGCAGGAAGCCCTGCTCCAGATCGGCGGCGAGGATCTCCGGCACGTGCACGCCCGCTTCGGCCAGCAGGCCGGCGACCTTGACGAACGGTCGGCAGTCCTCCTGCGGCGGCGGCGCGTCCATGACGATCAGGCTGCGCGCGCCATCCTCCCAGCGGAAATAGCGGCGAAAGCTGGCATCGCTGCTCGCCGGGGTCAGGCGCGCCGCCCCGGGAATACCCCAGTCGCGCGCGGCGAACACTTCGGGCAGACAGCGATCCAGCCAGCGCATCAGGTTTTCGTATCGTTCATCCACAGACATTCGCAGGCTCCCCTTCTACGCTAGCCGTTGCGTGACGCATTGATTTATTATCGCGGATCTTACTCCAGCCCATCGAAAGGCGTGCGGCCGCACGGCTGTTGGCGCGCAGGAAGCCCGGACATAACTCAGATGGCTCTTACCCCTCCCCTGTTCCGCAGAAAATTCCCCCTCCTGGTGACCGGCAGCCTGCTGGCCATGGGGTCCGCCCCGCACCTGCATGCCGCCGAGCAGTTCAACTGCCAGGCCTCCGCCACCGGCGGCTGGTCTTGCCTGCAAAAAGCGCCCAGCGCCGCCCTGCCACCACGCCCGCAGCACACCGAAGCCGGCGCCGCGCCGACTCCGTCGTCCGTCGGCGCGAAGGCCACCGCGCAGGTCACCGAGAGCGGCGGCCGCGCGCTGGCCGCACGCAGTGCCGACTACAGCCATCTCGACTGGGTCCCGCGCGAAAAGCTGAATGCGGACCAGCTGAAGGAAATCGCCCCCTATTGCGCCGGCACCTACGTCGAGCCCAAGCGGCCCGGCATGGACGACCGCACGCCGCAGAGCGAGGCGCCGACCTACGTGTCCGCGCGCGCCTCGCGCTACGAGGAGCAGAGCGAAACCACCACCCTGGCCGGTGATGTGGTGCTGCGCCAGGGCAGCATGCAGGCGGAGGCCAACGAAGCCAGCCTGCACCAGCAGGAGAATCGCGGCGAACTGAACGGCAACGTGCGCCTGCGCGACAGGGGCGCCCTGATCGTCGGCGACCACGCCCAGCTGCAACTGGACAACGGCGAGGCGAAGGTCGACAACGCCGAGTACGTGATGCACGCCGGCAAGGTGCGCGGCAGCGCCGAGTACGCCAAGCGCCAGGACGACGCGGTGATCCGCCTGAAGAACGGCACCTACACCCGCTGCGAGCCGGGCGAAAACACCTGGGTCCTCAAGGGCAACAACATCAAGCTGGACCCGGCCACCGGCTTCGGCACCGCGCGCAACGTGACCCTGCGGGTGAAGGATGTACCGGTGTTCTACACCCCGTACATGTACTTCCCGATCGACAACCGCCGCGCCTCCGGCTTCCTGCCGCCGAGCTTCGGCTCGTCGGGCAAGACCGGCGGCTACCTGCTGACGCCCTACTACTTCAACCTGGCGCCCAACTACGACGCCACCCTCTACCCCAGGTACATGGCCAACCGCGGCCTGATGATGGAGGGCGAGTTCCGCTACCTGACGCCGACCAGCGAAGGCCAGGTCGGCGGCGCCTGGCTGGACGACCAGGACAACGAGCGCAAGCTGCAGTCGGACTACCAGAGCCAGCGCTGGATGTACAACTGGCAGCACAAGGGCGGCCTGGATTCGCGTTTGCTGGCCGAAGTCGACTACACCGACATCAGCGACCCCTACTATTTCCAGGACCTGAAAACCGACCTGGGTCTCAGCAAACCCGCCTGGCTCAATCAGCGCGGCAGCCTGAGCTGGCGTGGCGACAGCTACACCGCACGGGTCGCAGTGCACGCCTACGAACCGACCAACGTGGTCGACATCACCCCCTACGACCGCCTGCCGCAGATCACTCTCGACGGGGCCCTGCCGTTCCAACCAAATGGACTGCATATCACCTACGGCACCGAGTTCGTCAGTTTCCAGCGCAGCCTGCGCAGCGGCAACTTCACCGACCAGAATGGCAACACCCAGCAGTGGTATGACGAACAAATTCCAGGACTCGCGCGCGCCGAAGGCGACCGTCTGAACCTGGAGCCTGGCGTCAGCCTGCCGCTGGAATGGACCTGGGGCTATCTCAAGCCGTCGGTCAAGTACGCCTACACCAAGTACGACCTCACTCCCGACTCGCGCGGCAAGAGCACCCTGTTCGCCGAACAGCAGTTCAAGAGCAACCAGGACCGCAGCGTGCCGATCTACAGCGTCGACGGCGGCCTGTATTTCGACCGTGACACCAGCTGGTTCGGCAAGAGCTT
>DASQBU010000181.1:0-2654 GCA_035635035.1 Pseudomonas sp.
CATGCGACGCCTGCGCCCGTCTCGTGCCAAGACAAAGCCCGGCGCCGGGATTAGAATGGCCGCCACATTTTCCCAGGTGACTGCGACATGAGCGAACCGCGCAAGCCCGACTCCGCCGAGCCCACCACCCACTTCGGCTACCAGAACGTGCCGGAGAGCCAGAAGGCGAAGAAGGTGGCCGAGGTGTTCCACTCGGTGGCCGCCAAGTACGACCTGATGAACGACGTGCTCTCCGGCGGCATGCACCGCCTGTGGAAGCGCTTCACCATCGAGCTGTCCGGCGTGCGCCCGGGCAACCGCGTGCTCGACATCGCCGGCGGCACCGGCGACCTGACCCGCCAGTTCTCGCGCCTGGTCGGCCCGACCGGCGAGGTGGTGCTGGCCGACATCAACGACTCGATGCTCAAGGTCGGCCGCGACAAGCTGCTCGACTGCGGCGTGGCCGGCAACGTCAGCTTCGTCCAGGCCGACGCCGAGAAGCTGCCGTTCCCCGACAACCACTTCGACGTGGTCACCATCGCCTTCGGCCTGCGCAACGTCACCCACAAGGAAGACGCCCTGCGCTCCATGCTGCGCGTGCTCAAGCCGGGCGGCCGCCTGCTGGTGCTGGAATTCTCCAAGCCGTCCAGCAGCCTGCTGGGCAAGGCCTACGACGCCTACTCGTTCGCCTTCATGCCGCTGGCCGGCAAGCTGATCACCAACGACGCCGACAGCTACCGCTACCTGGCCGAGTCGATCCGCATGCACCCCGACCAGGAAACCCTCAAGGGCATGATGGTCGACGCCGGTTTCGACCTGGTCACCTACCACAACCTGACCGGCGGCATCGTCGCCCTGCACCGCGGCATCAAGCCCTGATGCTCACCACCGCGCTGCTCGCCGGCGTCGAGGCCGGCCTCAACCGGGTGCTGGCCCTGGACCTCACCGCCCGGCCGCGCCTGGCCGCCCTGGAAGGCCGGGTGATCGCCGTCGAGTGCCGCGCGCCGGCCCTGCGCCTGTACCTGCTGCCCGGCGGCGACGGCCTGCGCCTGGCCGGCCACTGGGCCGCCGAGGCCGACTGCACCCTGCGCGCGCCGGCCAGCCGCCTGCTGCAACTGGCCACCCGCCGCGACAAGACCGCCGTGCTGCACGCCCCCGACGTCGAGCTGGACGGCCACAGCGCCGGCCTGCTCGACCTGGCGGCGATCCTCCAGGACCTCGAACTGGACTGGGAAGGCGCCCTGGCCGAGTGGCTCGGCCCGCTCGGCGCGGTCGCCCTGGCCCGCCCGCTGCACGGCGCCGCCGCCTGGAGCGGCGATGCCCTCGCCAGCCTGCGCCTGAACCTGGCCGACTGGCTGGCCGAGGAGTCGCGCACCCTGGTCGGCCGCCGCGAGGCCGAGGCGCAGTTCGCCGCGCTGGACGAGCTCAAGCTCGCCCTCGACCGTCTCGAGGCGCGCAGCGAGCGCCTTGCCCGCCGCCTTCCGGAACCCGACTGACCGCATGAAGCTGCTCGCCCTGCGCCGCCTGATCCGCATCCAGCGCACCGCCGTCCGTTACCAGCTCGACGAGCTGCTGCTCGACCTGCCGCTGCCCTGGTGGCTGCGCACCCTGCTGCGCGCCATGCCCTGGCGCTGGCTGCCGCGCGCGCCGCTGGCCATGTCGCGCGGCGAGCGCCTGCGCCGCAGCCTGGAAGACCTCGGCCCGGTGTTCATCAAGTTCGGCCAGCTGCTGTCCACCCGCCGCGACCTGCTGCCGCCGGACATCGCCGAGGAGCTGGCCCACCTGCAGGACAAGGTGCCGCCGTTCCCGCCGGAGCAGGCGGTGGCGCTGATCGAGCAGCAGCTCGGCGCGCCCATCGACCAGGTGTTCAGGCGCTTCGAGCGCCAGCCGCTGGCCAGCGCCTCGGTGGCCCAGGTGCACGCCGCCGAGCTGCGCAGCGGCGAGGACGTGGTGGTCAAGGTGGTCCGCCCGGGCCTCGAGCCGGTGATCCGCCAGGACATGGCCTGGCTGTTCGTGCTGGCGAAGATCGCCGAGCGCGTCTCCAGCGATGCCCGCCGCCTGCGTCCGGTGGAGGTGGTCAGCGACTACGAGCGGACCATCTTCGACGAACTCGACCTGATGCGCGAGGCGGCCAACGGCACCCAGCTGCGGCGCAACTTCGAAGACTCCAAGCTGCTCTACGTGCCGCAGGTGTACTGGCACTGGTGCCGGCCCAAGGTGCTGGTCATGGAGCGCATCTACGGCGTGCCGGTGACCGATCTGGACGCCCTGCACGACCAGCACACCGACATGAAGAAACTGGCCGAGCGCGGCGTGGAGATCTTCTTCACCCAGGTGTTCCGCGACAGCTTCTTCCACGCCGACATGCACCCCGGCAACATCTTCGTCAGCACCCGCACGCCGCACGACCCGCAGTACATCGCCATCGACTGCGGGATCATCGGCAGCCTGACCGCCGAGGACCAGGACTACCTGGCGCGCAACCTGCTGGCCTTCTTCAAGCGCGACTACCGCAAGGTGGCGCAGCTGCACATCGACTCCGGCTGGGTGCCGGCCGACACCCCGGTCAACGACTTCGAGGCGGCGATCCGCACCGTCTGCGAGCCGGTGTTCGAGAAGCCGCTCAAGGACATCTCCTTCGGCCAGGTGCTGCTGCGCCTGTTCCAGACCGCGCG
>DASQBU010000182.1:0-12518 GCA_035635035.1 Pseudomonas sp.
GAACTGGCTGTTGAAGGTGCGCGGGAATTCGCTGCGGCCTTCGGTGGACAGGGTCTCGGCGGCCTGGTCGATGGTGCCCAGGTAGTTGGCGATCATGCCGTCGTAGGCGGCGGTGTGCTCGAAGGCCTTGAGGGCCAGGTCGAAGCGCTGCGCGTAGGTCAGGCCGCCGTTCTTCAGGGACTCGACCACGCCGGCGTAGTCACCGGCGTTGACCACGATGGCGACGTCCTTGTGGTTCTTCGCCGCGCTGCGGACCATGGTCGGGCCGCCGATGTCGATGTTCTCGATGGCGTCGGCCAGGGTGCAGCCCGGCTTGGCCACGGTGGCGGCGAACGGGTAGAGGTTGACCGCGACCAGGTCGATCGGCCGGATGCCGTGCTCGGCCATCACCGCGCCGTCCAGTGCGCGGCGGCCGAGGATGCCGCCGTGGATCTTCGGATGCAGGGTCTTCACCCGGCCGTCCATCATTTCCGGGAAGCCGGTGTAGTCGGCCACTTCCACGGCGGCGATGCCGTTGTCGCGCAGCAGCTTGAAGGTGCCGCCGGTGGAGAGGATCTCGACGCCGAGGGCGGCGAGTTCGCGGGCGAAGTCGACGACGCCGGTCTTGTCGGACACGCTGATCAGCGCGCGGCGGACGGGGAGGCGGGTGGTCTGGTCGGTCATCTCGGATTCCATCAGGACAGGATTGGACGAAAAAGGGAGCAGGCGGGCCTGCTCCCCCTTCAAGCGAATCGGGTTACAGCAGGTCGTACTGCTTGAGCTTCTTGCGCAGGGTGCCGCGGTTCAGGCCGAGCAGCTCGGAGGCCTTGGTCTGGTTGCCCTTGACGTAGCGCATCACGGTTTCCAGCAGCGGCGCTTCCACTTCCGACAGCACCAGATTGTAGACGTCGGTCACCGGCTGGCCGTCGAGGTGGGCGAAGTAGTTGTGCAGGGCCTGCTCCACGCTGTCGCGCAGGGTCTGCCGCTCCTCGCTGGGGGCGATGAGGTGCTGTTTCAGGTTGGCGTTGTCGCTCACGGCAGTGATTCCACTTACAAAATTCTCGTTCAAGTTCGTCATGCGGCCGTCCCACGGCAGATGTCCTGTTGCCTGGCGAAGAAGCGGCGCACCTGTTCGTGCTGCGCGGCGGGGCAGTCCAGACGGTTGAATTCGCTGCGAAAGTCCTGGGCGCCGGGGAGGGTCGCCAGGTACCAGCCGACGTGCTTGCGGGCGATGCGCAGGCCCTGCTCGGGCCCGTAGAAGGCATGCAGCTCGGCCAGGTGCTCGAGGAGGATGCGTTCGATCTCGGCGAGCGAGGGCGCCGGCAGCCGGGCGCCGGTGCGGAGGAAATGGTCGATCTCGCGGAAGATCCACGGCCGGCCCTGGGCGGCGCGGCCGATCATCACCGCGTCGGCGCCGGTAGCGTCGAGCACCGCGCGGGCCTTCTCGGGCGAGTCGATGTCGCCGTTGGCGAACAGCGGCAGGTCGACCGCCTCGCGGATCGCCGCGAGGGTGGCGTACTCGGCCTCGCCGGTGTACAGGTCGGCGCGGGTGCGCCCGTGCACCGAGAGGGCGGCGATGCCGGCCTGCTCGGCGATGCGCGCGATGGTCACGCCGTTCTTGTTGTCGCGGTCCCAGCCGGTGCGGATCTTCAGGGTCACCGGCACGTTGACGGCGGCGACCACCGCGTCGAGGATCTGCCCGACCAGTTGCTCGTCCTTCATCAGCGCCGAGCCGGCGGCCTTGTTGCAGACCTTCTTGGCCGGGCAGCCCATGTTGATGTCGATGATCTGCGCGCCCAGCTCGACGTTGCGCCGCGCCGCCTCGGCGAGCATCTGCGGGTCGCCGCCGGCGATCTGCACCGAGCGCGGCTCGGGGTCGCCGTCGTGGAGCATGCGCAGGCGCGACTTGCGGCTGTGCCACAGGCGCACGTCGCTGGTGAGCATTTCGGCCACCACCAGGCCGGCGCCGAGGCGGCGGCACAGTTGGCGGAACGGGCGATCGGTGACGCCGGCCATCGGGGCCAGGATCACGCGATTGGGGAGTGTGTAGGGGCCGATGCTAACCACCGACATGGGGTATCCCTGCCGCAGGGGCAAATCAGCTGCTGGAAAAGGGTGGCGATGATACCCGCTCCGGGGGTGCGGATAAAGGCTGTTCTGGGTATTTTTTGAACAGCGCCGCCCCGGCGGCGGCGCTGGGGACTCAGTCCGGCGAGTGGAAGGCCAGGCTGTAGTTCACCGCCTGGGCGCCCGGGTCGAGGATCTCCAGGGCGATGTGGATCGGCGTCTGCGGCGGCATGTCCTTGCGCCCGGCCAGTTCGCCGCCGAGGTATTCGCTGGGCTTGAAGCGGCGGCTGGCCTGCGGCTGGCCGTTGAGGTCCTCGAAGCGCAGTTCGAGCAGCGGGAACGGCTGGGCGAAGTCGGCGCGGTTGTAGATGATCGCGTCGACGGTCAGCGCCCCGGGGTGGCTCGGGTGGCTGCGCACCGTCAGGTTGCTGCTCTTGATCAGGCTGACGTCGACCCGCGGCGGCAGCTGGCAGCCGAACAGCGGGCAGGCCTTCTCCAGCCAGGGGCGCAGCTGTTCCTGGCGCGCCAGCTCGCCGAGATGGTAGTAGACGTACTGCCCGGCCAGGCCGGCCAGCGCCAGCAGGATCAGCAGCAGCCACAGCAGGCGCCGGCCCCAGTTCGCCTTGGGCGGCTGCCACTCGAGCTGCAGCGGCTCGTCGCTGAGATGGCGCAGGCCCTCGTCGCGCAGCCGCGGCTCGCTGCGCGCGGCAGCGCTGGCGGCCAGGGCGGCGGCGGCCTCGCTGACCGACAGCGGCTGCTCGCGCTCGGCGCTCAGCCCCGTCGCCGGGCTGTGGCGGGCGGCCTCCTCGGCGTCGTCCTCGAGTTCGGGGAAGTCCTCGTCGACCTTGTCCTGCTCGGGCAGCGGCTCGTCGTGCGGGCGGGGCGGGGTTGCCGGGCGCGGCGGTTCGGCCGGCGCGGCGGCGGGGGTGGCCGGCTGGTCGTTGAGCAGCGCCTCGACCCAGCTTTCGTCGTGGGGCTCGCGGCTCGGTTCGGCGCTGCCGAACGGCGAGGAGGAGGGCTGGTAGTCGCGAAACTCGCTGCTCAGCTCGAAGTCGTCGGGGCCGAGCTTGGCCAGCTCCTCGTCGAGCTCGAGGTTGAGGCTGTCGAGGTCGAGGTCGTCGTGGATCCACAGGGTGTCGTCGGCCGCCGGGGGCGCCGGGCGCGGGCTTTCCTCCGCCGCCGGCAGGGGCGGTGCCGGGGTGTAGCCGGCCGGCTGGATGCTCGCGGTGGCGCTGTCGGCGAGGCCGCCGGCCAGCGCTTCGGCGGCCTCGGCGGTCAGGTCGGTGCGCTGCTCGCCGTCGCTGGCCTTCGCCTCGGTCGCGCTCGGCGCGGGGCTGGCCGGCGTTTCGCCGGCCAGGTGCTCGGCGGCGTTGAACGTCTGCAGGCAGGCGCCGCAGCGCACGGCGCCGCGGGCCATGCCGAGCTGCGCGCGGGTGACGCGGAAGCGGGTCTGGCAATGGGGACACTGGGTGACGAACGACTCGGTCATGCTGGCAGCGATCCGCAACAGGTCAGGGGTTGATTCTAGCTCAGCGGCGGATGCCGCTGATGCGCACCCAGCCGTCCTTCTCGGCGGTGGGGTCGAGCTCGAAGGCGCCGGCGTAGGCGGCGCGCACTTCCTCGGCCTGCTCGGCGAGGATGCCGGACAGCGCCAGGCGGCCGCCCGCCTTGACCAGGCCGGTGATGGTCGGCGCCAGCTGCACCAGCGGGCCGGCGAGGATGTTGGCCACCACCACCTCGGCCGGCTGCTGCGGCAGGTCGGCGGGCAGGTAGACCGGGAAGCGCGCCGGGTCGATGCCGTTGCGCGCGGCGTTGTCGCGCGAGGCCTCCAAGGCCTGCGGATCGATGTCGGTGCCGACCGCCTGCGGCGCGCCGAGCAGCAGGGCGGCGATGGCGAGGATGCCCGAGCCGCAGCCGAAGTCCAGCACGGTGCAGCCGGTCAGGTCCTGGCCGTCCAGCCACTCCAGGCACAGCGCGGTGGTCGGGTGGGTGCCGGTGCCGAAGGCCAGGCCCGGGTCGAGCAGCAGGTTGACCGCCTCGGGCTCCGGCGCCTGGTGCCAGCTCGGCACGATCCACAGGCGGCGGCCGAAGCGCATCGGCTGGAAGTTGTCCATCCAGCTGCGCTCCCAGTCCTGGTCCTCGATGCGTTCGACCTGGGTCTCGGGCAGTTCGCCGCCGCGCAGCAGTTGCAGGTGGGCGAGCACCGCGGCGGCGTCGGTGCCGTCCTCGAACAGGGCGAGCAGGTGGGTGTGGGTCCACAGCGGGGTGGTGCCGAGGTCCGGCTCGAAGATCGGCTGGTCCTCGGCGTCCATGAAGGTCACCGAGACCGCGCCCAGCTCCAGCAGCTGGTCTTCCAGCTCGGCGGCCTGGTCGGGGGTGATGGCGAGGCGGATTTGCAGCCAGGGCATGGGCGGTCTCTCGGTAAAGGGGGGAATGGCGGGCAAGCTTACTGGAGCGGGCGGGTGCGCTGCCAGCGGCCCTTGTAGGGTGGAAAACGACCGCAGGTCTTTTCCACCGCCGGCGCGGGACGCCTGGTGGAAAATCGCTACGCGAGTTTCCACCCTACGCAGAGCATGGCGGCACAAACGACAGAGGCCGCCCGAAGGCGGCCTCTGTGCCAGCGCCGAGCTTGTGGCTCAGTGCTTGTCCATACCCAGTTTCTTTTCCAGGTAGTGGATGTTCACGCCGCCCTTGCAGAAGCCGGGGTCGCGCACCAGGTCCTGGTGCAGCGGGGCGTTGGTCTTGATGCCGTCGACGATCAGCTCGTCCAGGGCGTTGCGCATGCGGCCCATGGCTTCGTCGCGGGTGGCGCCGAAGGTGATCAGCTTGCCGATCAGCGAATCGTAGTACGGCGGTACCGAGTAGCCGTCGTACAGGTGCGAGTCGACGCGCACGCCGTTGCCGCCCGGGGCATGGAAGTGCTTGACCTTGCCGGGGCTGGGCATGAAGGTGCGCGGGTCTTCGGCGTTGATCCGGCATTCGATGGCATGGCCGCGGATCACCACGTCGTTCTGGGTGATCGACAGCTTCTCGCCGCCACCGATGCGCAGCATCTCCTTGACGATGTCGACGCCGGTGACCATCTCGGTGACCGGGTGTTCCACCTGCACGCGGGTGTTCATCTCGATGAAGTAGAAACGACCGTCTTCATAGAGGAACTCGAAGGTGCCGGCGCCGCGGTAGCCGATGTCGATGCACGCCTGCACGCAGTGGGCCTGGACCTTGCGGCGGGCGTCCTCGTCGATCAGCGGGGCGGGCGCTTCCTCGATCACCTTCTGGTGGCGGCGCTGCAGCGAGCAGTCGCGGTCGCCCAGGTGCACGGCGTTGCCCTGGCCGTCGGACAGCACCTGGACTTCGACGTGGCGCGGGTTGACCAGGAACTTCTCCAGGTAAACCATCGGGTTGCCGAACGCCGCGCCGGCCTCGGTGCGGGTCAGCTTGGCGGAGGCGATCAGGTCCTCCTCCTTGTGCACCACGCGCATGCCGCGACCACCGCCGCCGCCGGCGGCCTTGATGATCACCGGATAGCCCACTTCGCGGGCGATCTTCAGCGCTTCTTCCTCGTCTTCCGGCAGCGGGCCGTCGGAGCCCGGCACGGTCGGCACGCCGGCCTTCTTCATGGCGTTCTTGGCCGAGACCTTGTCGCCCATCAGGCGGATCACGTCGGCGGTCGGGCCGATGAAGGTGAAGCCGGATTTCTCCACCTGCTCGGCGAAGTCGGCGTTCTCGGCGAGGAAGCCGTAGCCCGGGTGGATGCCGTCGGCGCCGGTGACTTCGGCGGCGGCGATGATCGCCGGGATGCTCAGGTAGGACTGGGCGGAGGCGGCCGGGCCGATGCAGACGGACTCATCGGCCAGCGACACGTGCATCAGATCGCGGTCGGCAGTCGAGTGCACCGCCACGGTCTTGATGCCCATTTCCTTGCACGCGCGCAGCACGCGCAGGGCGATCTCGCCGCGGTTGGCAATCAGGACTTTTTGCAACATCGCAGGATCTCCGCGTGTCAGACGATGGTGAACAGCGGCTGGTCGAATTCAACCGGATGGCCGTTTTCCACCAGAACCTGGCCGATGGTGCCGCTGGCTTCGGCCTCGATGTGGTTCATCATCTTCATCGCTTCGACGATGCACAGGATGTCGCCCTTCTTGACGGTCTGGCCGACTTCGGCGAACGGCTTGGCGTCCGGCGAGGAGGCGCGGTAGAAGGTGCCGACCATCGGCGAGCGCACCACGTGGCCGCTCAGCGCAGCGGCGGCCGGAGCGGCGGCAGCGGCCGGGGCGGCAGCCGGAGCCGGGGCGGCGACCGGCGCCGGGGCCGGCGCGGCAGCGTAGACCGGCTGGGCGGCGTACTGCGGCTGCTTGTTGCTGTGGCGGCTGATGCGAACGGATTCTTCGCCTTCACAGATTTCCAGCTCGTCGATACCGGATTCTTCCAGCAGCTCGATCAGTTTCTTGACTTTACGAATATCCATCAGGGCGCTCCAAAAGAGGTCAGGGGCGTTGCAGTTGTTCGATGGCGGCTTCCAGGGCCAGGCGGTAACCGCTGGCGCCGAGACCGCAGATCACGCCTACCGCCACGTCGGAAAAGTAGGAGTGGTGGCGGAAAGGTTCGCGTTTGTGCACGTTCGACAGGTGAACTTCGATGAATGGGATGCTCACCGCCAGCAGCGCGTCACGCAATGCGACGCTGGTATGGGTAAACGCGGCCGGGTTGATGATGATGAAGTCGACGCCCTCGCCGCGCGCGGCGTGGATGCGCTCGATCAGCTCATACTCGGCGTTGCTCTGCAGGTGCTGCAGGTGATGGCCAGCGGCACGGGCGCGTGCCTCCAGGTCGGCGTTGATGTCGGCGAGGGTGGTGGCGCCGTAGACGCCCGGCTCGCGGGTGCCCAGCAGGTTCAGGTTGGGACCATGGAGGACCAGGAAGGTGGCCATGCGGGCGGTGTCCTGTCAGGGGGTGCGAAAAAAGATGCGGGACTATGCCGGAAAACCCGGGCGGCTGTCCAGCCGCTCGGGTTTTTGCCGTAGATGGCTGCACGATGGCTGACGATGGCCGGAGTCGTTGCCCTAGAGGCGCGCTCGGGCTTTGTCCAGCTGGGCGGCGAGGCCGGCGGCGTCGGTTTCGCCGATCACCCGCAGGTCGGCCCATTCGCGGCCGTCGGCGGCGAACAGCAGCAGCGCCGGCGGGCCGAACAGCCGGTAGCGGTCGAGCAGCGCGCGCTGCTCCGGGCTGCCGGCGGTCATGTCGAAGCGCACCAGACGAAAGCGCTCCAGCGCGGCGGCCACCGGCGCGGCGGCGAACACCTCGCGCTCCATCACCTTGCAGCTGATGCACCAGTCGGCGTACCAGTCCAGCGCCAGCGGCTGGCCGGCGGCGCGGGCCGCGGCGAAGGCGGCGTCCAGCTCGGCCGGGCTGGTCACGGTCTGCCAGCCGGCGTGGCTGGCGCTGGCCGGTGTGTCGGCGGCCAGCGCCGCACGACCGAAGGGGCGCAGCGGATCGCTCTCGCCGCGCAGCGCGCCGGTCCAGGCGGCCAGCGCGTAGACCAGCAGGGCCAGGCCGAACAGCTGGGCCAGGCGCTGGCGGTGGGTCTTGGGCACCCACTCCAGCGCGCCGAGATTCAGCGCCACCCCGCCGGCCAGCAGGCCCCACAGGGCGAGGCTCGCCGGGCCGGGCAGCACGCGGTCGAGCAGCCAGATCGCCACCGCCAGCAGCAGCACGCCGAAGGCGTTGCGCACCGTGGTCATCCACACTCCCGAGCGCGGCAACAGGGCGCCGCCGCCGGTGGCGAACAGCACCAGCGGCGCGCCCATGCCCAGGCCGAGGACGAACAGCTTGAGGCCGCCGCCCAGGGCGTCGCCGCTGGCGCTGATGTACAGCAGCGCGCCGGCCAGCGGCGCCGACACGCAGGGCGACACCAGCAGGCTGGACAGCACGCCGAGCAGCGCCGCGCCGAGCAGCGAGCCGCCGCGGGCATGGCCGGCCAGGCGGTCGAGCGGCTCGCGCACGGCGGCCGGCAGGCGCAGCTCGTAGACGCCGAACATGGCCAGGGCGAAGGCGGCGAAGAACAGCGCGAAGGGCCCCAGCACCCAGGGCGACTGCAGGCGCGCCTGCAGGTTGAGTTCGGCGCCGAACAGGCCCATCAGCGCGCCGAGCACGGCGAAGCAGGCGGCCATCGGCAGCACGTAGGCCAGCGACAGCACCAGCCCGCGCATCCCGCCGGCCTGGCCGCGCAGCACCACGCCGGAGAGGATCGGCAGCATCGGCAGCACGCAGGGGGTGAAGGTCAGGCCGAGGCCGGCGAGGAAGAACAGCGCCAGCTCGTGCCAGCTCCAGGCGGCGGCCTGCGCGGGCGCGGTGGCGCTGGCGGGCGTGGCGGCCGGTGCCGCTAGCGGGGTGGCCGGCGCCCCGGCGGCGCCATCGATGGCGAAGCGGGCGGTTTCCGGCGGGTAGCACAGGCCCTGGTCGGCGCAGCCCTGGTAGGTCACCTTGAGGGTGAAGGGCGCGCCGGAGGGATTGGCGATCGGCACCTCCAGGTCGATCACCCCGTAGTACACCTCGACGTCGCCGAAGTACTCGTCGTGCTTGGGCTTGCCCGCCGGCAGGCTCGGCGGGCCGCTGACCAGTCCGGCCGGCTCGCTCTGCACCTGGAAGCGGTGGCGGTACAGGTAGTAGCCCTCGGCGTTGACGAAGCGCAGCTTCACGCGCTGGGCATTGCTGTCGACCAGGCTGGGCTTGAACGCCTCGGCGACCGGCAGGAAGTCGCCGCTGTTGTTCAGGGCGGCGCCGCCGCCGAACGCGGGAGCCGGTCGACTGTCGAACAGCCCGGCGGTGGCCGGCAGGACGAACAGCAGCAGGAGCAGGGGCAGCAGACGACGCATCGCAGTCTCTCGTTCGGGAACGCCGGCATGATACCGGAAAGCGCCGGGGCTACGGACAGCGGCAGACTGCCGTGCTTTTCTGCCGACGCCCGGCGTGGGCATGCTTTATAGTGGAACGCAATGCGCGGCCCAAGGGGCTGCCCAGCGAATTTGTGACCCGGTGAGTAAGGACGAAGCCATGCTGGACTGGAAGAAGAAAGTCGGCGCCATGCGCGACAGTGTCGACGACTCGGTGGTGGACGCGCGCAGCTACTTCGGCGGAATGTTCGCCAGCCGCGCGGTGGGTGCCGTGCTGGCCCTCTATCTGCTCGGCGCGGTGGTGGTCGGCTGGTACTGGAGCCTCGAACCCGAGCTGTTCCCGGTGCAGCAGAATGCCCAGGCGGCGGCGGAGAAGGCCCAGGTGCAGCTGGTCAGCGGCTACACCACGGTGGAGACCCTGAAGACGGTCGCCGGCACCCTGCTGGACAAGCCGGGCGGCTACCTGTCCAACGACATCGCCCCGCCCGGCCTGTGGCTGGACAACATGCCCAACTGGGAATACGGCGTGCTGGTGCAGGTCCGCGACCTGGCCCGCGCGCTGCGCAAGGACTTCGCCCGCTCGCAGTCGCAGTCGACCGAGGACGCCGACCTGGCCAAGGCCGAGCCGAAGTTCAACTTCGACAACAAGAACTGGGCGCTGCCGGCCAGCGAACAGGAGTACCGCGAGGGCATCCAGGCGCTGACCCGTTTCGAGAAGCGCCTGGCCGATCCCGCCCAGGCCCAGGCGCAGTTCTATGCCCGCGCCGACAACCTGCGCAACTGGCTGGCCGACGTCGAGACCCGCCTCGGCTCGCTGTCGCAGCGCCTGTCCGCCAGCGTCGGGCAGATGCGCCTGAACACCGACGTCAGCGGCGCCACCCCCAGTGCCAGCGAGGAGATCGTCAAGACCCCCTGGCTGCAGATCGACAACGTGTTCTACGAGGCGCGCGGCCAGGCCTGGGCGCTGTCGCACTTCCTGCGCGCCATCGAGGTCGACTTCGCCGACGTGCTGGCGAAGAAGAACGCCACGGTCGGCGTGCGGCAGATCATCCGCGAGCTGGAGGCCGCCCAGGCGCCGCTGTGGAGCCCGATGGTGCTCAACGGCGACGGCTTCGGCATCCTCGCCAACCACTCGCTGGTGATGGCCAACTACATCTCGCGCGCCAACGCGGCGATCATCGACCTGCGCCAGCTGCTCGAGCAGGGTTGAGGAGGGCGACGTGAGCAAGAAGGCTTCCTCCTTCGCCGCCCTCGGCGGGCTGGTCTACTCCACCGACGCCGGCCGGCACTGCCCGGACTGCGGCAAGCCGGTGGGCGAATGCATCTGCGGCCAGCCGGTCATGCCGGCCGGCGACGGCATCGCCCGGGTGCGCCGCGAGACCAAGGGCCGCGGCGGCAAGACGGTGACCACGGTCAGCGGCGTGCCGCTGGCCGGCGACGAGCTCAAGGAGCTGGCCACCGCGCTGAAGAAGCGCTGCGGCACCGGCGGCGCGCTCAAGGACGGGGTGATCGAGATCCAGGGCGAGCACGTCGAGCTGCTGCTCGCCGAGCTGGACAAGCGCGGTTTCAAGGCGAAGAAATCCGGCGGCTGAGAGCCGCCCTGCGTCCGGCCTGCCGGGCCGGGTGCACCACCGAGCGCGGCCGTGGTGCCGGCCGCCCGTACAGGGAGCGCAGTGCATGGCCAAGGCAAGCAGGGACAACGACAGCGCCTGGAGCGTGGCCGACAGCAGCCGCGTCTACGGCATCCGCCACTGGGGCGCCGGCTACTACGCGCTCAACGCCGCCGGCAACGTCGAGGTGCGCCCGCACGGGCCGCACGGCGCGCCGATCGACCTGCACGCGCTGGTCGGCCAGCTGCGCCAGGCGGGGCTCAGCCTGCCGCTGCTGGTGCGCTTCCCCGGCATCCTCCAGGACCGCGTGCGCCAGCTCACCGGCGCCTTCGACGCCAGCATCCTGCGCCTGGACTACCAGAGCGACTACACCGCGCTGTACCCGATCAAGGTCAACCAGCAGGAAGCGGTGGTGGAGAACATCATCGCCACCGTCGACGTGGCCATCGGCCTGGAGGCCGGCTCCAAGTCCGAGCTGCTGGCGGTGCTGGCGCTGGCCCCCAAGGGCGGCACCATCGTCTGCAACGGCTACAAGGACCGCGAATTCATCCACCTGGCACTGCTCGGCCAGAAGCTCGGCCACAACCTGTTCATCGTCATCGAGAAGGAATCCGAGGTGGCGCTGCTGATCGAGGAGGCGGCGGTGCTCGGCGTGCAGCCGCAGATCGGCCTGCGCGTGCGGCTGTCCTCGCTGGCCTCCAGCAAGTGGGCCGACACCGGCGGCGAGAAGTCCAAGTTCGGCCTGTCCGCCGCGCAGATCCTGCGGGTGATCGAGCGCCTGCGCGCCGCCGGGCTGGAGCAGGGCATCCGCCTGCTGCACTTCCACATGGGCTCGCAGATCGCCAACATCGCCGACTACCGCAAGGGCTTTCGCGAGGCGATCCGCTACTACGGCGAGCTGCGCGCCATGGGCCTGCCGGTCGACCACGTCGACGTCGGCGGCGGCCTGGGCGTCGACTACGACGGCACCCACTCGCGCAACGCCAGCTCGGTCAACTACGACATGGAGGACTACGCGGCCACCGTGGTCGGCATGCTCAAGGAGTACTGCGACCGCCAGGGCCTGCCGCATCCGCACATCTTCTCCGAGAGCGGCCGGGCGATGACCGCCCACCATGCGGTGCTGGTGGTCGAGGTCACCGACGTCGAGCGCCACGACGACCGCGTGCCGGCGGTCGAACCGGACGCCGGGCAGCCCGAGGTGCTGCAGGCGCTGCTCGAGCTGCTCGGCCCGACCGACCCGGAGATGGTCGCCGAGACCTACTGGCGCGCCACCCACTTCGTCGGCGAGGTGGCGGCGCAGTATTCCGCCGGCAAGCTGTCGCTGGCGCAGAAGGCGCTGGCCGAGCAGGCCTACTTCGCCCTGTGCCGGCGCCTGCACGAGCAGCTCAAGGCCCGCCAGCGCTCGCACCGCGCCGTGCTCGACGAGCTCAACGACAAGCTGGCCGACAAGTACATCTGCAACTTCTCGGTGTTCCAGAGCCTGCCCGACACCTGGGCCATCGAGCAGATCCTGCCGATCACGCCGCTCCACCGCCTCGACGAGCAGCCGACGCGGCGCGCCGTGCTGCAGGACCTGACCTGCGACTCCGACGGCAAGATCCGCCAGTACGTCGACGAGCAGAGCATCGAGACCAGCCTGCCGGTGCACGAACTGCGCGACGGCGAGGACTACCTGCTCGGCGTGTTCCTGGTCGGCGCCTACCAGGAAATCCTCGGCGACATGCACAACCTGTTCGGCGACACCGACTCGGTGAACGTCTACCAGCGCGCCGACGGCAGCGTGTTCCACGGCGGCATCGAAACCCACGACACCATCGAGGACATGCTGCGCTACGTGCACCTGGAGCCGAGCGAGCTGATGGGGCTGTACCGCGAGAAGGTCGCCGGCGCCGACCTCACGGCCGCCGAGCGCGCACGCGTCCTCGATGCCCTGCGCCTGGGGCTGACCCGCTCCTCCTATCTG
>DASQBU010000183.1:0-2646 GCA_035635035.1 Pseudomonas sp.
TCGTCCCTCCCTGCCCCGCCGCCCGGCGGCTGCGTTTAGAATGCGCGCCCCGAACCAGCGACGATCCGCCATGAATGCCGATGCCCTCGCCACCCTGCAGCAGCAGCTCACTTCCGCCCTGGGCAGCGTGCCCGCCGAGACCCGCCGCCTGTTCCACGGCCGCGGCCGGCGCTGGCCGGGGCTCGAGCACGTCACCGCCGACTGGCTGCAGGGCGTGCTGCTGGTGGCGCTGTTCCGCGAGCCGGAGGCGGCCGAACTGGCGCGACTGAAAGAGATGCTGCTCGCCCTGACCGCCACCCCCGAGTGGCGCCGGGCCGGGGCGCACACCCTGCTGCTGCAGCACCGCTACCTGCCGGACAGCGCCGCGGAGTGGCTGCTCGGCGACGAGGTGGAGGAGTGGCTGATCGACGAGGACGGCCTGCGCTTCAAGCTCGACCTGGGCCGCAAGCAGAACAACGGCCTGTTCCTCGACATGCGCTACGGCCGGCGCTGGGTCCGCGAGCAGGCCGAAGGCCTCCGCGTGCTCAACCTGTTCGCCTACACCTGCGGCTTCTCGGTGGCGGCCATCGCCGGCGGCGCCGAGCGGGTGGTCAACCTGGACATGGCCAAGGCGGCGCTGAGCCGCGGGCGCGACAACCACCGGCTGAACGGCCACGACCTCGGCCGGGTGAGCTTCCTCGGCCACGACCTGTTCAAGTCGTGGGGCAAGCTGAAGAAGGACGGCCCGTTCGACCTGATCATCATCGACCCGCCGTCGTTCCAGAAGGGCAGCTTCGCCCTGAGCAAGGACTACCAGAAGATCCTCCGCCGCCTGCCCGAGCTGCTCACCGAAGGGGGCACGGTGCTGGCCTGCGTCAACGACCCGGGCGTCGGTCCCGACTTCCTGATCCAGGGCATGGCCGCCGAGGCGCCGGGCCTGCGCTTCATCGAGCGCCTGGACAACCCGCCGGAGTTCGCCGACATCCACCCCGACAGCGGCCTCAAGGCGCTGGTGTTCCGCCAGGCGGACGCCTGAGCGGCCGGGGCAAAACCTTGTAAAACTCCTCCGCTTGTCCGGCGCCGGCGCTGTTCCTAGTCTGACAGCGTGACGCCGGGCCCCTCTGACGGTCAGCACCGCCATGTCGGAGTCACAGTTGAGATCACTTCGACTGCAAGGAGGGGCCCATGACCGCCCTCGAGACATTCCTCTTCGCCGACTTCCTCGGCACCGCCACCTGGCTGTGGCTGATGTTCTTCGCCGTGGTGATCGGCCTGCTGGCCTTCGACCTCGGCGTGCTGCACCGCGACCAGCACGCCATCGGCGTGCGCGAAAGCCTGCTGCTGTCCGCCGGCTACATCTGCGCCGGCCTGCTGTTCGGCCTGTGGGTGGCGGCGCAGAAGGGCGGCGCCGCCGGCATGGACTACCTGACCGGCTTCCTGGTCGAGAAGTCGCTGTCGATGGACAACGTGTTCCTCATGGCAAGCATCTTCGGCTTCCTCGCCATTCCGCGCGAATACCAGCACAAGGTGCTGTTCTGGGGCATCGTCGGGGTGATCGTGCTGCGCGCGCTGATGATCGGCCTGGGCGCGGCGCTGATCCACGAGTTCGGCTGGATCCTCTACGTGTTCGGCGCCTTCCTGGTGCTCACCGGGGTGAAGATGCTGTTCAGCCGCCTCGACGACGCCCCGGACCTGGCCAGCAACCCGCTGGTGCGCTTCCTGCGCCGCCACCTGCGGGTCACCGAACAGCTGCACGGCCAGCGCTTCTTCGTCCGCCAGGCGGACGCCAGCGGCCGGCCGGTGCTGTGGGCCACCCCGCTGCTGCTCGCCCTGCTGCTGATCGAGTGCGCCGACCTGCTGTTCGCGGTGGACAGCGTGCCGGCGATCTTCGCCATCACCCAGGACCCGTTCGTGATCTACACCTCGAACATCTTCGCCATCCTCGGCCTGCGCGCGCTGTACTTCGCCCTCGCCGCGCTGATCCACCGCTTCGCCTACCTGAAGTACGCCCTGGCGCTGGTGCTGATGTTCATCGGCGGCAAGATCTTCCTCGCCGGCCTGATCGGCAAGGTCCCCGCGGCGCTGTCGCTCGGCGTGACCCTCGGCCTGCTGCTCGGCGGCGTGCTGCTGTCGCTGTGGAAGACCCGCCGCGCGGCCGGCGCCGCCGACCGCTAGCTAGCCGGCGGCGACCTCGCTGGAGAAGCGCTGCACCACGTCGACCACCCGCTCGGCGCCGTCGTGGATCTGGCGGATCGCGGTGCCGGCCTCGTTGGCCAGGCGCACGCCGTCCTCCACCTGGTTCAGGCTGGCGGCCATGCCCTGCATCACCTCGCCGGCCTGCTGGCGGATCGCGCCGATCAGCTCGGTGATCGAGCCGGTGGCCTGCGCGGTGCTGCCGGCCAGGCTGCGCACCTCGGCGGCGACCACCGCGAAGCCCTGGCCGCTGGAGCCGGCGCGCGCCGCCTCGATGGCGGCGTTGAGCGACAGCAGGTTGGTCTGCTGGGCGATGTTCTGGATCGAGTCGACGATCGCGGTGATCTGCTCGATGCGCTGCTCCAGGCGTTCGACCTGGCTCACCGAGGTGCGCACCCGCTCGGCCAGCGCGTGCATGCGCTCGGTCGCCTCGAGGATCACCCGCTGGCCGGACATCGACAGCTGCTCGGTTTC
>DASQBU010000184.1:0-4641 GCA_035635035.1 Pseudomonas sp.
AGGCCGTGGCCGCCACCGCCGATGATCACCACGTCGTAGGAGGGCTTGAGCTCCTTCGGCGCCGGCAGATCGACCTCTGCCGGGTATTCCGAACTCAGGCCGTATTTAAGAAGACTGAAAGGCATGTTGCCTCCTCGTTACGGCCTTCGCAGACCGTGGATGAATTACTGGGCGACCGCCTGCAGCGGCGTGCCGGCAGACGAAGACGCGCCGTGCTGCTGGCGCGCCGCGGTGACCGTGTTCTGCATCAGCAGGGCGATGGTCATCGGGCCGACGCCGCCGGGCACCGGGGTGATCGCCGCGGTGAGCGGCTGCACGCTGGCGAAGTCGACGTCGCCGACCAGCCGGTTCTTGCCGTCCTCCTCGATGCGGTTGATGCCGACGTCGATCACCACCGCGCCGGGCTTGATCCACTCGGCGTCGATCATCCGCGGCCGGCCGACCGCGGCGACCACGATGTCGGCCTTGCGGCACAGCGCCTGCGGGTTCTTGCTGCGCGAGTGCAGCACGGTCACCGTGCAGTCGGCGGCCAGCAGCAGGGCGGCCATCGGCTTGCCGACGATGTTCGAGCGGCCGATCACCACCGCGTGCTTGCCGGACAGGTCGCCCAGGGTGTCCCGGAGCAGACGCATGCAGCCGGCCGGGGTGCACGGGGTGAGCACCGGGCGGCCCTGGCTGAGGCCGCCGACGTTCTCGCTGTGGAAGCCGTCGACGTCCTTGGCCGGGTCGATGGCCTGCAGCACGGCGGTCTCGTCGATGTGCTTGGGCAGCGGCAGCTGCACCAGGATGCCGTTCACGCTGGCGTCGGCGTTCAGCTCGGCGATCAGCGCCAGCACCTGCTCGGCGCCGGCGTCGGCCGGCAGGCGGTATTCCAGCGAGCGGATGCCCACTTCGCCGGCGCTGCGCACCTTGTTGCGCACGTAGACGTGGCTGGCCGGGTCGTCGCCGACCAGCACCACCGCCAGCGCCGGGGCGATGCCCTCGGCCTGCAGGGTGGCGACCTCGGCGGCGACTTCCTTGAGGACCTGGGCGGCGACGGCCTTGCCGTCGATCAGTTGGCCGGGCGTGCTCATCGGAAGATCACCGTCTTGTCGTGGTTGAGGAACACGCGGTGCTGGGTGTGGTACTTGACCGCCTTGGACAGGGCCACGGTCTCGGTGTCGCGGCCGACGGTGACCAGGTCGTCCGGTGCGTAGTTGTGGTCCACGCGCTGCACTTCCTGCTCGATGATCGGGCCTTCGTCGAGGTCGGCGGTGACGTAGTGGGCGGTGGCGCCGATCAGCTTCACGCCGCGATCAAAGGCCTGGTGGTAGGGCTTGGCGCCCTTGAAGCCCGGCAGGAACGAGTGGTGGATGTTGATGGCGCGGCCCGAAAGTTGCTTGCACAGGTCGTCGGAGAGGATCTGCATGTAGCGCGCCAGCACGACCAGTTCGGTCTGGGTCTCGTCGACGATCTTCAACAGCTCGGCCTCCTGCTGGGCCTTGGTCTCCTTGGTCACCGGCAGGTAGATGAAGCGGATGCCCTCGCGCTCGGCCATCGGGCGCAGGTCGAGGTGGTTGGAAACCACGGCGGTGATCTGCATGTGCAGCTCGCCCTTCTGCTGGCGATAGAGCAGGTCGGACAGGCAGTGGTCGAACTTGCTGACCATCAGCAGCACGCGCATCGGCTGGCTGGCGTCGTGCAGCTCCCAGGTCATGGCGAACTTGCCGGCGACATCGACGAAGCCCTGCTCGATCTCCGCGATATCGCCCTCGAAACCGGCGTTGAAGCGGAACACCGCGCGCATGAAGAAGGTGCCGCTGACCTCGTCGTCGAACTGCGCCATCTCGCTGATGTAGCAGCCATGGTCGGCGAGGTAGGTGGTCACCGCGGCGACGATGCCCGAGGTCGCCGGGCAGCTGATCTTGATCACGTAGTGGTGGGGGGCGTGTTGCATGTCGGGTCCTCTGGGAGTGGCGGCAGCGTTCGCAAGGCAAGAAATTCGTCGGTGAAGCCCGATTTCATTCCCGAACAATATTGATTGCTGGGAATATATTTTTCGTTCTGGTGTTTTTATAAGCGAAGGCGGCGCGCACGTCCATGCCTTTCAGGAACTTTTTTATCCTGACAGGAATTCGCATGGGCGTCAGAGCCGGCGCGTGGAACGGCACGCGCCGGCGGGAGAGGAGCGGTGGGAGCGGCTGGCGCCGCGGCTCAGGCGCGGGTCTGCGGGTGCTGCAGCTGGCCGGCCACCTCGCTGATCTGCTGGCGCAGCCAGCGGCGCAGGCGGTCGTTGTCGGTGCGTTCGTGCCAGATCTGCATCAGCTCGACGCGCGGCACGTCGAGCGGCAGCGGGTGGACCACCAGCTCGGGGTCGTGGCGCGCGGCGTCCTCGGCGATCGAGCGCAGGCAGGTGAGCAGCAGGTCGCTGCCGGGGATCAGCCGGGTCGGGGCGAGGAAGCTGGACAGCCCGGCGACCACCCGGCGGCGCAGGCCGCGCTGTTCCAGGGCGCGGTCGACCAGCCCGTGCAGGTCGCCGGTCAGGGTGGTCAGCAGGTGGTCGCAGGCGAGGAAGGCGTCGAGGTCGAGGCCGCCGGCCAGGCGCGGGTTGTGCCGCGAGGCGAGCACCACGAAGTCGACGGCGAACAGGCGCTGCTGGCGCAGGGTGTCCGGCAGGTCGGCGTAGAAGCCGGCGATGGCCAGGTCGCAGGTGCCCTTCTCCAGCTCCTCGCGCGGCAGGCGGCCGCGGGTGTTGTGGGTGACCAGCACCAGCTCCGGCGCCTGCGCGCGCAGGCGCGGCAGCAGCGCCGGTAGCAGGGCCTGTTCCAGGAAGTCGGTGGTGTACAGGTGGATGCGCTCGGCGCGGGCGAGGAAGTCGCGGCCGTCGCAGTGGTCGTAGAAGGCGTCCAGCTCGCCGACCAGGCGCTGCACCGTCGGCGCCAGCTCGTGGGCGCGCGGCGTCGGGGTCAGCCCGCGCGGGGCGCGGACGAACAGCGGGTCGCCGAACTCGTGGCGCAGCTTGTTCAGCTTGTGGCTGAGCGCCGGCTGGCTGAGCGCCATGCGCGCGGCGGCCTGCGAGGCGTTGCGCTCCTGGTAGAGGACGTGGAAGACCAGCAGCAGGTTGATGTCCTTGTTGCAGATATTCATAAATTGAATCGGTGAGATAATAGCTTTCGAATTATCGAATCATATCCGCTCGCCTAAGATGAACACCACTCGGCCACCGCCGACAAAGGAGACTGCAATGAAGATCCTGATGGTGCTCACCTCCCACGACCGCCTGGGCGACACCGGGCACAAGACCGGCTTCTGGCTGGAAGAGTTCGCCGCGCCCTATTACGTGTTCAAGGATGCCGGCGCGCAGATCACCCTGGCTTCGCCCAAGGGCGGCCAGCCGCCCATCGACCCGAAGAGCGACGACCCCGGCGCACAGACCGCCGCCACCGAGCGCTTCGCCGCCGACGCTACGGCCCGCACCGCGCTGGCCAGCACCCTGACGCTGGATGAAGTGCGCGCCGAGGACTTCGACGCGCTGTTCTACCCGGGCGGCCACGGCCCGCTGTGGGATCTGGCCGAGGATGTCCGCTCGGCGGCGCTGATCGAGCGCTTCCAGGCGCTCGGCAAGCCGGTTGGCGCGGTCTGCCACGCCCCGGCGGTACTGCGCCACGTCAAGGGCGCCGACGGCCAGCCGCTGGTCAAGGGCCGCCAGGTCACCGGTTTCAGCAACAGCGAGGAGGACGCCGTGCAGCTGACCGACGTGGTGCCCTTCCTGGTCGAAGACATGCTCAAGGCCAATGGCGGCCAGTACAGCAAGGCCGCCGACTGGCAGAGCCATGTCGCGGTCGACGGCCTGCTGGTCACCGGGCAGAACCCGGCGTCCTCCGAGGCCAGCGCCGCGGCGCTCCTGAAGCTGCTCGGCCACTGAACCATCCCATTCAACCGGTGCCGGCCCCGCGACGGGGCCGGCAGCTGTGCCGCATCTCCCACTCATCCCGCTTTTCGAGACGAATCCGCATGTCCGCTCTGTTTTCCCCGTTCCAGCTCAAGGACGTCACCCTGCGCAACCGCATCGCCGTGCCGCCGATGTGCCAGTACAGCGCCGAGGACGGCCTGATCAACGACTGGCACCTGCACAACTACGCCAGTATCGCCCGCGGCGGCGCCGGCCTGGTGATCGTCGAAGCCACCGCCGTGTCGCCCGAGGGACGCATCAGCCCCGGCTGCGCCGGGCTGTGGAACGACGAGCAGGCCGCCGCCTTCGCCCCGGTGGCCCGCGCCATCAAGGCCGCCGGCGCCGTGCCGGGCATCCAGATCGCCCACGCCGGGCGCAAGGCCAGCGCCAACCGCCCGTGGGAGGGCGACGACCACATCGCCGCAGGCGACCCGCGCGGCTGGCAGACCATCGCCCCGTCGGCCATCCCGTTCGGCGCGCACCTGCCCAAGGTGCCGCAGGCCATGACGCTGGACGACATCGCCCGCGTGCAGGCCGACTTCGTCGCCGCCGCACGCCGTGCCCTGGAAGCCGGCTTCGAGTGGCTGGAGCTGCACTTCGCCCACGGCTACCTGGCGCAGAGCTTCTTCTCCGCGCACTCCAACCAGCGCGACGACCAGTACGGCGGCAGCCTGGCCAACCGCAGCCGCTTCCTGCTGGAAACCCTCGCC
>DASQBU010000185.1:0-2452 GCA_035635035.1 Pseudomonas sp.
GCGCTGCTGACCACGCCGCTGGCGCTGGGCGAGGGTGCCGGCGTGGCGCTGGCCGATCTGGCCAGCTACCAGCCGGAGCTGGAGTTCTGGTTCGAGGCGCGCAACGTCGACGTGCGGCGGATCGACAGGCTGGTGCAGGACCACGTGCTGCCCGGCGTGGCGCGCCCGGCGCTGAGCCGCGACACCCTCAATGGCATGTTCAAGGGCTTCATCGACCTGGTGTTCGAGCACGCCGGCCGCTACTACGTGGTCGACTACAAGTCCAACTGGCTGGGCGAGGGCGACGCCGCCTACACGCCCGAGACGATGGCGGCGGCGGTGGCCGCGCACCGCTACGACCTGCAGTACGTGCTCTACCTGCTGGCGCTGCACCGCCAGCTCAAGCTGCGCCTGCCGGACTACGACTACGACCGGCACATCGGCGGCGCACTCTACCTGTTCCTGCGCGGCAGTCGTGCTCCGGGGCAGGGCATCCACCAGGCCCGTCCGCCGCGCCAACTGATCGAGGCGCTGGATGCGCTGTTCAAGGGCGATCAGCCAAGGGATGAGCAAGGGGAGGCCGTGGCATGAGCGAACAACTGTCCCTGGAGATGAACCCGATGCCGAGCGTGGAACTGCACGGTGCCGCCGAGCTGCTGGCGCTGCTGGATATCTGGGTCGAGCGTGGTTGGCTACGCGCCCTGGACCGCGCGCTGGCCGGCTTCTTCTTTGAGCTGGACGGTGCCGCGTCGCCGCTGGCGCTGCTCGCCGCCGCGCTGGCCAGCCACCAGCTCGGCCACGGCCACGTCTGCCTGGACCTGGCCGCCACCCTGGCCAGCCCGGACTTCGCCCTGTCGCTGCCGCCGGAAGGCGAGGACGCGGCGCGGGCGACCCTGCTGCCCTCGCAGGTGCTCGCCGGCACCACCCTGGCCGACTGGCTGGCCGCGCTGCGCGCCAGCGCGCTGGTGGCCGAGGATGGCGTAGGCGAGGCGCCGCCGCTGGTGCTGCACGGCGAGCGCCTGTACCTGCGCCGCTACTGGAACTACGAGCGCGCGGTGGCGGCGGCCATCGCCACGCGGCTGGCCGATGCGCCGCCGCTGCCGGCGGACCTGTCGGACCGCCTGGCCCGGCTGTTCCCCGAGCCGCTGGTACAGGACGGCGAGCGGCTGACCGACTGGCAGAAGCTCGCCTGCGCGCTGGCCGCGCGCGGCAGCTTCAGCCTGATCACCGGCGGCCCCGGCACCGGCAAGACCACCACCGTGGTGCGCCTGCTGGCGCTGTTGCAGGCGCCGGCGCTGGCCGCCGGCCAGCCGCTGCGCATCCGTCTCGCCGCGCCCACCGGCAAGGCCGCCGCGCGGCTGACCGAGTCGATCGGCGCGCAGGTCGCCTCGCTGCCGGTGACGGAGGTGGTACGCGCGGCGATCCCCAGCGAGGTGACCACCCTGCACCGCCTGCTCGGCAGCCGGCCGGACAGCCGCCACTTCCGCCACCACGCCGGCAACCCGCTGCCGCTCGACGTGCTGGTGGTCGACGAGGCGTCGATGATCGACCTGGAGATGATGGCCTGCCTGTTCGCCGCGCTGCCGCGCCACGCGCGGCTGGTGCTGCTCGGCGACAAGGACCAGCTGGCCTCGGTGGAGGCCGGCGCGCTGCTCGGTGACCTGTGCCGCGACGCCGAGGGCGGCTTCTACGCCGCCGAGACCCGCGCCTGGCTGGAGGCGGTCGGCGGCGAGACGCTGGCCGACCCGGCGCTGCGCGAAGGCGACGCCGCGCGCCAGCCGCTGGCCCAGCGCACCGTGATGCTGCGCCACTCGCGGCGCTTCGGCAGCGGCTCGGGGATCGGCCGCCTGGCCCGCGCGGTCAACGCCCGCGAGCCGGCCACGGCGCGGGACATCCTATCCGCGGGCAATCCCGACCTGCACGTGCTGCGCCTGCGCGGCGAGCAGGACACGGCATTGGAGAGCCTGCTGCTCGGCGGCCTGCCGGCGCGCGAGGCGGGCCAGCCGCAGGGCTACGCCCACTACCTGAGCGTGCTGCGCGAGACCCGCCCGGCCGAGGACTGCCTGGCGGCGACGGAGTGGGATGCCTGGGCGGCGCGGGTGCTCAAGGCCTTCGACGAATTCCAGCTGCTCTGCGCGGTGCGCAAGGGGCCGTGGGGCGTCGAGGGCCTCAACCCGCGCATCGCCCGTGCGTTGCACGGGCGCGGCCTGCTGGAGAGCGAGCAGGGCTGGTACGAGGGCCGCCCGGTGCTGGTGACCCGCAACGACTACAGCCTGGGCCTGATGAACGGCGATATCGGTATCGCCCTGCGTCTGCCCGAGCCCGACGCCGCCGGGCAGACGGTGCTGCGCGTGGCCTTCCCGCGCAACGACGGCACGGGCGGGCTGCGCTACATCCTGCCCAGCCGGCTGAGCGCGGTGGAGACGGTGTTCGCCATGACCGTGCACAAGTCGCAGGGCTCGGAGTTCGCCCA
>DASQBU010000186.1:0-3504 GCA_035635035.1 Pseudomonas sp.
ACCAGCCCCAGCTCGGCGGCCAGGCGCTGGGCGCCGGCCTTCTGCATGAAGTTCTCGTCGGTGCAGGTCAGGCCGCTCAGCCAGTAGAGCACCGGCAGGCGGGCGCCCTGCTGCGCCTGCGGCGGCAGGTAGACGGCGAACACCATGTCGCAGTTCAGGCTGGCCGAATGGTGGCGGTAGCGGTTGTGCCAGCCGCCGAAGCTCTTGTTGCTGGAAATGATTTCGAGGGTCATGAACCACTCCGTAGGGTGCGCCGTGCGCACCAATGGGTTTCGGTGCGCACGGCGCACCCTACGAGAGACCCGCGAGGCCAGAGAACCTCGCGGTTCAGCTTCAGAAGTGGATGACGGTACGGATGCTCTTGCCCTCGTGCATCAGGTCGAAGGCCTTGTTGATGTCTTCCAGGCCCATGGTGTGGGTGATGAAGGTATCCAGCGGGATCTCGCCCTTCTGCGCCTTCTCGACGTAGCTGGGCAGCTCGCTGCGGCCCTTCACGCCGCCGAAGGCGCTGCCGCGCCACACGCGCCCGGTGACCAGCTGGAACGGACGGGTACTGATCTCCGCGCCGGCCGGCGCCACACCGATGATGGTCGACTCGCCCCAGCCCTTGTGGCAGCACTCCAGCGCGGCGCGCATCAGTTGCACGTTGCCGATGCACTCGAAGCTGTAGTCGACGCCGCCGTCGGTCATCTCGACGATCACGTCCTGGATCGGCTTGGCGTGATCCTGCGGGTTGACGAAGTCGGTCAAGCCCAGCTCACGGGCCACAGCCTCCTTGGCCGGGTTGATGTCGATACCGATGATCCGGCTGGCCTTGGCCATCTTGGCGCCGATGATCGCCGCGAGGCCGATGCCGCCCAGGCCGAAGATCGCCACGGTGGCGCCCTCGGTGACCTTGGCGGTGTTGAGCACCGCACCGATGCCGGTGGTCACCCCGCAACCGAGCAGGCAGACCTTCTCCAGCGGCGCCTCCTTGGGGATCACCGCCACCGAGACTTCCGGCAGCACGGTGTACTCGGAGAAGGTCGAGCAGCCCATGTAGTGGTAGATCGGCTGACCGTTGTAGCTGAAACGGGTGGTGCCGTCGGGCATCAGGCCCTTGCCCTGGGTCGCGCGCACCGCGCTGCACAGGTTGGTCTTGCCGGATTTGCAGAACTTGCACTCGCCGCACTCGGCGGTATACAGCGGGATCACGTGGTCGCCGACCTTCACCGAGGTGACGCCCTCGCCCACCGCCTCGACGATGCCGCCGCCCTCGTGGCCGAGGATGCACGGGAACACGCCCTCGCTGTCCTGGCCGGACAGGGTGTAGGCGTCGGTATGGCACACGCCGGTGGCGACGATGCGCACCAGCACTTCGCCCTTCTGCGGCGGCGCGACGTCCACCTCGACGATCTGCAGCGGCTGGTTGGGGGCGAAGGCGACGGCGGCACGCGACTTGATCATGCACAACTCCTTGGAACGAGGGACTCGGCGCCCGCGACAGGCACGGGCGCGACGGAAAGGGAAAGTGTAGATCATCGCCGAATGACGAATAATCGGCGCTCCGGCAAAATATTATTGCTGTACAGGGACAATCCCCTCTCGCCACAGGAGCCGCCATGAACCGCTGGGAAGGCCTCGACGAATTCGTCGCCGTCGCCGAATGCGGCCAGTTCACCGCCGCCGCCGAACGCCTCGGCGTCTCGTCGTCGCACGTCAGCCGGCAGGTCGCCCGCCTCGAGGAGTGCCTGCAGGCGCGTCTGCTGTATCGCAGCACCCGCCGGGTCAGCCTGACCGAGGCCGGGCAGACCTTCCTGCAGCACTGCCGCCACCTGCTGGACGCCCGCGACGAGGCCTGGCGCGCGGTCAGCGACCTGTCCGCCGAGCCCAAGGGCCTGCTGCGCATGACCTGCGCGGTGGCCTACGGCGAGCGCTTCGTGGTGCCGCTGGTCAACGCCTTCATGGCCCGCCACCCGCAGCTCAGCGTGGAGATCCAGCTGACCAACCGCCCGCTCGACCTGCTGCGCGAGGGCCTCGACCTGGCCATCCGCCTCGGCCGCCTCGGCGAGGAGCGCCTGGTGGCCACTCGCCTGGCGCCGCGCGAGATGTACCTGTGCGCCGCACCAGCCTACCTCGCGCGCGTCGGCGCGCCGCAGAGCCTGGCCGAGCTGGCGCGGCACAACTGCCTGGTCGGCAGCAGCGACCTGTGGAGCTTCGCCGAGGACGGCCGCGAAGTGCAGCTGCGCGTGCAGGGCAACTGGCGCTGCAACAGCGGCGTGGCGGTGCTCGACGCCGCGCTGCGCGGTTTCGGCCTGTGCCAGTTGCCCGACTACTACGTGCAGGAGCACCTCAAGAGCGGCGCGCTGCTCGCCCTGCTGGAGGCCCAGCGCCCGCCGAACACCGCGGTGTGGGCGCTCTATCCGCCGCAGCGCAACCTGTCGCCCAAGGTGCGCCAGCTGGTGGAATTCCTCCGCGAAGGCCTGGCCGCGCTGCCGGAGTACCGCAGCGCCAGCCCGGCCTGAGCGCCGCTCAGTCCAGATCCTCGCCCAGCTCGCGGATCGGCGTGTCGCGATGCGCCGCGCGCACGTACTGCGGCGGCCAGGCCAGGCGGTGGCCGAGCGCCTCGGCGGCGTGCAGCGGCCAGTAGGGATCGCGCAGCAGCTCGCGGGCCAGCAGTACCAGGTCGGCCTGCTCGCAGCGCAGCACGTGCTCGGCCTGCGCCGGCTCGGTGATCAGCCCCACCGCGCCGGTGGGGATGCCCGCCTCGTGGCGCACCCGCTCGGCGAAGCGCGCCTGGTAGCCCGGCCCCACCGGGATCTGTGCGTTGGGCGCCAGGCCGCCGGAGGACACGTCGATCAGGTCGACGCCGCGCGCCCGGAGCAGGCCGCTCAGCTCCACCGTCTCGCGCTCGCTCCAGCCGCCGTCCAGCCAGTCGGTGGCCGACAGCCGCACGAACAGCGGCAGCTCGGCCGGCCACACCGCGCGTACCGCGTCGACCACCTCGAGCAACAAGCGGGTGCGGTTGGCGAAGCTGCCGCCGTACTCGTCGTCACGGAGATTGCTCAGCGGCGAAAGGAACTGGTGCAGCAGGTAGCCATGGGCGGCGTGCACCTCGGCGACCTTGAAACCGGCCTGCAGCGCGCGCTCGGCGGCGCGCACGAAGTCCTGCACCAGCGTGGCGATCTGCTCGCGGCTCAGCGCCTGCGGCACATGATGGTGCTCGTCGAAGGCAATGGCCGAGGGCGCCACCGGCGTCCAGCCGCCCTGCTCCAGCGGCACCGAACCGGCCTTGCCTTCCCACGGCCGCCAGGTGCCAGCCTTGCGCCCGGCATGGGCCAACTGGATACCGGCCACCGAACCCTGGCTGTCGATGAAGCGGGTGATGCGGCGCAGCGGCTCGATCTGCGCGTCGTCCCACAGCCCCAGGCAGTGCGGGCTGATCCGCCCTTCCGGGGTGACGCCGGTGGCCTCGACGATGACCAGGCCGGCACCGCCGGTGGCGCGGCTGCCCAGGTGCACCAG
>DASQBU010000187.1:0-10372 GCA_035635035.1 Pseudomonas sp.
ACTTGGCTCAGCAATCGCAAAAAACTCTCGAATTCACGAGTGTTACTTGTGATGCTGATAATCTTGCGACTCTCAGTCTTACCTCACAAGCACCCACACGAATTGCTTGATTCAACTTGTTAAAGAGCGTTTCGATCAGACCCAGCGGAAGCTTTCGTCTCAACCGAGGCCGCGCATTCTACAGCAGCCTTTCAATCTGTCAAGCGTTTTTCGAAAATTTTCTTTCCGAATCAACCGCTTGCGCTTTAGCACAACAACTTCACCGCTGAAGCGGGAGAGCCACTATACAGGATCAAAACCCTGAGTCAACCCTTCGCAGCGCATCGACCGCCACGCGACCCATGCACCGGCGAAACCGAAGCCTCGCCACTTCCAACCTGAAACTTGCAACTCATTGATACTCAAGGAGTTTTCAGCTCTGTGCTGGGAGTGGGGCGCATTATAGAGACCCCGCGCCGGGCGTCAACCCTTTTCTTCGGCGGCTCAAGAGCATGCACAACGAGCGCTACTCAACAAACATCACTCTGCCTGCAGGGTCACTCGCGCGAACGCCTTCTTGCCTGCCTGACATACATGGGTGGCCCCCAGCGCGAAGACGAAGTCGCGATCCACCGCGACGCCATCGACCTTCACCCCGCCAGCACCGAGCAGATCGCGCGCCATCGCCGCATTCTTCACTAGCCCTGCCCGATTCAGCACCGCCGCGATCGACAGAGCCTCTGCCGAGACCACCACCACCTCCGGCAGATCCTCAGGCAGTTCGCCGTCCTTCAGGCGATTGCCCGCCGAACGATGCGCCGTAGCCGCCGCTTCCTCGCCATGGAAGCGCGCCACGATTTCTTCGGCCAGCTTGATCTTGATATCGCGCGGGTTGGCGCCGCGCTCGACGTCGCGACGCAATTCCTCGATCTCCGCCATCGGGCGGAAGCTCAACAGCTCGAAGTAGCGCCACATCAGCGTGTCCGGGATCGACACCAGCTTGCTGTACATCACGCCTGGCGCTTCCTGGATGCCGATGTAGTTGCCGAGGGACTTGGACATCTTCTTCACACCATCCAGCCCTTCCAGCAGCGGCATGGTCAGGATGACCTGCGACTCCTGCCCGTAGGCGCGCTGCAGCTCGCGCCCCATCAGCAGGTTGAATTTCTGATCGGTGCCGCCCAGCTCGACATCGGCCTTCAGCGCCACCGAGTCATAGCCCTGAACCAGGGGATAGAGGAACTCATGAATGGCGATCGACTGGTTGCCGGTATAGCGCTTGTGGAAGTCGTCGCGCTCAAGCATGCGCGCCACGGTGTACTGCGACGCCAGACGGATGAAATCCGCCGGCGACAACTTGTCCATCCAGCTCGAATTGAAAGCCACCTCGGTCTTGGCCGGGTCGAGGATCTTGAACACCTGCGCCTTGTAGGTCTCGGCATTCTCCAGCACCTGCTCACGGGTCAGCGGCGGACGGGTGGCATTCTTGCCGCTGGGATCACCGATCATCCCGGTGAAATCGCCGATCAAGAACACGACCTGATGCCCCAGCTCCTGGAACTGACGCAGCTTGTTGATCAGTACCGTGTGCCCGAGATGCAGGTCCGGCGCGGTCGGGTCGAAACCGGCCTTGATGCGCAAGGGTTGGCCGCGCTGCAGCTTGGCCACCAGTTCCGACTCAACAAGAATTTCCTCTGCGCCACGCTTGATCAGCGCCAGCTGCTCTTCGACCGACTTCATCTAGCTGTCCACACCGAAAAATTAGTCAACGATACAAGATCGCACACGATCTGCAAAATTCGCGCAGCAGTCGACAACCGCGCATCGCAAAGCCAATGCCTCGGGTTGCCTCAAAGACCTTTTGCTTATAATTTAGGCGGTTATTGCACCCCAAAGAACCCTACCCGCCATGACGGATACGTCCAGGAACACTCCCCTATACCCCAAGAGCCACCTGCTGGCTGCAAGCGGGATTGCGGCGCTGCTGAGCCTGACTCTGCTGGTCTTCCCCAGCAGCCAGGTAGAGGCCAAGAAGACCCTGCTGCCGCTCGAGATCGAGAGCACCAGCAACGTGCTTTCACATACCGATGAAGACGCCCTGCAAAGCAGCCTGGTCACATCCGAACCTCCCGCCGCAGAAAAACCGCGCGCAGAAGCAGAGCAGGAAGAGCGAGACGCCACCCAGGCAGCCCAGGCGGAGCCGCAACGCGAAGCCCACGTCACCGTGGCCGACGGCGATACCCTGTCCAGCGTTTTCGCCAAGGCCGGCCTGTCTGACGACGCCCTGCACGAGCTGCTGGCCAGCAACCGCGATGCACAACAGCTGACCCGGGTCAAATCCGGACAGATCTTCCATATCACCCGCAACGGCAAAGGTGAGCTCGAAGCTCTGAGTTCGCGCCTGAGCAGCCTGGAAAACGTGCAGGTGACCCGAACCGCGCAAGGCTTCAGTGTCAAGCGCGAGCAACTCAAGCCCGCAACCCGCCAGGTGTATGCCCACGGCGTCATCGACAGCTCGCTGTTCGTCGCCACCAAGCGCGCCGGCCTGCCCCACGGCCTGGCCATGGAGCTGGCCAGCATCTTCGGCTACGACATCGACTTCGCGCTCGACCTGCGCGAGGGCGACGAGTTCGAGGTGATCTACGAGGAGAACGCTCTCGACGGCAAGCGGGTCGGCAACGGCGGCACCATCCTCGCCGCGCGCTTCACCAACCGCGGCAAAACCTTCAGCGCCGTGCGCTTCACCGACCGCCAGGGCAGCAGCACCTACTACCGGGCCGATGGCAGCAGCATGCGCAAGGCCTTCATCCGCACGCCGGTCGACTTTGCCCGGATCAGCTCGCGCTTCACCAACGCCCGCTTCCACCCGGTGCTGAACAAAATGCGCGCCCACAAGGGCGTCGACTATGCCGCACCACCCGGCACCCCCATCAAGGCCACTGGCGATGGCAAGGTGCTGACGGCCGGACGCCAAGGCGGCTACGGCAATACCGTAGTGATCCAGCACGGGCAAAGCTACCGTACCGTATATGGCCACATGAAAGGCTTCGCCGCAGGCATCCGCGCCGGCAGCCAGGTCAAGCAGGGGCAGATCATCGGCTACGTCGGCACCACAGGACTGTCCACCGGACCGCACCTGCACTACGAGTTCCAGATCAACGGCCAGCACGTCGATCCACTGAGCCAGAAGCTGCCGATGGCCGATCCGCTGGCCGGCGCCGAGCGCAAGCGCTTCCTCCAGCAGAGCCAGCCGCTGCTGGCGCGCCTGGACCAGGAGCGCTCCTCGCTGCTGGCGATGAACAAGCGCTGACGCCATGCCGCTGTATATCGGCGTGATGTCGGGCACCAGCCTGGACGGCCTGGATATCGCCCTGGTCGAGCAGGGCCGCGACCTGCGCCTGCTCGCCAGCCACTACACGCCGATGCCGGACGAGCTCGGCCGGCAGCTGCTCGCCCTGTGCCGCAGCGGTGACGACGAGATCGCCCGTGCGGCGCTGGCCGAACAGCAATGGGTCGAACTGGCCGCCCGCGCCATCGACCAGCTATTGCAGCGCGAAGGCCTGGCGCCGCAGCAGATCCGCGCCATCGGCAGCCACGGCCAGACCGTGCGCCACGAGCCGCAGCGCGGCTTCACCGTGCAGATCGGCAACCCGGCCCTCCTCGCCGAACTCACCGGCATCAGCGTGGTGGCCGACTTCCGCCGGCGCGACGTCGCCGCCGGCGGCCAGGGCGCGCCGTTGGTGCCGGCCTTCCACCAGGCGCTGTTCGGCAGCGAGCGGCCACGCGCCATCCTCAACGTCGGCGGCTTCAGCAACCTGACCCTGCTGGCCCCCGACCAGCCGGTACGCGGCTTCGACTGCGGCCCGGGCAACGTGCTGCTGGATGCCTGGATCCGCCATCAGCAGGGCGAGCCCTTCGACCGCGACGGCGCCTGGGCGGCCAGCGGCCGGGCGCACCCGCCCCTGCTGCAGCGCCTGCTGGCCGACGAGTTTTTCGCCCTGCGCGGACCGAAGAGCACCGGCCGCGAACGCTTCAACCTCGACTGGCTGCTGCCGCAGCTGCCAGCACAGCCCGCCATCGCCGCGGCCGACGTGCAGGCCAGCCTGCTCGAGCTGACCGCACTGACCATCGCCCAGGCGCTGCAGGCGAGCCTGCCGACGGCCGAGGAGCTGCTGGTCTGCGGCGGCGGCGCGCGCAACCTGCGCCTGATGCAGCGCCTCGCCGAGCTGCTGCCCACCTGCCAGGTCGCCAGCACCGACACGCGCGGCCTGCCGGCCGACTGGATCGAGGCCATGGCCTTCGCCTGGCTGGCCCACTGCACCCTCGAGGGGCTCGCCGGCAACTGCCCGGAAGTCACCGGCGCGCGCGGCCCGCGCATCCTCGGCGCCATCTACCCCGCCTGAGCCACGGAAACGAAAACGCCGCGCAGGAGGCGCGGCGTTTTCTTTCAACCTGCCAACTCAAATCGAGAAGGACTGACCGCAGCCGCAGGTGGTGGTGGCGTTCGGGTTCTTGATCACGAAGCGCGAACCCTCCAGGCCTTCCTGATAGTCGACCTCCGCGCCGACCAGATACTGGAAGCTCATCGGGTCGACCACCAGCTTCACGCCGTCGCGCTCCACCACGGTATCGTCCTCGGCCTGCTCCTCGTCGAAGGTGAAGCCGTACTGGAACCCCGAGCAACCACCGCCGGTGACGAAGACCCGCAACTTGAGGCGGGCGTTGCCCTCCTCCTCGATCAGACTCTTCACCTTGTTGGCCGCCCCCTCGGTGAACTGCAGCGAGGTGGGGGTGAAGGTTTCAATGCTCATGTCCAGAAACTCCAGGCGCGCAGCCGTCTTGCAGCATAGAGACGGCGCATTATCGCTCAATCCTTGCCCGAGCGAAACAGTCAACTAATCCGCAGCCGGGCTGCGCCGCGGAACTCCCGCGCCAGCCCGGCATCCGCAGGCACACCGTCAGGGCAGCAGCGCCGCGTGCGCCAGGCCCAGCCGCTCGTCGAGGCCGAACAGGATGTTCATGTTCTGCACTGCCTGGCCGGAGGCGCCCTTGACCAGGTTGTCGATCACCGACAGCACCACCACCAGGTCGCCGCCCTGCGGCCGGTGCACGGCGATACGGCAGACGTTGGCGCCGCGCACGCTGCGGGTTTCCGGATGGCTGCCGGCCGGCATTACGTCGACGAACGGCTCGTTGGCGTAGCGCTGCTCGAACAGCGCCTGCAGGTCGACGCTGCGATCGGCGACGCGCGCGTAGAGGGTGGCGTGGATGCCGCGGATCATCGGCGTCAGGTGCGGTACGAAGGTCAGGTCGACCGCGCCGCCGGCGGCGCGCCGCAGCCCCTGGCTGATTTCCGGCAGGTGGCGGTGGCCCTTGACCGCGTAGGCCTTCATGCTCTCGCCCGCCTCGCAGAGCAGCGAACCGACGCTGGCGCCGCGACCGGCGCCGCTGACCCCGGACTTGCAGTCGGCAATCAGGCTGGAAGCGTCGGCCAGGCCGGCCTCCAGCAGCGGGATCAGGCCGAGCTGGGTGGCGGTCGGGTAACAACCGGGCACGGCGATCAGCCGCGCGGCCTTGATCGCCTCGCGGTTGACCTCCGGCAGGCCGTACACCGCTTCCGGCAGCAGGTCCGGCGCGCCGTGCGGCTGGCCGTACCACTTGGCCCATTCCTCGGCGTCCTGCAGGCGGAAGTCGGCGGACAGGTCGATCACCCGGGTGCCGGTGGCCAGCAGTTCGCCGGCCAGGGCATGCGCCACGCCGTGCGGGGTGGCGAAGAACACCACGTCGCAGGCACCCAGGCGCGCCACGTCCGGCACGCTGAAGCGCAGCTCGTCGTAGTGCCCGCGCAGGTTGGGGTACATGTCGGCGACGCGCACGCCCTCCTCCGAGCGCGAGGTGATCACTTCCACCTGCGCTTGCGGATGCTGGGCCAGCAGACGCAGCAACTCCACCCCGGTGTACCCGGTACCCCCAACAATGCCGACCTTGATCATCTCGTCTCCCCGCAGGCCATCTGTGGAAAATGTAGTGCGCCATGATAAGGCCGCCGCCCGGTGCGGCCAACCGCGGGATGACGGCGCGCCCGGCCTGCGACTACCATCGGCGCCAACCTCTCCCCCTCAAGGACACCCCGCATGCTCTACCTGTGGCTCAAGGCCCTGCACATCATCGCCGTCGTCTGCTGGTTCGCCGGCCTTTTCTACCTGCCGCGCCTGTTCGTCTACCACGCGATGAGCGAGGACGAGACCAGCCACGCGCGCTTCTGCGTGATGGAGCGCAAGCTGTACCGCGGCATCATGACCCCGGCGAGCCTCGCCGCGGTGGCGCTCGGCGTGTGGATGCTGATCCTCAACCCCGGCCTGTTCGCCAGCGGCGGCTGGCTGCACGTCAAGCTGACCCTGGTCGCCCTGCTGATCGGCTACCATCACTGGTGTGGCGCCCTGCTCAAGCGCTTTGCCCGCGGCGACAACCAGCGCGGCCACGTGTTCTACCGCTGGTTCAACGAGGTACCGGTGCTGTTCCTGCTGGCCATCGTCATCCTGGTGGTGGTCAAGCCGTTCTGAAACGGCTGAAGCGGCAGCCAGCACGCGCCGAGCGGAGTACACTGCGCGCTTTTTGCGCGGCCCGCCCGGCACGTCAAGGAGACCCCGCATGCCCCAATACGCCCTGATCACCGGCGCCTCCAGCGGGATCGGCCTGGCCCTGGCCGAAGCCCTGGCCCGGCGTGGCCGCGCCCTGATCCTGGTGGCCCGCGAGCGCCCGGCGCTGGAAAGCATCGCCTGCGAGCTGAGCCAGCGCTTCGGCGTCGAGGTGCTGTTCCGCGTCTGCGACCTGACCGAACCGCTGCAACTGTCCGGCCTGCTCTACGAAGTGGAGCAGTGCGACTACCAGATCGACCTGCTGGTCAACAACGCCGGCGCCGCCTGCGCCGGCAGCTTCCTCGACCACGACTGGCAGCGCGAGCGCAAGCTGCTGGAGCTCAACGTGTTCGCCCTGTCGCGGCTGTGCCACGCGTTCGGCAACGCCATGGCCCGCCGCGGCGGCGGGCAGATCCTCAACGTCGCCTCGCTGGCCGCCTTCCAGGCGGGGCCCTGGCTGAGCAGCTACTACGCCAGCAAGGCCTTCGTCCTGCACTTCTCCGAGGGCCTGCGCGAGGAGCTTCGCGAACTGGGTGTGCAGGTCACGGCGCTCTGTCCGGGGCCGGTACGCACGCCGTTCTGGCGCAATGCGCGCCTGGACATGCGCCCGCTGAAGGACACCCCCTGGCTGATGAACGCCGAGCAGCTGGCGCAGCTGGCCCTGCATGGGCTGGACCGCGGCCAGGCGGTGATCGTCCCCGGCTGGCGCAACCGCCTGCTGAGCCTGGCCGCCCGCCTTGCTCCCCGTCGACTGGCGCGCCAGTTGAGCGGCCGCCTCAACCGCCGACTGCTGCCGCGCTGAGCGCTCCACGCCGGACGCTCAATCGGCGCGCACCGTGCGCGCCGCCGCCCAGGCGCGCAACGCGGCCAGCTCCTCGGCCATCACCACCGACAGCGGCGCGGTCTGCTGCAGGGCCTGCAACAGCAGCGCCTGGTCGACCGCGCACTGCCGCGCCTGCGCCGCGTACAGGGCACTGACCACCGCCTGCTCGATCTCCGCCCCGGAAAACCCGCCGCTGGCCGCCGCCAGCAGGGCCAGATCGAACTGCGCCGGCGCCAGCTCGCGGCGCGCCAGATGGATGCGGAAGATCTCCGCGCGCGCCGCCGCCTCGGGCAGGTCGACGAAGAACAGCTCGTCGAAGCGCCCCTTGCGCAGCAGCTCCGGCGGCAGGCGCTGGATGGCGTTGGCGGTGGCGACCAGGAACACCGGCGCCTTGCGCTCGGCCATCCAGGTCAGCAGGGTGCCGAGTACCCGCTGACTGACTCCGCCGTCGTGATCGCCGCTGGCCAGGCCCTTCTCGATCTCGTCCATCCACAGCACGCAAGGCGCCATCTGCTCGGCCATCTTCAGCGCTTCGCGCAGGTTGCGCTCGGTTTCGCCGAAATACTTGTTGTACAGGCAGGCGAAGTCCAGGCGCAGCAGAGGCAGCCCCCACAAGCCGGCCACCGCTTTGGCCGCCAGGCTCTTGCCGCCACCCTGCACGCCGACCAGCAGCACGCCGCGCGGCAGGTCGCCACTGCCCGGCGCGAGGAAGGCCTCGCGGCGCTCGCCGAGCCAGCACTTGAGATTGTCCAATCCGCCGACGTCAGCGAAGCGCGCGGTCTCGTACTCGAAGCCGAGTACGCCGTCCATGTCGAGCAGCTGGAAGCGCGCCTTATTGAGCTCCGGAAGGTCGTCCTGGGTGATGGCGCCGTCGTCGCAGATCACATTGCGCGCCAGCAGGCGCGCCTCGGCATGGGCCAGACCGCGCAGGTTCTTCACCAGCTGCTGCAGGGTACGGTTGTCGCTGCGCACCCGCGCCCCCTGATTGCGCTCGCTCCAGCGCGCGGCCTCCTCGCGGACGATAGCCAGCAGCTCGTCCTCGCCGGGCAGCGCCAGGCTGAAGCGCGCCGCCAGGCGCTGCAGTTCGGCCGGCAGCCTGAAGGCGTGGGACACCAGCGCCAGGGTCGGCCGCTGCTCGCCCTGGGCCATCGCCACCTCCTTGAGCAGGCGCACCAGCCGCGGACTGTCCTCCAGGAACGGGTGCAGATCGCAGAACACGTAGAGGTTGGCCTGCCGGTCGGCCTTGACCAGACGCAGCGCCACCTCCGGCTCACGGCTGTCGCCCTCGCCCAGCGGCTCGCCGCCGAAGCCGAGGCGCTGTACGCCCTCGGTCACCGACCACAGGTAGAGACCCAGGCCCCGGCGGATGGCCAGGGCGCTGAGGGTTTCCAGCACCCGCTGCTCGTCCCAGGACTCAATGACGATCAGCCGCACGCGCGAGTCGAGCACCAGGCCCAGGTCATGAATATCGTTCTTCACACGGACTCCTTGTGGGGGTGGGCGGCGCCGGGCCTGGCCGGTAAACTCGGCCGACCCGCAATCATTCTGGAGAGACGCCCCTGTGGACTGCCTGTTCTGCAAGATCGTCAACGGCGACATTCCGGCGCGCAAGCTCTACGAGGACGACCAGGTGGTCGCCTTCCACGACATCGCCCCGCAGGCGCCGGTGCATTTTCTCGTGATTCCGAAAAAGCACATTGCCACCCTTCACGATATCGGCGAAGAGGACAAGGCCCTGATCGGCCACATCGTCCACACCGCCCAGCGCCTGGCCCGCGAGCAGGGCTGCGAGGAAGGCTTCCGCGTGGTGATGAACTGCAATCCCCAGGGTGGCCAGACCGTCTACCACATCCACATGCACGTGCTCGGCCAGCGGCAGATGCACTGGCCGCCGGGCTGATCGCGATCCCCAGCTGACTCCGCTCAAGTCCGGCGCCGGCCGTTTGCGCCAGACTTGCCGCCCGCCCTTAGGAGATCGCCATGACCAGCGAACGCCACTACTCCCCGGCCGATCGCCTGCTGCTGCAGGCCGACGCCGCCCTGCGCACCCTGCTGCCCTTCAGCGGCCAGCCGACGCGCCCCTCGCCGGCGCAAACCAAGGACGCGGCGGCGCTGAGCGAGGCCGAGGCCCGGCACGTCTGTGGCCTGATGCGCATCAACCACACCGGCGAGGTGTGCGCCCAGGCGCTGTACCAGGGCCAGGCACTGACCGCCAAGCTGCCCGAAGTGCGCCAGGCCATGGAACGGGCCGCCGACGAGGAGATCGACCACCTGGCCTGGTGCGAGCAGCGCATCCGCGAGCTGGGCGGCCGCCCCAGCCTGCTCAACCCGCTGTTCTACGGCCTGTCGTTCGGCATCGGCGCCGGCGCCGGACTGATCAGCGACCGCGTCAGCCTCGGCTTCGTCGCCGCCACCGAGGATCAGGTGGTCAAGCACCTCGACGAACACCTGGCCCAGCTGCCGGCGGGCGATGCGCGCTCGCAGGCGATCCTCGAGCAGATGCGCGAGGACGAGCTGCAGCACGCCACCAGCGCGCTGGACGCCGGCGGCCTGCGCTTCCCCGCGCCGATCAAGGCCGGCATGAGCCTGCTGTCCAAGGTGATGACCAAGGCCACCTACCGCCTCTGATCTGCGGCAGGCACAAAAAAGGGCATCCCGCGGGATGCCCTTTTTCGTCGCGTGGCAAATCTCAGCGCGGCATGTTGCGCCCGTAGAAGATTTCCAGCATCTCGTGGCGCACCCGCTCGGCCACCTGCTCGCGCTGCACGGCGGAGAGGTTGCTCGCCGCGTCGCCGAACAGGTAGTTGTCCAGGTCGAAGTCCTTGAGCAGCATCTTGGTGTGGAACAGGTTCTCCTGGTACACGTTGACGTCGGTCATCTGGTACGCCTCCTTGGTGTCCGCGGAGAGGTACTTCTGGATCGAGTTGATCTC
>DASQBU010000188.1:0-1889 GCA_035635035.1 Pseudomonas sp.
GCGATGGTAGGCGCCGGTGGCGTCGAGCAGCAGCAGGGTGTGCCCGGTCGGCGCGGTGTCCATCACCACGAACTTCTTGCCGGCCTCGCGGATCACCCGCGAGAAGGCCTGGAACACGGCGATCTCCTCGGTGCAGGGCGAGCGCAGGTCCTCGGCCAGCAGCGCCTTGCCCTGCTCGTCGAGCGTGGCGCCCTTGGTCGCCATGACGTGCTGGCGGTAGGCCTCGGTGGCGCTGTGCGGGTCGATACGGCTGACACTGAGGTTGTCCAGCGAGCCTTCGAGGGTTTCCGCCAGGTGCGCGGCGGGATCCGAGGTGGTCAGGTGCACCGGCAGGCCGCGGCGGGCCAGCTCCACCGCCACCGCGGCGGCCAGGGTGGTCTTGCCCACCCCGCCCTTGCCCATCAGCATCACCAGGCCGTGACCGTCGGCGGCGATGTCGTCGACCAGGCTGGCCAGACTCGGCGCCTCCAGCATGTCCGCCGCCTCGATCACCTGGCTCGCCGCCACCGGGGTGTCGTCGAGCAGCTGGCGCAGGGCATCGAGGCCGACCAGGTTGAACGGCTTGAGTGGCAGCTGATCGCACGGCAGCGCGCGCAGCTCCGCCGGCAGCGCCGCCAGCGCCGCCGCCTCGCGCTCGCACAGGGCCGCGGCCAGGGCGTCGCCATCGGCCTCGCTGCACGGCAGCACGCCGTTGATCACCAGGTACTGCTGGCGCAGGCCGATGGCGGCGAGTTCCTCGTGGGTGCGCGCCACCTCGCGCAGGGTGGCCTGCTGGGCGCGCGCCACCAGCACCAGGCGGGTGCGCTGCGGATCGGCCAGCGCCGCCACCGCCTCGCGGTACTGCTCGCGCTGCTTGTCCAGCCCGGCCAGCGGGCCGAGGCAGGAGGCATCGCCCTTGCCGGCCTCGAGGAAGCCGCTCCAGGCGCCGGGCAGCTGCAGCAGGCGGATGGTGTGCCCGGTCGGCGCGGTGTCGAAGAGGATGTGGTCGTAGGCGGCGGTCAGCGCCGAGTCGACCAGCAGCGCGGTGAACTCGTCGAAGGCGGCGATCTCGGTGGTGCAGGCACCGGACAGCTGCTCCTCCATGCCGCGCACCTCGTCCTCCGGCAGGCTGCCGCGCGCCGGGCCGACGATGCGCTCGCGGTACAGCGCGGCGGCGGCCTGCGGGTCGATCTCCAGCGCCGCCAGGTTGGCCACCGCCGGCACCGGGGTGATGTGGTTGCCGATGGCGATGCCGAACACCTGGCCGACGTTGGACGCCGGGTCGGTGCTCACCAGCAGCACGCGCCGGCCGCTCTCGGCCAGGCGGATGGCGCTGGCGCAGGCGATCGAGGTCTTGCCCACCCCGCCCTTGCCGGTGAAAAACAGAAAACGTGGCGCTTGCTTGAGAAACTCCATGGCGAACTCCCGGGTCAGGCACGGCCTGCGCCCTCGCGGCGCAGCCTGTTCAGGTGTCCAGCATACCTCGCCGGCCGGCCGCCTGGCCCGGCGCGCATCAATCGCGGGACGCATGCCCCGCCTGCCGGGCCGCAGGCAGGTGGGGAATGGCTGGGACGGGAGGCCGGCAGGCCCGGGATTGGCAGGAGGGGGCGGCGCCAGGACGAAAACCGGCCAGCCTGGGGGAGGGACGACGGCAGACCGGAATGGAGGGCGGCACCGGGAGGGAGAGAGGGATGGCGTGCAACCGACACGACGAGGCGGACATGCCGGCCACACGCCATATTCGCTGGCGCGCCCGGACAGGCGCGCACATCGGAGCATCAGCCGCCGGAGCAGCCGGCACCCATGACGAGGTATTCGATGGTGTGTTGCTGGCCCTGGTGGTCCTCATAAACCATCTGCACCGGGACGACGCCGCATACGTCGGGAACTTCGCCGCGGTGGATCACCTT
>DASQBU010000189.1:0-7376 GCA_035635035.1 Pseudomonas sp.
GCCCGTGAGGTGCTGGAGCTGGAAAGCAGCGCGCCTGCAGAGCCATTCAATCTCCTGCTACCCGACTCGCACTGCCCGAACTGCGGACACAAGATTCGCCTCTGGGAAAACATTCCCCTCGTCAGTTGGGTGCTGCTGCGCGGGCGCTGTGCCGGCTGCAAAGCGCCGATCAGCAAGCGCTCCCCGCTGGTGGAGTTGGCCTGCGGGGTTCTGTCCGCCGTGGTGGCCTGGCATTTCGGCTTCACCTGGCAGGCCGGCGCCATGCTGCTGCTGACCTGGGGCCTGCTGGCGATGAGCCTGATCGATGCCGACCACCAGCTGCTGCCCGACGATCTGGTGCTACCGCTGCTGTGGCTGGGGCTGATCGTCAACCAATGGGGACTACTTGCCACACCGGGCAACGCCTTCTGGGGCGCGGTGGCCGGCTATCTCAGCCTGTGGTCGGTGTACTGGCTGTTCAAGCTGGTGACCGGCAAGGAAGGCATGGGCTACGGCGACTTCAAGCTGCTAGCCATGCTCGGCGCCTGGGGGGGCTGGCAGATCCTGCCGCTGACCATCCTGCTGTCCTCGTTGGTCGGCGCCATCCTCGGCTTGATCATCCTGCGCCTGCGCCGCGCCGAAAGCGGCACCCCCCTGCCCTTCGGCCCCTACCTGGCGATCGCCGGCTGGATTGCCCTACTGTGGGGCGAGCAGATCACTGGTAGCTATCTGCGCTTTGCAGGGTTTGCCAGCTAACGCCCTGTCCGCTCCAGCGGGGTTCCCGGTTGGAGCCCCGCTGCCATCCGGGCGATAATGCGCCCATCTCGGCAACGGTTCCTCTCCCCCATGAAACCCTGGATTCTTGGCCTTACCGGCGGCATCGGCAGTGGCAAGAGCGCGGCGGCCAGCCACTTCGCCAACCTCGGCGTCCATCTGGTGGACGCAGACCAAGCCGCGCGCTGGGTGGTGGAGCCAGGGCGCCCCGCCCTGCAACGGATCGTCGACCGCTTCGGCGAGCCGATCCTGCAGGCCGACGGACAGCTGGACCGCGCCGCCCTGCGCGCGCGCATCTTCCAGGCGCCGGAGGAGCGCCAGTGGCTGGAGCAGCTGCTGCATCCGCTGATCCGCGAGGAAATCCGTGCTGTGCTGGAGGAAGCCCGCTCACCCTATGCCATCCTGATGGCGCCCTTGCTGGTGGAGTCCGCGCCGCTGCGGCAGATGACCCGGCGCCTCCTGGTGGTGGACGTGCCGCCGCAACTGCAGATCGAGCGCACCGTCCAGCGCGACCGAGTGCCGGAAGAACAGGTACGCGCCATCCTCCAGGCCCAGGCCAGCCGCGAGGAGCGCCTGCGCCACGCCCACGACGTGCTGATCAACGACCGCGATCTGCTCTGGCTGCAACGCGAGGTCGAGCGCCTGCACGACTTCTATCTGAATCTCAAGGGGGACCGGCCATGAACATCAACAAACCGCTGACTGTCGCCTGCCCGACCTGCGCGGCACCGGTGGAGTGGACGGCAACCAACCCGTATCGCCCGTTCTGTTGCGAGCGCTGCAAGCTGATTGACCTCGGCGCCTGGGCTGCTGAAGAGCACGCAATTGCGGGCAACCCGCTGGAGGACGAGCTGTTCAGCGGCGATCTGGACCGGGTGCAGCACTGAGGAGTGCGATCCGCTAGCGATCCTCGCCCTTCCAGGGCGCCTGCAGGTAGCGGGTGCGATTGAAGGTTTCCAGCCAGTCCGGATAGAACACCACCAGCGCGGTGATCACCATGCCGTTGATGAAGGCTTCGGGAAACATGATCAGCCACAGGTAACCGGCGAAATCGTCGAGCCAAGGCGGCATCTGGTAGATGCCATCCACCAGCAGCACCCCGAGGCCGGCAAGCAGGACCAGCACCGCCACCAGCGCCGCCGGGAAAAAGCCGCTGCAGAAGATGTAGACGAACAGGTTGCGCGGCTGCAGACGCTCCACCCAACGCGCACAGATCTCGGTGACCAGCACCGGGATCAGGATCAACAGCACCCCGTTGACCCCCAGCGCCAGCCAGTCCTGCCGCCCCAGCGCCGCCAGGCCCAGCTGTGCGACGAAGCCGGCGAGCACCGCCAGCGGCCAGTCGAGCAACAGGGTCACCGCGGTCATGCCGATGAAGTGGAAGGACAGCCCGGATGGAAAGTCGCGGCGCACCAGCCAGAGCAGGAACAACGCCAGCATGGTGCCGAACAGCAGGTGCTGGCGACGGAAGTCGCTGAACAGCTCGACCCAAGGGGCATTCCAGAGCGCCGCCAGCAGCAGCGGCAGGAACAATACAGCCCCCAGCCACAGGCTGGATTCGGACAGCAGTGCCGCGGCGATCACGGCGCGACCTGCTCCAGCGCCGCACGCAGGGCCGTCGCCTCGGTGAACACCTTGCGCTCGCGCAGCACGCCCTGCTCCAGCTGCAGCCAGAGCACGCCCTCCTGCGGTCCAGCGTATTGCGCCACCACCTTCCCTTCGCGATCCAGCAGCACGCGATAGCTGTAGTCGCGCATCGCCGGAATGGCGAACAGCTTGCCGATCAGGCTGGGCATGCGGCTGATATCGGCGACGAACAGCGCCCGGCGCGCCTCCAGGTAGCCCTTGGGCCGCCCCTCCAGCGCCGCGCCGAGCAGCTTGGCGCCGGCCATGCTGCGCGCGACCAGCAGGACGTGCAGCTGCCCATCGAGGGTATAGGGTTTATCGAACTGATCGTTCAGGGTCCAGGGCGCCAGGCGCTCGCCCATTTCCACGGCCTGCACGGTGACGGCCAGCAGAGCCAGCCCCAGCAATATCCAGCGCTTCATCGACGACACTCCACAGTGGAAAAGACTCGGATATCCCCACGCTCACTCCAGGCAGGGCGAGCACGCCAGAAGGCCAACGCCTCGGGCGCCGCATCGAGGACGAAGACGTGGCTCTTGACGATACCCTGAGCCGCCAAACGGCTCAGCACCGCCTCGATCAGGGTCGTGGCGATGCCGCGCTGGCGATAGCGCTCATCGACCAGCAGATGCTGCAGATAGCCACGCCGCCCATCATGGCCGGCCAGCAGGCAGCCGACAATCTCGCCGTCCTCCTCGACCAGCAGGCTGAGACCGGGATTGCGCGCCAGGTAGGCACAGAAGGGGCCATAGGCATCCTCGTCACGCAACTGGATGCCAGGGGTGCGCGCCCAGAGAGCATGAAGCGCGGCATGATCGGACGGATAAACTTCGCGCAGCTGCATGGCGGCTCCACGGATTGGCGATGAGGGGGGCGAGGCGCGCGGGCAGGCGCCACTGTCCAGCACAGTCTACACCCCAGGAGCCCCGCCTCCAGAGCGACTGCGGCAACCTGACAGCCCAGGTTGCCGCCCTCACTGCCACCCCGCGCGGCAGAGCGTCGCCAGCAGCAAACCCTGCCCTGGCGGCGAGACACGGCACGCCACCCGCCCCGGCCGACTAGAATGAGGGCAATTTCCCTTGCGCGAGACCGCCATGAGCAGCCGTCTGAACCCCGAAGACCAACTGCGGGTCGAGCACTACCTGGACGCCCCCCAGCATCGTCTGGCACGTCGTCCGTTCCGCCCATGGCTGCTGATGTTCGCGCTGCTGGCCACGGTCGTCGGCCTCGGCCTGCTGAGCCGGCTACTGGCCACGCTGGCCACCTGAGCCCCTGCCGCCAAACACCAGCCCGACAAGCCACGCCTTGGGCAAGGCTAAAAAACGGGCATAAAAAAAGCCGGAAGGCCGTATTGGCACTTCCAGCTTTTTTGTTCCTTCCGAGGAAGGGAATGTGGTGGGTCGTGTAGGGGTCGAACCTACGACCAATTGGTTAAAAGCCAACTGCTCTACCACTGAGCTAACGACCCAGAACTGGTCGGGGTAGGGGGATTCGAACTCCCGACATCCTGCTCCCAAAGCAGGCGCGCTACCGGACTGCGCTATACCCCGCATGGAAGTTGGCTCCGCGACCTGGACTCGAACCAGGGACCCAGTGATTAACAGTCACTTGCTCTACCGACTGAGCTATCGCGGAACTTCGAGACTTCCAACCCTCTACAGGCTTCGGCATTGCCGATTTCCCGTGTCAGTGGCGCGGCATTTTACGGATTTAATTTCCACTGTCAACTCTTTGGGAAAGGTTTTTTTCTGCACTTGGCAGGACCACCCACGCTTGTTATATGTGCACCCATTCCGAGAGCACAAAGCTCTGACCCGCCAGACCATCATGAGTCATACGCCTCCGCCTGATCGCTCCCCCCCCTCCTCGCTCGCCGGGCGGACCATCCAGCCGCGCTTCGGCCAGCTCGAGCAGAGCTGCCGCCAGTTGCTGATGAACCACCTCGACGAGCACCTGGCTCTGACCTTCGAGCAGGCCGACGATGCGCTGTTCGCCCAGGCCCGCATGGCAACCAGCAATATCGAACAGGCGCTGTTCTTCGACGGCATGCGCGAGGTCCGCAAGCAGCGGATACCGATCATCCGCCACTTTCACCAGCGGCTGGCCGCCGGATTTTCCGCCTACGTGGAAGGCCGCAACCTGCGCGACGACGAAGCGCCCGCCACCCGCCAGCCGCTGTCGCTCGTCGCCCACGAGGAACACGAGGAAAACCTGCTGCTGGGCAACATGGTCAAGCGCTGCCAAGGCCTCTGCACGCCACAGCTGAACGCGCTGAGCCGGCGCCTGGAGACGCTGTGCCGCGCGCCGGCGGCCAGCCTGGCGCTGGACAACCCCTGCAGCCCAGGACTCATCGCCGACGCCTTTCGTCGGGCGCTACCGGGCGAGACGCTGCCGCTGCGCATCCGACGCATCCTGTACGAGCTGTTCGAGCAACAGGTGATGGGTAACCTCTCGCCCCTGTATGCCGCCCTCAACCAACGCCTGATCGATGCCGGCATCCAGCCGCAACTCGACGAGCCGCCCAAGCCCCGCCGCCCGGCGCAGCCCGCCAGCAGTCTGCCCCGGTCGACGGAGTCCCCAGGCCCTCGGCACGAGGATGGCTGGCCGGGCAGCCCCCGCAGCGAGGCGGAGCACCTGTTCCATGGCGTCACCCGCCTGCTCAGCCGCCGCCACGGCAACGGCAACGGCAACGGCAACGGCAACGGCAACGGCAACGGCAACGGCAACGGCAACGACGATGCTGATCGGAGCGCTGCGCGCATGGCCGGACCTGGCGCACCGCCCCCGGCCACCGTGGGCACCTACAGCGAAAGCGAGCTGATGGCGGCGCTGACCCGGTTGCAGCAGGTGAGCGCCCGCGACATCGCCGGCCAACTGCAGCAACCGCAGGATGCCGAACAACTCAAGGCGCGCCTGCACGCCGAGCTGGAAGCGGCCTGCACGCTGCCCGAGCGTCAGCAGCTGAACGACGACGATGCCGACATCATCGACCTGGTCGGCATGCTGTTCGCCTTCATCCTCGATGATCCGGCCCTGCCCGATCGCTGCAAGACCGTGCTTTCGCACCTGCACACCCCCTACCTGAAACTCGCCCTGCGCGACCGCCGGCTGTTCACCCATGGCGACCATCCGGCGCGGCGACTGCTCGACAGCATGGCCAAGGCCGGCGCGCGCTTTGCCGAGGACGACGACGCCTCGGGCCTGCTGGCGAAGATGCAGGCGATCGTCGAGCGCATTGTCCAGGACTTCAGCGACGACGCCAGCCTGTTTCCCCGCCTGCTCCAGGAATTCGAGGAGCAGCTGCGCCGCCTCCAGCAGCGCACCGAACTGCGCGAGCGGCGCACGCTGGAGGCCGCACGCGGGCGCGACCGCCTGCAGGCCGCCCGCCTGCAGGCCGGCGAGCAGATCCGCCGGGTGCTGATCGGCCGGGCACTCCCGCGCCTGGTCGAGGAGCTGCTGGAGAATGGCTGGCGCGACGTACTGGCCCTGACCCACCTGCGCCAAGGCGAGCAGAGCGACGAATGGCGCCGCGCCTGCCTCACCGCCGAACAACTGGCCTGGAGCTGCACGCCGCTGGACAGCAACGGCCGCGCCCGCCTGCAGCGCGAACGCCTGGGACTGCTGGAGCAGCTGCGCGCCGGGCTGCAACAACTCGGCAGCCTGCCCGAAGACGACATCCGCCACCTGCTACAGGATGTGGTCACCTGCCAGCACGCCGTTCAGGCGCAACAGCCGGAACTGGCGGCACGCCTGAGCGCGAAACTGCCGGACAGCCCCCTCGGCGCCATGCTGCAGGATCAGGGCCGGCCCGTCCCCACCACGAGCGACAGCACTGACGAGGACCTGTCGCCCGAGTTGGAGGCCCAGCTGCAGCAGGTGCAGGCCCTCCCCTTCGGCACCCTCTTCGGCTTCCACGAGGACGGCCAGCTGCGCCGCCTGCGCCTGTCCTGGTACAGCCCGGCGACCCGCCACTACCTGTTCATCGACCCGAGCGGCGAGCACAGCCGCACCTGGCCTGCCGCGCGCCTGGCGCAGGCCCTGCAGGATGGCCGCGTGCGCCTGCTCGGCGAACCGACCGACACGCCGCTGATGGAGCGTGCCCTGCAGGCGATCTACCGGGTGCTCCAGCGGATGGAAGACGGCAAGCCCCTCGAAACGTGAAACCGTAACGCCCCACGCAGGCCACCAAACAAGCACGGCGCCCTGCGGCGCCGTGCTTGTTTCAGCCCGATGGCCGGGGCTTCCCCGGCCGGTTTCCCCTCTCAGGCGAAGACGATCGTCTCGCCCTCGACCTTGGCATGGATGGTCGCCCCGGGGGCGAACTCGCCGGCAAGGATCTGCTGCGCCAGCGGGTTCTCGATCCAGCGCTGGATGGCGCGCTTGAGCGGACGGGCGCCGTAGACCGGGTCGTAGCCGACGGCGATCAGCTTCTCCAGCGCCTCCGGAGTCAGCTCCAGGCTCAGCTCGCGCTCGGCCAGGCGCGAGCGCAGGCGGCCGAGCTGGATCTCGGCGATACCGCCGATCTGCGCCTTGCCCAGCGGATCGAACACCACCACCTCGTCGATGCGGTTGATGAACTCCGGGCGGAAATGGTGGCTGACCGCATCCATCACCGCGGCACGCTGCGCCTCCGGATCGCCGGCCAGTTCCTGGATCTGCGCCGAGCCGAGGTTGGAGGTCATCACCACCACGGTATTCTTGAAGTCCACGGTGCGCCCCTGGCTGTCGGTCAGCCGGCCGTCCTCGAGCACTTGCAGCAGCACGTTGAACACGTCCGGGTGGGCCTTCTCCACCTCGTCCATGAGGATTACCGAATACGGCTTGCGGCGTACCGCCTCGGTCAGGTAGCCGCCCTCCTCGTAGCCGACGTAGCCCGGCGGGGCGCCGATCAGGCGGGCCACCGAGTGCTTCTCCATGAACTCGGACATGTCGATGCGCACCATGGCATCGTCGCTGTCGAACAGGAAATAGGCCAGCGCACGGGTCAGTTCGGTCTT
>DASQBU010000190.1:0-2467 GCA_035635035.1 Pseudomonas sp.
CCGGCGCCGCGCCCTGCAGCTGCTCGGCGTCGCCGCCGACACCCCGCTGGCCGAGGTGCGCCGTGCCTACCGGCGCCAGCTCAGCCGCTACCATCCGGACAAGCTGGCCGGCGCCGATGCCGCGCAACTGGCCGCCGCCACCGAGACCACCCGCCGCCTGCATGAGGCCTGGGCGCTGCTGCGCGAGCGCCAGCGCCGCCGTTGAGCGCCGCCCGGCCAGCGCGGCACCGGCAGTCGGGGTACAATCGGCGCCATTCGCTTCCCGCTCCCATCGAGGTTTCCATGCAGCCGTTCGCCATCGCCCCGTCGATCCTTTCCGCCGACTTCGCCCGCCTCGGCGAGGAAGTGGACAAGGTCCTCGCCGCCGGCGCCGACATCGTCCACTTCGACGTGATGGACAACCACTACGTGCCCAACCTGACCATCGGCCCGATGGTCTGCAGCGCGCTGCGCAAGTACGGCATCCAGGCGCCGATCGACGTGCACCTGATGGTCAAGCCGGTCGACCGCATCATCGGCGACTTCCTCGAGGCCGGCGCCAGCTACATCACCTTCCACCCGGAAGCCAGCGAGCACATCGACCGCTCGCTGCAGCTGATCAAGGACGGCGGCGCCAAGGCCGGCCTGGTGTTCAACCCGGCCACTCCGCTGGACTGCCTGAAGCACGTGATGGACAAGGTCGACATGGTCCTGCTGATGAGCGTCAACCCCGGCTTCGGCGGGCAGAAGTTCATTCCCGGCACCCTCGACAAGCTGCGCGAGGCGCGCGCGCTGATCGACGCCAGCGGCCGCGACATCCGCCTGGAGATCGACGGCGGGGTCAACGTGAAGAACATCGGCGAGATCGCCGCCGCCGGCGCCGACACCTTCGTCGCCGGTTCGGCGATCTTCAACCAGCCCGACTACAAGGCGGTGATCGACGCCATGCGCGCCGAGCTGGCCAAGGTCCGTCCGTGAGCGCACTGCAGCGGCTGTTCGGCGGGCGTCTGCCGCGCCTGGCGATGTTCGATCTGGACGGCACCCTGGTCGACTCGGTGCCGGACCTGACCGTGGCGGTCGACCGCATGCTCGCCGCGCTGGGCCGGCCGCCGGCCGGCGCCGAGCGGGTGCGGCTGTGGGTCGGCAACGGCGCGGAGGTGCTGGTGCGCCGTGCGCTGGCCGGGCGGCTCGACCACGCCGGCGTCGACAAGGCCGAGACCGAGCGCGCGCTGGAACTGTTCATGGCCGCCTACGCCGATTGCCATGCACTGACCCGCGTCTATCCCGGGGTGGTCGAGACCCTCGACTGGCTGCGTGAACGCGAGGTGGCGTTGGCGCTGATCACCAACAAGCCGGCGCGCTTCCTGCCCGAGCTGCTCGCCGACAAGGGCCTCGACGACTACTTCCAGTGGCTGGTCGGCGGCGACACCCTGCCGCAGCAGAAGCCCGACCCGGCGGCGCTGTTCTGGGTGATGGACCGGGCCGGCGTCGCCGCTGGCGAGGCGCTGTTCGTCGGCGACTCGCGCAACGACGTGCGCGCGGCCCGCGCCGCTGGGGTGACCTGCGTGGCGCTGAGCTACGGCTACAACCACGGCGAGCCGATCGCCGCGGAGCGGCCGGCGCTGGTCCTCGACGATCTGCGCCAGCTGTTCTGAGCGTCTGCCGCGGGGCCGGCGCTCCGGCCCCGCGCTTGATTCACCGGGAGGGCTGCGCTAGTGTGCCCTCACTTGTGTAGCAAACCCGCCGAAGAGATCAGATTCGTGGTGGTCACCTGCAAACTGTGGATGAAAGTCATCAAGGCTCTGGCCCGCTGGCGCTGGCGCGCCTGACATCGTCCCTGCCGGCTTGCCGGCGCGCTTTGCATACCGACCGTTTATAAGGCCCCGAGGCTGATCATGACCCGTGAAGAATTCCTGCGTTTGGCCGCTGCCGGCTACAACCGCATTCCGCTCGCCCGCGAAACCCTCGCCGACTTCGACACTCCGCTGTCCATCTACCTGAAGCTGGCCGACGCGCCCAACTCCTACCTGCTCGAATCCGTGCAGGGCGGCGAGAAGTGGGGGCGCTACTCGATCATCGGCCTGCCGTGCCGCAGCGTGCTGCGCGTCCACGACCGCCAGGTGCGGGTGACGGTAGACGGCGTCGAGACCGAAAGCCACGAGTGCGCCGACCCGCTGGCCTTCGTCGAGCAGTTCAAGGCGCGCTACCGCGTCCCCGACCTGCCGGGCCTGCCGCGCTTCAACGGCGGGCTGGTCGGCTACTTCGGCTACGACTGCGTGCGTTACGTCGAGCCGCGCCTGGGCGCCTGCCCGAATCCCGACCCGCTGGGTAGCCCGGACATCCTGCTGATGGTCTCCGACGCCGTGGTGGTGTTCGACAACCTGGCCGGCAAGCTGCACGCCATCGTGCTGGTCGATCCGAGCGAGGCCGGCGCCTACGAGGCCGGTCAGGCCCGGCTGGACGCGCTGCTGGCGCGCCTGCGCCAGCC
>DASQBU010000191.1:0-2783 GCA_035635035.1 Pseudomonas sp.
CACCAGCAGGGCGAAGCTGAACACGTCCTTGTAGTCGGTGTTGACCAGCCCGGAGAACTGCGCCTCGGCGACGCCGAGCAGCAGGCCGCCGAGCATGGCGCCGGGCAGCGAGCCGATGCCGCCGAGCACCGCGGCGGTGAACGCCTTGATGCCGATGACGAAGCCGGCGTAGAAGTCGAAGGTGCCGTAGTTGAGGGTGATCAGCAGGCCGGCCAGCGCGGCCATGGCGGCGCCGATGACGAACACCGCGGAAATCACCCGGTCGGTGTCGATGCCGAGGATCTGCGCCATCCGGCGGTCCTGCTGGGTGGCGCGGCACATGCGCCCCAGGCGGGTGCGCTGGATCACCCAGGTCAGCACGGCCATCCCGGCGCAGGCGGCGACCAGGATGAACACCTTGGTGTAGCTGATCTGCAGGTAGCCCGTACCGATGGACAGGCGGAAGGCGCCGTCGAGCAGGGTCGGCACCCCCTGCTGGCGCGCGCCCTGGCTGAGCTGCACGTAGTTCTGCAGGATCAGCGAGATGCCGATGGCGCTGATCAAGGGCGCCAGGCGGGTGGAGTTGCGCAGCGGCCGGTAGGCGATGCGCTCGATCACCCAGCCGTACACGGCCGTGACGCAGACGGTGAACAGCAGCGTGGCGAAGATCAGCAGCGGAAAGGACTCCAGGCCGAAGAAGCCCAGCAGGGCCAGACCGATGGCCGACAGGTAGGCACCGATCATGTACACCTCGCCGTGGGCGAAGTTGATCATGCCGATGATGCCGTAGACCATGGTGTAGCCGATGGCGATCAGCCCGTAGACCGCGCCGAGGGTCAGGCCGTTGACCAGCTGCTGCAGGAAGATGCCGTCCATGCGTCGAACTCCGCGAGAGAGCACAGCGTAGGGTGGAAAACGACCGCAGGTCTTTTCCACCTTGCGGCGGTTACGGTGGAAAACCGCTGCGCGGGTTTTCCACCCTACGAACCGGAGCCAGCAAACCTTGGCTCAGCCGCGCCTCACGGCAACTGGTGGTACTTGCCCTGGTCGTCCCACTGGTAGAGCACGTAGTCGCTCACCTTGAGGTCGCCCTTGCGATCCCACGCCTTGCTGCCCATCACCGTCGGCACCGTGTGGCTCTTCAGCCAGGCACTGGCCTCCTCCGAGTCGGTCGAGCCGACACCCTTGAACGCCGCCGCCATCGCCTGCACCGCGGCATAGGCGTACAGGGTGTAGCCTTCCGGCTCGTAGCCGCCGGCGCGCAGCTTCTCGACCACCGCCTGGCCCTCGGGGATCTTGCGCGGATCGGCGCCGAAGGTCATGTAGGCGCCCTTGACGTACTGCGGGCCGCCGGCGGTGGTGACCAGCTCGTCGGTGACGATACCGTCGCCGGAGACGAACTGGGCGGTCAGGCCCTGCTCGCGCATCTGCCGCAGCAGCGGGCCGGCCTCCGGGTGCAGGCCACCGAAGTACACCACGTCGACCTTGGCCTCGCGCAGCTTGGTGACCAGCGCGTTGAAGTCCTTCTCGCCGCGGGTCAGCCCCTCGTAGAGCACCTCGGTGACGCCACGCTGGTTGAGCCGGGCCTTGGCCGCATTGGCGATGCCCTGGCCGTAGGTGTCCTTGTCGTGGATGATCGCCACCCGACTGCCCTTGAGCTTATCGACGATGAAGTCGGCGGCGACCTGGCCCTGCTGGTCGTCGCGGCCGCACATGCGGAACACCACGTTCAGGCGCCGGTCGGTGACCACCGGGTTGGTCGAGCCGGGGGTGATGACCAGCACCGCCGCCTCGTCGTACACCTCGGTGGCCGGGATGGTGGAGGAGGAACAGAAGTGGCCGATCACCCCGGCTACCTTGTCCTGGTCGACCAGGCGGTTGGCCACCGCCACGGCCTGCTTCGGCTCGCAGGCGTCGTCGCCCTTGATCAAGGTGATCGGCTCGCCGTTGATGCCTCCGGCGGCGTTGATGTCGGCCGCCGCCTGGCTCGCCCCGCGCCAGTACTGCTCGCCGATCGCCGCGCTGGGGCCGGTGTGCGGCCCGGCCACGCCGATGCGCACCTCGGCCTGAACCACGGAAGACAGGCCCAGGGCGGCGGACACCGCGAGGGCGAGAAAGCCATTTCCTGCAATCTTCTGCGACATGGAGAGCAACTCCTGGGGCTAGGGGAATGAGGCGCTGCAGATCCAGGGGCAGGCACCGGCGCATCCTGTCCGCCTTCTGCACAATCGGCATAACGCACTCGACCTAATACTTTTTTAGCCTATTGCGCGCCGCTCTGCCCGGCACCTCAGGCGATTTTCGCCGCCGTCCCGGCCGCACTGCCGAGCGTTCCTCAGTCGCGATCGATGGCGAAGCCGCCCCACGCCTGGCGCACCGGCATGATCTCCAGGCGGTTGATGTTGATGTGCGCCGGCAGCGTGGCGACGTGGAAGATCTGCTCGGCGATGTCCTCCGCCTGCAGTGGCGTGGTGTCCCCATACAGCTTGTCGTGGGCAGCCCGGTCGCCACCGGTGCGCACCAGAGTGAACTCGGTTTCCGCCAGCCCCGGCGCCACGTCGGTGACCCGCACGCCGGTGCCCAGCAGGTCGCAACGCAGGCTGTAGCTGAACTGGCGGACGAAGGCCTTGGTCGCCCCGTACACATGGCTGCCCGGATAGGGGGTGTCGGCGGCGACCGAGCCGATGTTGACGATGCTGGCACCGCGGCCGCTCGCGATCAGGGTCGGCAGCAGGGCGTGGGTGACGTTGACCAGGCCGGTGATGTTGGTGTCGATCATGGTGTGCCAGTCGGCCAGCTCGACC
>DASQBU010000192.1:0-15108 GCA_035635035.1 Pseudomonas sp.
TCTACGCCTGGGGCGGCGACGACACCGTCTACGGCGAAGGCGGCAACGACATCCTCTACGGCGGCAGCGGCATCGACCGCCTGTACGGTGGCGACGGCGACGACCGCATCTACGGCGGCGACGGCGGCGACCTGCTCGATGGCGGCGCCGGCGACGACTACGTCAGCGGCGAGCAGTCGGGGACCGCCGCGGCCGGCGTCGACCAGATCATCGGCGGCGAAGGCAACGACATCCTGCACAGCGGGGTGGGCATCGACAAACTGTCCGGCGAGTCGGGCGACGACTTCATCTTCGGCGAGGGCGATACCGACGCCTTCACCCACGGCGGCGACGGCAACGACGTCATCGACGGCGGCCCCGGCGGCGACCTGCTGTGGGGCGACGGCGGCGACGACCTGATCATCGGCGGCGACGACCAGGACATCTCCGCCGGCCTGGACGGCGACGACATCCTGCGCCCCGGCCCGTTCTCCCAGGCCATGGGCGGCGGCCCCGACGAGGTGCTCGGCGGCGACGGCCTGACCGACCGCGGCAATGACGGCCGGGGCACCGGCTTCGACATGATCGACTTCAGCGACCATGCCTGGTCGCCGCAGGGCATCGACATCGACTTCTCCACCCAGCAGAACCCGGCGGTGGCCATCGACCTGACCACGCCCTTCCCGGCCTGGGTCGGCATCGAGGGCGCCATCGCCAGCCGCAGCGACGACCGCCTGCTCGGCGATGCCAACGGCAACTGGCTGATCGGCGGCAGCGGCAACGACCGCCTGACCGGCGGCCTCGGCAACGACCTCATCGTCGGCGACGGCATCCGCCTGGACAGCCTGATCGGCACCTACGCCGGCGGCTACGGCAACGCCATCGACGGCGCCAGCCACCGCGCCGCCGGCTTCATCCAGAACAACGGCCTGCTCGGCAACGCCCAGATCGGCACGCAGGATTTCGACAAGCACTTCACCGAGATGCTCAAGTCGGCCACCTTCAAGGACCTCGAACTGGGCGGCAACCAGATCACCCGCCTGTGGCGCAACGGCGTGGCCGGCAGCGACCTCGCCGACAGCGTCACCATCGGCGACGGCGGCACCGTCGGTAGCGCCGACACGGCGGTGTTCAGCGGCAACCGCGCCGACTACACGGTGGAGACGATCGTCTTCGCCACCGCCAACCAGGGCAGCATCACCGCCTACCGGATCACCGACACGGTGGCCGGCCGCGACGGCAGCGACCTGATCGTCGGGGTGGAAAACTTCCAGTTCGCCGATGTCACCGTCCCCGAAGCCCGGCTGTTCAACGTGGCTCCGGTCATCACCTCCGACGGCGGCGGCGCCACGGCGGCGCGAACCGTCGCGGAAAACACCACGGCAGTGACCACGGTCACCGCCAGCGACGCGGACGCCGCGGATACCCTGACCTACAGCATCAGCGGCGGCGCCGATGCGGCGCGCTTCAGCATCAATGCCCAGACCGGCGTGCTGAGCTTCGTCGCGGCGCCGAACTTCGAGGCGCCGACCGACGCCGGCGGCAACAACGTGTACGACGTGATCGTCCAGGTCAGCGACGGCATCGCGGTGGATACCCAGGCGCTCGCGGTGACCATCCAGAACGTCAACGAAGCCGCCAGCGGGGCCCTGCAGATCACCGGCTACACCGCCACCGACACGGCCGCCAGCCTCACCGCCGCGAACACCCTGGCCGACCCGGACGGCATGAGCAACGTCGTGCTGTACCAGTGGCAACGCCTGACCAACGGCACCTGGAGCAACATCGCCGGGGCCACGGCCGCCACCCTGGCCGGCCAGAGCAACGCGACCTTGCGCGTGGTGTCCAGCTACAGCGACCCGTTCGGCAGCTACAGCGTGGTCTCGGCGGAAACGGTGGTCGTCGGCTCTAGCTTCGGCAATACCCTCGCCGGCACCGCCGGCAACGACCTGGTGCTGGGCCTGGGCGGCAACGACAGCCTGAGCGGCGGCGCCGGCAACGACACCGTGGATGGCGGCTCGGGCAACGACACCCTGCGCGCCAGCGTGGGCGACGGCAACGATGTCTACCTCGGCGGCGCCGGCAGCGACACCTACGACCTGTCGGCAACCAGCGCCGCGGCCACCGTCAACCTCAGCAGCGGCGTGGCCAGCAGCGCGGAAACCGGCAACGACAGCCTGAACAGCATCGAGAACGTGCTCGGCAGCAACGGCGACAACCTGATCACCGATACCAGCGGGGCCAACACCCTGACTGGCCTCGGCGGCAACGACACCTTCGTCCTGCTGGGCGACAACGCCCGCGACACCATCCAGGGCGGCAACGGAGTCGATACCGTCGACTACTCGGCCGCGACCGCCAACCTGAGCGTCAACCTCGCCTCGGGTACCGCCACGGTCGTCGGCACGGGCAGCACCGGGGGCCAGAGCGACACGCTGAGCAGCATCGAGAACTTCCTCGGCGGCTCCGGCAACGACAACATCGCCGGCAACAGCGTGGCCAACTGGCTGAGCGGCGGGACCGGCAACGATGTGCTGACCGGCGCCGGCGGGGCCGATCGGCTGACTGGCGGCGCGGGGGCGGACGTCTTCGACTACAACGCCACCAGCGACTCGGGAGTCGGCGCGGGCGCGCGGGATGTCATCGCCGACTTCGTCAGCGGCAGCGACAAGCTGGACTTCTCGGGCATCGACGCCAACAGCCTGGCCTTCGGCAACCAGGCGTTCAGCTTCAACGCCACCGCCGGCGCCAGCCTCAGCGGCCCGGCCCAGCTGGTGTTCCACTACGAGGTCATCGGCGGGCAGGAGTACACGGTGGTCGAAGGCAACGTGAACTCGAACTTGGCCGCCGACTTCCAGGTGGCCCTGGTCGGCCACATCAATCTGGTGGCGACGGACATCATCGCCTGAGCCCCCGGCCCCGCCCCGGCCACGGACGGGCCGGGGCGCCCAGGGGCAGGCTGCAGCGGCTCAGCGCTTCTTCGGCTTGCCCCTGGACTTCTTCTTCGCCGGCAACGGCAGCGCCTGGGCGAACGCCTGGCGCATGTCCTGCAGGCGCTTCTCGTGCAGGTCGTGGATGCGCCGCTCGCGTTCGGCGACGAAGTCGATCGGGGTATCGGCGGCCATGGCGGCGCTCCTGCGGCGGTGGGTGGGATGCGTACAGGATACTCCTCCCGCCACGTATCGTGCCGACGCGCTTGCCTTTGGCCTGCCCTCCCCGCTTCCGCTAAAATGCCCGCCTTTCTTTTTCGTGTCTGGAGACATGCATGGCGCAGTATCAACCGGGGCAACGCTGGATCAGTGACAGCGAGGCGGAACTGGGGCTGGGAACCATCCTCGCGCAGGACGGCCGCCTGCTCACCGTCCTCTATCCGGCGACCGGCGATACCCGCCAGTACGCGCTGCGCAACGCACCGCTGACCCGCGTGCGCTTCTCGCCCGGCGACGAGATCACCCATTTCGAGGGCTGGAAGCTGACCGTGCAGGAAGTCGAGGACGTCGACGGTCTGCTGGTCTACCACGGCATCAATGCCCAGAGCGAAGCCTGCACCCTGCCGGAAACCCAGCTGTCCAACTTCATCCAGTTCCGCCTGGCCAGCGACCGCCTGTTCGCCGGGCAGATCGACCCGCTGCCCTGGTTCGCCCTGCGCTACCAGACCCTGCAGCACGCCAGCCGCCTGCTGCAGTCCTCGCTGTGGGGCCTGGCCGGCGCGCGCGCCCAGCCGATCGCCCACCAGCTGCACATCGCCCGCGAGGTGGCCGACCGCGCCAGCCCGCGCGTGCTGCTGGCCGACGAGGTGGGCCTGGGCAAGACCATCGAGGCCGGCCTGATCCTGCATCGCCAGCTGCTCAGCGGCCGCGCCCGCCGCGCGCTGATCCTGGTGCCGGAGAACCTGCAACACCAGTGGCTGGTGGAGATGCGCCGGCGCTTCAACCTGGAAGTCGCCCTGTTCGACGCCGAACGCTTCCTCGAGAGCGACGCCGACAACCCGTTCGAGGACTGCCAGCTGGCGCTGGTCGCCCTCGACTGGCTGCGTGACGACGCGCGCGCCCAGCAGGCGGTGCTGGAGGCCGGCTGGGACCTGCTGGTGGTCGACGAGGCGCACCACCTGGTCTGGCACCCGGAGCAGGCCAGCGCCGAATACCAGCTGGTCGAGCGCCTCGCCGCCAGCATCGCCGGCGTGCTGCTGCTCACCGCCACCCCCGAGCAGCTCGGCCTGGAAAGCCACTTCGCCCGCCTGCGCCTGCTCGACCCGGACCGCTTCCACGACCTCGAGGCGTTCCGCGCCGAGAGCGCCCAGTACCAGCCGGTGGCGAGCGCGGTGCAGGAGCTGCTCGACCACGGCAAGCTGTCCAGCGAGGCCCGCGCGGCGATCCACGGTTTCCTCGGCAGCGAGGGCGATGCCCTGCTGGCCAGCGTCGAGGGCGGCGACGAGGAGGCCCGCGCGCGGCTGATCCGCGAGCTGCTCGACCGCCACGGCACCGGCCGCGTGCTGTTCCGCAACACCCGCGCCGCGGTGCAGGGCTTCCCCGAGCGCCAGCTGCACCCCTACCCGCTGCCGAGCCCGGCCGAGTACCTGGAGCTGCCGGTCGGCGAGCACGCCGACCTGTATCCGGAAGTCAGCTACCAGGCGCAGCTCGGCGACGACGCCGACGACAGCCAGCGCTGGTGGCGCATCGACCCGCGCGTCGAGTGGCTGATCGACACCCTGAAGATGCTCAAGAAGACCAAGGTGCTGGTGATCTGCGCCCACGCCGAGACCGCCCTGGACCTGGAGGAAGCCCTGCGCGTGCGCTCCGGCATCCCGGCCACGGTGTTCCACGAGGGCATGAGCATCCTCGAGCGCGACCGCGCCGCCGCCTTCTTCGCCGACGAGGAGTTCGGCGCCCAGGTGCTGATCTGCTCGGAAATCGGCAGCGAGGGCCGCAACTTCCAGTTCGCCCATCACCTGGCGCTGTTCGACCTGCCGGCCCACCCTGACCTGCTCGAGCAGCGCATCGGCCGCCTCGACCGCATCGGCCAGCAGCACACCATCCAGCTGCACGTGCCCTACCTGGAAAACAGCGCCCAGGAGCGCCTGTTCCACTGGTACCACCAGGGCCTCAACGCCTTCCTGAACACCTGCCCGACCGGCAACGCCCTGCAGCAGCGCTTCGGCGCGCGCCTGCTGCCGCTGCTGGAAGGCGGCGACGATGGCGAGTGGGACGCCCTGCTGGGCGAAGGCCGCAGCGCCCGCGAGGCGCTGGAAGCCGAGCTGCACGCCGGCCGCGACCGCCTGCTGGAACTCAACTCCGGCGGTGCCGGCGAGGGCGAGGTGCTGGTCGAGGCGATCCTCGACCAGGACCAGGAATTCGCCCTGCCGATCTACATGGAGGAGCTGTTCAACGCCTTCGGCATCGACAGCGAGGACCACTCGGAGAACGCGCTGATCCTCAAGCCCAGCGAGAAGATGCTCGACGCCGGCTTCCCGCTCGGCGACGACGAGGGCGTCACCGTCACCTACGACCGCAACCAGGCGCTGGCCCGCGAGGACATGCAGTTCCTCAGCTGGGAACACCCGATGGTGCAGGGCGGCATGGACCTGGTGCTGTCCGGCACCATGGGCAACACCTCGGTGGCGCTGATCAAGAACAAGGCGCTCAAACCCGGCACCGTGCTGCTCGAACTGCTCTACGTCAGCGACGTGGTGGCGCCGCGCGCCCTGCAGCTCGGCCGCTACCTGCCGCCGGTGGCGCTGCGCTGCCTGCTCGACGCCAACGGCAACGACCTGGCCGCGCGGGTCAGCTTCGAGACCCTGCACGACCAGCTGGAAAGCGTGCCGCGGATCAGCGCCAACAAGTTCGTCCAGGCCCAGCGCGACGTGCTGGCCAAGCTGATCGCCAGCGGCGAGAGCAAGGTCGCCCCGCGCCACGCCGAGCGCGTCGCCGAGGCTGCGCGCCGCTTCACCGCCGAGAAGGACGAGGAGCTGGCGCGCCTGGAAGCGCTGCGCGCGGTCAACCCGAGCGTGCGCGAGAGCGAGCTGGTCAGCCTGCGCCAGCAACGCGAGCAGGGCTGCGCCCTGCTCGACAAGGCCGCCCTGCGCCTGGAGGCCATCCGCGTGCTGGTGGCCGGCTAAGCCACGCCAGCGCCGACGCCCGCCCGGGCGTCGGCGAGGCAATGAAAAGGCCGTGCCGGGATACCCCAGCACGGCCTTTTTCCATCCAGCGTTCCCAGACCGTAGGGTAGAAAACTCGCGCAGCGATTTTCTACCACACCCCACGCAACCGCCTGGCCGGTGGACAATCGCCTTGCGTGTTGTCCCCCTACGCCGACTCAGCCTCCTCCCGCAGGGCACCCTACCCGCTCAGCGCGAGCGCCACTCGCCCAGCCAGCCCAGGCTGCCGGCGGTATCGGTATCGCCCGGCTTGTACTCGGCCGCCAGCCAACCGGCGTACCCCGTCTCGCGCAGCGCCGCCAGCGCCGCGGCGAAGTCCAGCGTGCCGGTCCCCGGTGCGCCGCGCCCCGGGCAGTCGGCGAACTGCACGTGGCCGATGTGCCCGGCCAGCGCGGCGATGCACGCCGGCAGGTCGAGGCCCTGGCGGGCCATGTGATAGAAGTCGAGCTGGGCGGCGAAGTTGGGATGGTCGACCGCCGCGAGCAGCGCCAGCAGGTCGTCCGGCGTATTGATCAGGAAGCCCGGCATGTCGAGGGGGTTGATCGCCTCGGCCAGCACCCGGATGCCCAGCGGCGCGAAGGCCTCGGCGGTGCGCCGCAAATTGCCGGCCAGGGTCGCCAGCGCCGCCTCGCGCGTCACCCCCGCGGCGAGGCGCCCCGGCAGCACGTTGACGCACTGCGGGCGCACCGTGGCGGCGTAGACCAGCGCCTGGGCCAGCCCCGCGTCGAACTCGGCCTGGCGCTCGGGCACCGCCGCCAGCCCCGGGCCGCCGCGCATCAGGTCGCCGGCCGGCAGGTTGATCAGCACCAGCGGCATGCCGGCCGCCTGCAGCGCGGTCTTCAGCTCGTGGGCGGTCAGCTCGTAGGGGAACTGGATCTCCACCCCGGCGAAGCCGGCCTCGGCCGCCGCCTGGACGCGCTCGACCAGCGGCAGCTCGGTGAACAGCAGGCTGAGGTTGGCGGCCAGCTTCATGCCTCGCCCTCCTGGCGGAACAGCTCGACCAGGGTCGCCGGGTCGCGTTCCAGGTTGCCCTGGCTGCCGTGCAGGCGCATCAGCTGCGCGGCCAGGCCGCTCATCGGCGTCGCCGAACCCTGCTCGCGGGACAGCTTGACCGCGGTGTCGAGGTCCTTGAGCAGGGTGCGCACGTGCCACTTGATCGGCTCGAAGCGGCTCTCGGCCATCTGCGGGCCGAGGATCTGCAAGGGTTTCGAGTCGGCGAAGCCGCCGTACAGCGCCGGCGCCAGCAGGCTGGCATCCACCCCGGCGCGCTCGGCCAGCGCCACCACCTCGGCGATCACCAGCGCGTTGCAGGCGACGATCATCTGGTTGCACACCTTGGTCACCTGGCCGGCGCCGACCTCGCCCATGCGCGTCAGGCGCTGGCCGAGGTGGGCGAGGATCGGCCGCAGCCGCTCGATGTCGTCCGCCGCGCCGCCGGCCATGATCGCCAGGCTGCCGGCCTCGGCGCCCGGGGTGCCGCCGGACACCGGCGCATCCACCCAGCGCATGCCGCAGCGCTCCTCCAGCTCGATGGCCATCTCGCGGGTCGCCGCCGGGTCGGAGCTGGAGAAGTCCACCAGCAACTGGCCGGGCAGGCCCTGCTCGACGATGCCACCGGGGCCGAACACCACCTCGCGCACCGCCGCGGTATCGGCCAGGCAGAGCATGACGATGTCGGCCTCGCGGCACAGGTCGCCGGGGCTGACCACCACCTGCGCGCCGGCGTCGACCAGCGTCTCGCACTTGGCCGGGTTGCGGTTCCACACGCTGAGGGGGAAGCCGGCGGCCAGCAGGCGGCGGCTCATCGGCAGGCCCATCAGGCCGATGCCGGCGAAGGCGAGGGATGGCAGGGTCGACATGACGGGCTCCAGTGGGTATAAGGAGCCGCCATTCTAAACCCGGGGATCGCCGCACCGACATCCGACCAGCGGCCCTCTATACTCACATCCGTTTTTTCCGCCATTGAACCGGAGAACTCCCATGCTCAAGCGCACCCTGGCGCTCGCCGCCGCCATTGCCCTGTCCGTTTCCGCCCTGGCCGCCCAGGCCGCCGAGGTCCTCAAGGTTTCCGCCATCCCCGACGAGGCCCCCACCGAGCTGCTGCGCAAGTTCAAGCCGCTGGGCGCCTACCTGGAGAAGCAGCTGGGCATGCCGGTGGAGTTCGTCCCGGTGGCCGACTACGCCGCGGTGGTCGAGGGCATCGCCGCCGACCGCGTCGACCTCGCCTGGCTGGGCGGCTTCACCTTCGTGCAGACCCGCCTGAAGACCGGCAACGCCATTCCGCTGGTGCAGCGCGAGCAGGACGAGAAGTTCACCAGCAAGTTCATCAGCGCCGACCCGGCAGTGAAGTCGCTGCAGGACCTCAAGGGCAAGACCTTCGCCTTCGGCTCGGTGTCCTCGACCTCCGGCAGCCTGATGCCGCGCTACTTCATGCAGAAGGATGGCATCGTTCCCGAGCAGTTCTTCTCCCGCGTGGCCTACTCCGGCGCCCACGACGCCACCGTCGCCTGGGTGCAGGCCGGCAAGGTCGACGCCGGCGTGCTCAACGCCTCGGTGTGGGACAAGCTGCTCGCCGCCGGCAAGGTCGACACCAGCAAGGTGCACGTGTTCGCCACCACCCCGGCCTACTACGACTACAACTGGACCGTGCGCGGCACTCTGGATCCGGCGCTGACCGCGAAGATCAAGCAGGCGTTCCTCGCCCTCGACCCGGCCAACCCGGAGCACAAGGCGATCCTCGACCTGCAGGCGGCCAGCCGCTTCATCGAGACCAAGCCGGAAAACTACGCCGGCATCGAGGAAGCGGCCCGCGCGGCCGGCCTGCTGAAGTGAGCCTGCGCCTGACCGGCGTGGGCCTGACCCACGCCAACGGTCGGCGCGCCCTGCAGGATGTGGACCTCTCGGTCGGCCGCGGCGAGCGGCTGGCCATCATCGGCCCGTCCGGCGCCGGCAAGACCACCCTGCTGCGCCTGCTGGCCACCAGCCTGCAGCCGTCCGAAGGCCGGGTGGAACTGCTCGGCGCCGAGCCCTGGCAGCTGTCCGCCAGCGCGCGCCGGCGCCTGCGCGCGCGCCTCGGCCTGGTCCACCAGAGCCCGCCGCTGCCGCCGCGCCAGCGCGTGGTCACCGCGGTGGGCGCCGGCCGCCTCGGCCAGTGGCCGCTGTGGAAGGGCCTGCTCAACCTGTTGCATCCGCTCGACCCGGCCGGCGCGCGCGACGCCCTGGCGCGCCTCGATCTGGCCGACAAGCTGTTCGAGCGCTGCGACCAGCTGTCCGGCGGCCAGCTGCAACGGGTCGGCATCGCCCGCGTGCTGTACCAGCAGGCCGAGCTGATCCTCGCCGACGAGCCGGTGTCGGCCATGGACCCGGTGCTGGCCGGCCACACCCTCGGCGTGCTGACCCGCGAGGCCGAGGCGCGCGGCGTGAGCCTGCTGGCCAGCCTGCATGCCGTCGACCTGGCGCTCAACCACTTCCCGCGCATCGTCGGCGTGCGCGACGGGCGCATCGCCTTCGACCTGCCAGCCCACGCGGTGACCCAGGAGGCGCTCGACGCGCTGTACGCCAACGAACAGCTGGCCCCGCCGCTGGCCGCCTCGCCGGTCCCGGTGGCGCAGCTGGTGACCATCCCGCGATGCTGAGCCGCTCGACCGCCGCGCCGCTGCGCGACCCCGCCGCCCTGCCGCGCCTGCTGCTCACCCTGCTGGCCGTCGCCTTGCTGTGGCCGGGCCTGCGCCTGAGCGAGCTGAACCCCGGCGTGCTGCTCGACGCCGGCAACGCCGCGACCATGGCCGGCTTCCTCGCCGGCTTCTGGCCGCCGGCGCACGGCGGCGAGTTCCTCGCCCTGCTCGGCCGCGCCACCCTGGAAACCCTGGCCATCGCCACCGCCGGCCTGAGCCTGGCCTGGCTGATCGCCGTGCCCAGTGCGCTGCTGGCCACCCGCGTGCTGTCGGTATCGGCCGTGGCGCGCGGCGGCCGCCCGGCCTGGTGGGCCGCCGCCCTGCGCTGGCCGGTACGCCTGCTGCTGATCGTGCTGCGCAGCATTCCCGAGGTGGTCTGGGCGCTGCTGTTCGTCCGCGCGGTCGGCCTCGGCCCCACCGCCGGCGTGCTGGCCATCGCCATCACCTACGGCGGCATGCTCGGCAAGGTCTATGCGGAAATCTTCGAATCGGTCGACCCGCGCCCGGCACGCGCCCTGCTCGCCGCCGGCAGCCCGCGACTGGCCGCCTTCGCCTACGGCGTGCTGCCCAGTGCCGCCGCGGAGCTGCTGTCCTACACGGTGTACCGCTGGGAATGCGCGATCCGCGCCTCGGTGGTGATGGGCTTCGTCGGCGCCGGCGGCCTCGGTCAGCAGATCGACCTGTCGCTGCGCATGTTCGCCGGCGGCGAGGTGGCCAGCATGCTGCTGACCTTCTTCGCCCTGGTGCTGCTGGCCGACCAGCTCAGTCGCCTGCTGCGCAACCGGTTGACATGAGGAGCCGGCTACCGTGAAGCGCCTGTTCAACTACGCCCTGCTGCTGGCGATCCTGCTGGCGGTCGCCGCGTCCTTCGCCGGGCTCGGCCTGGACTTCTCCGGGCTGACCGAGGCGCGCAGCCTGACGCAGATGGGCCGCTTCGCCACCGGCTTCTTCCCGCCCGACGTCTCGGCCGCGCACCTGACCGCCATCGGCCGCGCCAGCCTGGAAACCCTGGCCATGTCGGCGCTGGGCACCCTGCTCGCCGCCCTGCTCGGCCTGGCGCTGGCCCTGCCGGCGGCCGGGCGCTGCGGCGCCGCGGCCGGTGCGCTGGCGCGCCTGCTGCTCAACGCGCTGCGCTCGGTGCCGGAACTGGTGTGGGCGGCGCTGATGGTGCTGGCCGCCGGCCTCGGCCCCAACGCCGGCACCCTGGCCCTGGCCCTGCACACTGCCGGGGTGCTCGGCCGGCTGTTCGCCGAGGCGCTGGAGAACGCTCCAGCGGAGCCGGCCGAGGCGATCCGTCTGGCCGGCGGCGGACGGCTCGTCGCCTTCGCCTACGGCACCCTGCCCGGGGTCTGGCCGCAACTGGTCGCCTATCTGCTGTACCGCTGGGAGAACAACATCCGCATGGCCAGCGTGCTCGGCTTCGTCGGCGCCGGCGGCCTCGGGCAGATGCTCTACCTCAGCCTCAGCCTGTTCCAGCAGGCCCAGGCGGCCACGGTGATCCTCGCCATGCTGGCGCTGGTGCTGGCGGTGGACGCGCTGAGCGGCTGGGCGCGGCAGCGCTGGGTCAGCCACTAATCGGACCCAACGCGCTCATTCGGTAGCGTTCGGGTCATGGGCGGCCAGCGGCCCGCCGACGATCGCCCTGAGCTTGGCGCGGATATCCTCGTAGGTGGCGTCGAACTCCTTGTGGTGACGCACGATCGGGCTGTGATTGGGCGGCACCCCATGCTTGGCCGCGATCTTCCCCACCACGCTGGCGAAGTTGAACACGGTGTCGTAGGACATCTCGAAGACTTCCTCGAGGGGCTTGCCGTCAATCTCGCCGACCATGCGGAAGTGCACCGTCGGCCCCTCCTTGGCGCCGGGGCGCACCTCGTAGTAGAGGTCCACGTTGTAGGACGGCAGGCCGAAGCTACCCACCGGATTGGAAACGTGCGTGTGACCGGGCTCGAACATGGCGGCATTCCTCGTAGCGGAAACTGCAGTCAGTCTAGTTCGTCCTGGCCGGGACACACGGGCTGGCAGACCAGCGCAATGCCGGCCCGGATCGCACGTCCTGGGCCCCTCCCGCCCCTCGGCCACACCCCCGGCTTCGCCAAGTCTCCCAAGGCCACGCGGGGAGTACCGCTCACAGCCGCTGCGCCGACAGCTCGATGATCTCGTCGGTGATCTCGTCCTGGCGCACCCGGCGGAACTCGGCGAGCAGCGCGCCGCGGTGCTCCTCGAGGTTGCTCTGCGCGGCGATCATCGCCTGCATGCGCGCCTCGTTCTCCGCCGCGAAGGACAGCATCAGCGCCTCGCACAGCTCGGCGTAGACGTACTCCTCGGCCAGCGCGGCGACCAGCCGCGGCGCCTCCAGGTTGATCCGCGGCGGGCGCTGGCCCACGGCCACGGCGAAGCGTGCGTAGTCGAACGGCAGCAGCGCGCGCTGCACCACCGTCGGGCTGGCCGCGCCGCCCGGCACGCCATGCAGCAGGCTGACGCGGGTCGGCGTGCCGTCGCCGAGACGGGCGTAGAGGGCGTCGGCGATGCGCCCGGCCAGCGCCGGCACCTCGTCGGGATGCACCGCCATCGGCGTCTCCCAGGCCGACTGCCAGCCGCGCTCCGCCGCGCCCATCGCGCCGCGCTCGCCGACCAGCAGCAGTTGCGCGCCGCCGGCCAGCCCGGCGGCGGCCTGATCGAGCACCCGCTCGTTGAAACCGCCGACGAAGCCCTGCTCGGCGCACAGCGCCAGCAGCAGGTGGCGGCGCGCACCGTTGCCGTCGTCGGCCGGGCGCTCCGGCAGCAGCGCCAGCGCCTCGCCGATCGCCGTACCGAGGGTCGCCGCGTAGGCGCGCACGCCATCCAGGCGCTGGCGCGCCTCGCGCGAGCGGGCCGCGGCGATGCCGCGCATGGCGCCGATCACCACGCCCAGTTCGCGGGCGGTGGCCAGGTGGCCGGAGACTTCGCCGAGCCGGCTGCTCATGCCGGGGCGCCGCCGGCCAGCGCGGCCAGTTCGGCACACAGCTCGGCGACCCGCGCCACCAGGGCCGCGCGGGTCGCCTCGTCGAGCGCGCCGCCGTCCTGCAGCGCCTGCACCTGCGCCGCGGCGCGGCCATCCAGCCAGTCCGCCAGGCGCTCGCGCAGGCGCGCCAGCAGCGCCGGCGGATGGCCATCGAAGGTGCCGGCGGCCAGCGCCGCCAGCAGCGCCACCTGGTCGACCCGGCGCAGCGCGGCGAAGCGCGGCTGGGCGAGCAGCGCGCGGCTGCGCTCGCCGCGGACGATCTGGCCCTTCACCCGGCTGTCGCCGATGCCGCCGAAGCGGGTGAACATTTCCAGTTCGAGGAACTGCGAGTAGTCCAGGCGCAGGCGCCCGGCCACCTCGCGCAGCGCCGCCGCCTGGGCCTTGCCGCCGACCCGGCTGACCGACAGGCCGACGTCCACCGCCGGGCGCTGGTTGGCCGCCGCCAGATGGCTGTCGAGGACGATCTGCCCGTCGGTGATCGAGATCAGGTTGGTCGGGATGTACGCCGACAGGTTGCCGGCCTCGGTCTGGGCGATCGGCAGCGCGGTCAGCGAGCCGCCGCCGAGTTCCGGCGCCAGCTTGGCGGCGCGCTCCAGCAGGCGTGCGTGCAGGTAGAAGATGTCGCCGGGGTAGGCCTCGCGGCCCGGCGGCTCATGGGTCAGCAGGGCCAGCTCGCGGTGGGTGGCGGCGTGCTTGCTGAGGTCGTCGATGACGATCAGCGCGTGCTGGCCGCGGTCGCGGAAGTACTCGGCGATGCTGAAGCCGGCGAACGGCGCCGCCCACTGCAGGCCGGGCGAGTCGGCCGCGCCGGCGACCACGAACACGCAGCGCTCGGGCGCGCCGTGGGTGCGCACCGCCTCGATCACCTGCTGCACCGCGGCGGCGCGCTGGCCGACTGCGACGTACACGCAGATCAGCTCGCTGTGCTTCTGGTTGACGATGGCGTCGATGGCCAGTGCGGTCTTGCCGGTGGCGTGGTCGCCGATGATCAGCTCGCGCTGGCCGCGGCCGATGGCGAACAGCGCGTCGACCACCAGCACGCCGGTCTCCACCGGCTCGCTGACCAGGTCGCGGTCGATGATCGCCGGCGCCGGGCGCTCGATCGGCAGCCACTGCTCGGCCAGCGGCGGCGCCGCGCCGTCCAGCGGCCGGCCGAGCGGGTCGACCACCCGGCCGAGCAGGCCGGGACCGACCGGCACCTGCAGCACCTCGCCGGTGCCGCGCACCTCGGAGCCGGCGGCGATGCGCCGCCCGTCGTCGAGCAGCACCACGCCGATGGCGTCGCTGTCGAGGGTCAGGGCGAAGCCCAGGCTGGCGTCGGCGAAGCGCACCAGCTCGTTGAGGCGCACCCCCGGCAGGCCGGCGATCCGGGCGATGCCGTCGGCGACCTGCAGCACCCGGCCGATCTCGCCGGCCTCGGCGCGCAGCGGGGTCTGCGCCAGTACCGCGCGCTGGCGCGCCAGCCAGTCGGCGACGGCGTCAGGAGCCAGTGGCGACATGGCGGGTCATCTCCGTGTGCAGGCGCGCCAGGTCGGCGCGGAAACTGTTGCGCACGACCACCGCCGAGCCTTCCAGCTCCAGTCCGGCGATCAGCCCGGGCTCGACCAGTGGCTGCAGCTCGACCGGCTGACCGAGCGCCGCCGCCAGCGCCTCACGGCAGGCGGCCAGCTCGGCCTCGGCCAGCGGTCGCGGCGCGCGCAGGCGCAGCGCCGCGGCATCGGCGGCGAGGCTCTGCCGGGCGTTGGCCGGCAGCTCGGCGATGCCGGCCAGCAGGCCGTCGACGAAGCCGCTGACCCGCGCCGCCTCCGGCAGGCGTTCGAGCAGCCGGCCGGCGATGTCCAGCGCCAGCTCTGCGGCCTGCGCCTCGATGCGCGCCTGCAGGACGCGCTGCTGCTCGGCCGAGGCCGCCGCCTCCTGCTCGCGCAGGCGTTCGGCCTCAGCCTGGGCCTGGGCCAGCAACTGCGCCCGGGCCGCCGCCGCTTCGTCCTGCGCGGCCTGCAGCAGCGCCGCCTGGCGGTCGGCCAGTTGCGCGTGCTGCGCAGCCAGCGCGGCGCGTTCCTGCTCGGCGGCTTCCTTGGCCTCCGCCGCCTCGTCGAGCAGCCGCCCGGCGGCCTGCTGGCGCTCGGCGACGATGCGCGCCACCGGCTTGAACAGGAAGCGCGAGAGCAGCCAGATCAGCACGACGACGTTGATCGTCTGCAGGCCGAGGGTCCACCAGTCGAGTTTCATCGCGGCGCCCGTCAGTGCACGAACGGGTTGGCGAACAGCACCAGCACGGCGATCACCAGGCAGTAGAT
>DASQBU010000193.1:0-9166 GCA_035635035.1 Pseudomonas sp.
CGTCGAGCTGCGCTGCTCCTACGACGAGAACACCCTGGGCAAGAACCCGGAGGGTCGCAAGGTCAAGGGCGTGATCCACTGGGTGCCGGCCGCCGAGAGCGTCGAGTGCGAAGTGCGTCTGTACGACCGCCTGTTCAAGGCTGCCAACCCGGAGAAGACCGACGAGGAGGGCGGCAGCTTCCTCGACAACATCAACCCGGAATCGCTGGTGGTGCTCAAGGGCTGCCGCGCCGAGCCGTCGCTGGCCAATGCCGCGCCGGAAGAGCGTTTCCAGTTCGAGCGCGAAGGCTACTTCTGCGCCGACCTGAAGGACACCAAGCCGGGCGCGCCGGTGTTCAACCGCACCGTCACCCTGCGCGATTCCTGGGGGCAGTAAATGGCGCTTTCCATCTACAGCACCCTGTCCAAGAGCAAGGACGAGTTCAAGCCGCTGGAAGGCAACAAGGTCCGCATGTACGTGTGCGGCATGACCGTCTACGACTTCTGCCACATCGGTCACGCGCGGGTGATGGTGGCGTTCGACGTGGTCGCCCGCTGGCTGCGCCATCGCGGCTATGAGCTGACCTACGTGCGCAACATCACCGACATCGACGACAAGATCATCAAGCGCGCCAACGAGAACGGCGAGTCGTTCCAGGACCTGGTCGGCCGCATGATCGCCGCCATGCACGAGGACGAGGCGCGCCTCAACGTGCTGCGCCCGGACATCGAGCCGCGCGCCACCGACCACATCGCCGGCATGCACGCGATGATCCAGACCCTGATCGACAAGGGCTTCGCCTACGCCCCGGGCAACGGCGACGTCTACTACCGGGTCGGCAAGTTCGAGGGCTACGGCAAGCTCTCAAGGCGCAAGATTGAGGACCTGAAGATCGGCGCGCGCATCGAGGTCGACGAGGCCAAGGAAGATCCGCTCGACTTCGTGCTGTGGAAGGGCGCCAAACCGGGCGAGCCGAGCTGGGCGTCGCCCTGGGGCGCCGGGCGACCGGGCTGGCACATCGAGTGCTCGGTGATGTCCACCTGCTGCCTGGGCGAGACCTTCGACATCCACGGCGGCGGCCCGGACCTGGTGTTCCCGCACCACGAGAACGAGATCGCGCAGAGCGAGGCGGCCACCGGCAAGCTCTATGCCAACGCCTGGATGCACGCCGGCGCGGTGCGCGTCGACGGCGAGAAGATGTCCAAGAGCCTGGGCAACTTCTTCACCATCCGCGAGGTGCTGGAGAAGTACCACCCCGAGGTGGTGCGCTACCTGCTGGTGTCCAGCCACTACCGCAGCCCGATCAACTACTCCGAGGACAGCCTGCGCGAGGCCAAGGGCGCCCTGGAGCGCTTCTACAACGGCCTCAAGGGCCTGCCGGACGCTCAGCCTGCCGGTGGCGAGGAGTTCGTCGCGCGCTTCGGCGCGGCGATGGACGACGACTTCAACTCGCCGGAAGCCTGCGCGGTGCTGTTCGAGATGATCCGCGAGGTCAACCGCCTGCGCGAGAGCGATCTCGCCGCCGCCGCCGCGCTGGCCGCGCGCCTCAAGGAGCTGGCTGGGGTGCTCGGTGTGCTGCAGCTCGAGCCCGACGCCTTCCTGCAGGCCGGCGCCGAGGGCAAGGTGGACTCCGCCGAGGTCGAGGCGCTGATCGCTGCGCGCCTGCAGGCGCGTGCCGAGAAGAACTGGGCCGAATCCGACCGTATCCGCGACCAGCTCACCGCCATGGGCGTGGTGCTGGAGGACGGCAAGGGCGGCACCACCTGGCGTCTGGCCGAGTAGGTCGTTCTGCCGTGTCGAAAGGGGCTGCCGCGAGGCGGCCCTTTTCGTTTGCAGGGTAGTCCGAGCGGTCGCTGCGTGGCGTACAGCCTGCGGGGCGAGTACGTGCTACGGCTGTCGGTTCAGCCCTGCGCTGCGGCGCTGTTCTCCTCGTGGATCTGCAGCATCCGCCCCAGCTCGCTGCGGATCAGCGCATCCTCGCAGCTCGGCAGGTATTCGTTCAGCTTGCGGATCACCCACTGCTGGCCCTTGTCGACGAACGCCAGGCGCTCGTCCAGCGAGGCGATGGCCATGGCCTTGGCGTAGAAGGCGCCGGTCTCGTGGTTCGGTTCGAGGCCGAGGTGTTTGAGGCAGGTCAGCAGGTGTTGGCAGCTCTCGCCTTCGCCCTTGAGGATCTGCTGCAACAGTTCGCGCTGCTCCGGATCGGTGGCCTGGCGCAGGCTTTCCCCGGCGACCTTGGCGCCGGCACGCTCGGCACTGAGCAGGGTCTGCAGCAGTTCTGCCTGGCCTTCGGGGCTGTGGAGAGGAGAGGGTGCTTCGGTCATGGTCTGGCTCCCTGAACGGACTGAGCCGCCGGTGTCCGGCGGCGGGTCATTGGCAATCCATGGTAGCCGGTTTGTCGCAGTGCGGAAGTAGGAATTGCAGGTATAAAAAAGCCCCGCACTGGGCGGGGCTTTTTCAACGCGGGTCAGCTAATCAGCTAACGCGCACGTCTTCGGCTTGCATGCCTTTCTGGCCCTTGGCCGGAACGAAGGTCACTTGCTGGCCTTCGGACAGGCTCTTGAAGCCGTCGCTCTGAATGGCGCGGAAGTGAACGAACAGGTCAGCGCTGCCGTCGGCCGGGGTGATGAAGCCGAAGCCTTTTTCATCGTTGAACCACTTGACGGTGCCGGATTGACGATTGGACATGGTGTATCTCCAAGGTAAAGGTAGGTTGACTCGGGCTCCAGGATGGATGGCCAGAGTCGCTACTGAGTTGCGAGAGCAGATGGAGCCGAGGAGATGAAACGATCGAAATCAGAACACCAGTCGCGAGTCACAGTGACAATTGCAGCGCAGTGCCGACACCATACAGTGTTTCTCGGCGCTGTACAGCTTTATTTCATCCGGCCTGTGGCGACTGGCATGGCCGCGGACTGCGCATTTCCCGAGTCAGTGACGCAGCAGGTAGGTGTCGTCGTCGGCCTGGACCTGTTCGAAGACCCATTGCCAGTAGCCCGCCTCGCTGGCGCCGCTATTGATTGCCCGCCGCCAGCGGGCCCGGGAGAAATGCGGGTGTTCGCTGTGAGGTAGCCCGGCTTCATATTTGTCCTGGAGCTCGCTGGGCGAGAAGCGGAAGTCATTCAGGTCGTAAGGTGTGGCCTTCCTGCGGGAGAGAGCAGTGCCAAGAGTCGAGAAAAACATGGTTGGTCTCCTTCTTGCTGGCGTCGATAGGGTTCATGTCGTGGGGCGGGATCGGTTACCCATGGCTGATACTGTATATGCATACAGTTAAAAATCAATAGCCGGGCGCATGCAGAGGAACCCTGTCGAAATGCGCGGCCGTGGGGAGGAATGCAGCAAGCGGTACAAGAGAGCCGGCCAGTTGCTAGCGTGGGGGCACAGTGCCGTCTGTCCCCGCTCCTTGGCTTGTCCGTGAGCATAAGCTCTGGTTATGATGGCTACGGGTGTTGGCACTGCATGTCGCAGTGAGACAGGTCAAAGCGCAGGTCGGGCCGCCGCGCGGATTGATCGTGCCCATGAACCAGAACTTGCCCCGTCAGGCCGTTCCGCGTGCCCAGATTCTTGCCGAACGCGCCTTTTCCGTCATCGAACGTTTTCTCCACATCGAAGCTGTCAGCGGCATCGTGCTGCTCGTGGCCGCGGCGGCTGCCCTTATCTGGGCCAACTCGCCGGCGGCAGAGAGCTACCACGCGCTCTGGCATGCACCGCTATCGTTCGGTATCGGCGGTTACAGCTTTTCCCAGTCGCTGCACTTCTGGATCAACGATGCGCTGATGACGGTGTTCTTTCTCGTCGTGGGCATGGAAATCCGCCGCGAGATCCACGATGGCGCGCTCTCCAGCCTGCGACTTGCCGCATTGCCACTGGTCGCGGCGCTCGGCGGTGTCATGGTTCCCGCGCTGATCTATCTCGCGCTGAATGGCGAGGCGATGCAACGCCAGGGCTGGGCCGTTCCGACCGCCACCGATATTGCCTTCGCCGTGGGTGTCCTGGCCCTGCTGGGGCGCTCCATCCCCGGCAACGTGCGGGTGTTCCTGCTGGCCCTGGCCATCATCGATGACATAGTCGCGGTGTTGATCATCGCGGCCTTCTACTCCGGTGGACTCGACTACAGCGGCCTGCTGGTGGCCGGTGCCGGTCTGCTGATGGTCCTTGGGTTGCAGTGGATCGGCGTGGGCACCGCCTTTGCCTACGTCGTTCCCGGGGCTGTGGTCTGGCTCGGTTTCCTGCAGGCCGGCGCCCATCCCACCCTGGCCGGGGTGGTGCTCGGCCTGCTGACGCCCGTTCTGCCGGCGCGCTCCCTGGTGCGCCCGCTGGATGCGCTGACGCGCGCTTTCAACGACCTCCGGGCTCGCGCAACCGCGCCTGACCCGCAGAGCGACGAGTTCGCCCATTCGCTCAAGCACCTGCGCAAGGCGCAGCGGGAGTTGCTGCCGCCGGTCACGCGCGTCCAGATGGCGCTGCACCCCTGGGTAGCCTATGGCGTCATGCCGCTGTTCGCCCTGGCCAATGCCGGGGTCGGGCTCGATGGTATCGACCTGGATGCCAACGGCTCGCAGGGCGTGATGGTCGGCGTCATGCTGGCGCTGGTCCTGGGCAAGCCCCTCGGGGTGATCGTCGCCAGCTGGTGCGCCGTGCGCCTGGGGCTGTGCCGTCTGCCGCCGGAAGTGACCTGGTCGGGCATCTGCCTGGTCGGCCTGCTGGCAGGCATCGGCTTCACGATGTCGATCTTCATCGGCACCCTGGCGTTCGCCGATGAGAACTTGCTGGGCGCCGCCAAGCTGGGCGTGCTGCTGGCCTCGTCCACGGCGGCTATCCTCGGCCTGCTGTGGGGCCTCGGCTACACCCGGCGCCTGAGGTCGAGGGCTGGCCGCTAGTGTGATCGCGGACCGGGCAGCTTGCGGGATGCACCGCTGATGAGCCTGGCAGCGCGGGATTGGTGGGGCTAACTTGAACACTCCGGCTGGCCCGTTGCCGCCAGCCGTTCGTGGCAGGCGTCACGTCCAGGAGTGGCATGAATAGCGCCGATGACCGGAAGGCCGACGCGTGGCAGGTCCTTCATTCGCCGTGGTTGCTCTGGGGCTCCTGGCTGCTGGGGGCTGCTGCGCTCGCCAGCGTGGTGGTGGTCGCCCTGCATCTTTCCGAGGCCGAGGCGTTCGGCCAACTGTTGCAGCAGGTCGAACCGGGCTGGTTTGCCCTGGCCCTCTTGCTGCAGGGGTTGACCTACCTGGCCCAGGGACAGATCTATCGGCTGGTGGCACATGCCGGACAGGCCGAGCTGTCACTGCTGCAGGCCTGCCGGCTGGGGCTGGTGAAGCTGTTCGTCGATCAGGCGCTGCCGACCTTCGGACTCAGCGGCACGCTGGCGGTCACCGCGGCATTCGAGCGCCGCGGCATCCCGCGTCCCGTGGTGATCGCCTGCCTGGTCATCAGCCTGTCGTCCTACCTCCTGGCTTACGTGCTGGCCCTGGGCGCGGCGCTGGGCATTCTCGTCGTCGAGGGGCATGCCACCGGGCTGCTGGTCGTCGCCTGCGTCCTGTTCGTCCTCGGTAGCCTGGCGGTGGCGCTGGGCGCCATTCTGCTGGTTGGCCGCGAGCTGCCGCGGCGCCTGCATGGCCTCTTCGACTGGCGCTGGCTCAAGCGCGGGCTGTTCATCCTGGGGCAGGCCGATGTCGGCCTCATCCGCAACCCACGGCTGCTGGCCGCGACCGGCGGACTGGATCTGGGCATCATCCTGCTGGACGCGACCACCCTCTGGGGCCTGGTCCACGCCATGGGCACGGAGGCGCCCTGGAGCGGCGTGTTCGCCGGCTTCATGCTGGCCAGCGTGCTGCGCACCATCGGTGTGACGCCCGGGGGGCTGGGCGTATTCGAGGCGGCTGCGGTGACCAGCCTGCACTGGGCCGGCGTTTCGCTGCCGGTCGCCCTGTCGGCAACCCTGCTGTTTCGCGGCCTCAGCTTCTGGATCCCGATGCTGCCGGGGATGCTGGTGTCCCGTGGGGTGCTGGGCGCTTCGTCGAGCAGCGGCTGAGTGGCGCGGTCAATGGGCCGCTGCCGGGCGTGCGGGTGAAGGTGCGCTCTGCCCCGGGCCATAGCGGCCGATGTCGAGACCCCGTGGGCTGATCTGCGGCCGGCGTGCGGCCATCAGGTCGGCGAGCAGGCGTCCCGAGCCGCAGGCCATGGTCCAACCCAGGGTGCCGTGGCCGGTGTTGAGGAACAGGTTGCGGTAGCGGGTGGCGCCGACGATCGGCGTGCCGTCCGGGGTGGCCGGGCGCAGGCCGGTCCAGAACTCGCCGCGGGCGAGGTCGCCGCCCTGCGGATAGAGGTCGGCGGTGATCATCTCCAGCGTTTCCCGTCGGCGCGGGTCGAGGCGCAGGTCGAAGCCGGCGATCTCGGCCATGCCGCCGACGCGGATGCGCTTGTCGAAGCGGGTGATGGCGACCTTGTAGGTCTCGTCGAGGATCGTCGAGGTCGGCGCCAGCGCGGCGTCGATGATCGGCACGGTCAGCGAATAGCCCTTCAGCGGATAGACCGGCACCTTGATTCCCAGCGGCCGGAGCAGTTGCGGAGAGTAGCTGCCCAAGGCCACCACGCAGTGGTCGGCGCGCTCCAAGCGGCCGTCGATCCACACGCCGCTGACACGCTCGCCGTCGCTTTCCAGACGCTCGATGTTCCGCCCGAAGCGGAACTCCACACCCAGCCCGCGGGCCATCTCGGCCAGCCGGCTGGTGAACAGGAAGCAGTCTCCGGTCTGGTCGTTGGGCAGGCGCAGGGCGCCGGCCAGCTGGTCGGCCACCGCCGCCAGCGCCGGCTCGACGCGGACGATGCCGGCGCGATCGAGCAGCTCGTAGGGCACCCCGGCGCGCTCCAGCACGGCGATGTCGCGGGCTGCGGCGTCGAGCTGGGCCTGGCTGCGGAACAACTGGGTGGTGCCGAGCTGGCGCCCCTCATAGGCGAGGCCGGTCTCAGCGCGCAACTCGTCGAGGCAGTCGCGGCTGTACTCGGCCAGCCGCACCATGCGCTCCTTGTTCACCGCGTAGCGCGCGGCGCTGCAGTTGCGCAACATCTGCACCAGCCACAGGTACTGCGCCGGATCGGCCGTCAGGCGGATCGACAGCGGCGCATGCCGCTGCAGCAGCCATTTGAGCGCTTTGAGCGGCACGCCCGGTGCCGCCCACGGCGCGGCGTAGCCGGGCGAGACCTGGCCGGCATTGGCGTAGCTGGTTTCCAGCGCGGCGCCCTCCCGGCGGTCGACTACCACCACCTCGAAACCGACGCGCGCCAGATAGTACGCACTGGTGGTGCCCACCACACCACTGCCCAGCACAAGGACTCGCATGCTTGTCTCCCCCGTCCGATAGGCCTGGACGCACAGCTGTTCGGGTCCAGTATAGGAAGATGGCTTTGGTGAAATTCACTGTTTATATGGGTTTTCCTGCGGATAAATCCCGTAGATGAGGCTTTTTTCAGAGGCGAATCCACCGGGTATACCTGGAAAACCCGCCTTTTGGCAGATGAGCGCCGTGGCAGAGCGGGCAGGGGGATGAGCCAAGGCCTTGATGCGAATATAGAAATAAAGAAAGAGTATTTTATATCCAAATATCATCGGTGTAGGGTCCATGGACCGACAACGGGTACGCCGACCTTGCCCTTGATCATCTGGTTGCCGCCGCCGGCAAGCTACCCTGACCGCCGTACTCCTTCCTACTGGAATTGCGCCATGTCCGAACCTACCTCGGGTTTTTCCACCCGCGCCGTGCATAGTGGCAACGACGTCGACCGGCGAATGGTCACCCACGCCAAGACCCTGCCGATCTACCAGACTTCGGTGTTCGTCTACGACTCGCTGGCGCAGATCGACGACTTCCTGACCGGCAACCCCGACAACTACATGTATACCCGCATCGGCAATCCCAATCCGGCGGCGCTGGAGACGCTGATCCGCGATCTCGAGGGGGGCGAGGCGGCGCTGTTCTGCGCTTCGGGCATGGCGGCGATCAGCGCGGCGCTGCTCGGCCGGTTGAGTGCTGGCGACCACCTGATCGCCAGCCGCGAGCTGTACGGCACCACGCAGACGCTGATCGAGAAGGAGCTGGGCCGTTTCGGCATCACCTCCACCCTGGTCGACATCGGCGACCTGGCGGCGGTGGAGGCGGCAATCACCCCGCAGACCCGGCTGATCTACACGGAAACCGCATCCAACCCGCTGGTGCGGGTCAGCGACGTGCCGGCGCTGAGCGCGCTGGCCAAGGCGCGCGGCCTCAAGCTGGTGGTGGACAACACCTTCCTCTCGCCGGCGCTGTACCGCCCGCTGGAGCACGGCGCCGATCTGGTCCTGCATAGCACCACCAAGTATCTCAATGGCCACAGCGATGCCACCGGCGGCATTCTGGTCGGCGACGCCGAGTGGGTGGCCCAGGCGCGGCGCTTCCAGATCAACGCCGGCGGCAGTGCCAGCCCCTTCGAGGCGTGGCTGACCTTCCGCGGCGCCAAGACCCTGGCCCTGCGCATGCAGGCTCATTCGCGCAACGCCCAGGCATTGGCCGAGGCGCTGGAGACCCACCCGCGGGTGGAGCGGGTGTACTACCCCGGCCTGCCGTCGCACCCCGATCACGCCCTGGCGCAGCGCCTGTTCCCCAAGGGCAGCTCGGGCATGCTCAGCTTCACCCTCAAGGGCGGGCTGGCCGAGGTCGACTGGCTGATCCATAACCTGCAGCTGTCGGTATTCGCGCCGTCGCTGGCTGGTGTGGCCAGCAGCATCAGCCACCCCGGCAAGACCTCCCACCGCGCGCTGGCGCCGGAAACCCTTGCCAGCCTGGACATCCACGACGGTACCGTGCGGGTCTCGGTGGGCATCGAGGAGGCCGAGGACATCGTCCGCGATTTCCTCCAGGCGCTGGATCGTCTCTGACCCATCGATCCTGCCGGCGTCCTGGCGCCGGCAGGACGCCTTCCCTTCAGGGGCCGCCTGCCTGTGCGAGGCGTGTGGATGCCTGATTCGCGGGGGGCTGGGGAGTGCCCTGGGCCTGCGAGGCCATCGCGCACGTCTCCATGCAGCCCCAGGAAGTTAGCGCTCATCTGCGGCGATGCTCTCCGCGGTTGGGACGCTCTCGGGTTAGGCTGCCCCTCCGCACGGCGATCCCGTGCCATCTGACTTTCCCTTTTTCGCCACCCGAAGGAGCT
>DASQBU010000194.1:0-11630 GCA_035635035.1 Pseudomonas sp.
CGCTTCCAAGCCACCGACGCCACCGCGCTGACCCTGTTCGGCGACCGCGTGCGCGGCACCCTGCGCGGGCAGGGCGGCGACCTGCCGCGCATCCCCGCCGACCGTTTCGGCGCGCGCCTGGAGCATGACTTCAGCAGCGCCTTGGACGGCCAGCTGGAGCTCTACCGCGTGCAGCGCCAGGGCCGGGTGGCCGATTACGATACAGAGACCGCCGGCTACAACATGCTCGGTGCCGGCCTCAGCTACCACGGCAGCCTGAGTCAGAGCGATTGCGCGTACACGGTATTCCTCAAGGGCGACAACCTGCTGGACGAGAAGGCGCGCAACAACATCTCCTTCATCAAGGACGACGTGCTGCTGCCGGGACGCAACTTCACCGTGGGCCTGCGCGTGAGCTTCTGAGCCGTCGAACCCCGACCGGACGGTGCGGCAGCGAGGGCCGAGCCGGTGTAGGCTGAAAGCAGGACAAGCGTGTTTGCGGGAGGCAACGCGATGCTCAAGGCCAGCGCGATTCTTGACGGCAGCTGTCTGCAGGGGACGGCCGCCGGGTTCTTCCCCGCCATCAGTGAGCACTACTGCGTGGACGAGGACGCCTGGCTCGGCGAGCTGAGCCGGCTGGCCGACCCCGGTCCGGCGGCCATCGCAGCGATCCGCGCCGAGGCGCGGCGCCTGGTCGAGACGGTGCGCCGGCGTGGCGACGCCGAGGACACCCTCGATGCGCTGCTGCGCGAGTACAGCCTGGACAGCCGCGAGGGGCTGATGCTGATGTGCCTGGCCGAGGCCCTGCTGCGCGTGCCGGACGCCGCCACCGCCGACGCGCTGATCCGCGACCGGCTGAGCGCCGCGCAGTGGGAGCAGCACCTCGGCCACAGCGACAACCTGCTGGTCAACTTCACCGCCTGGGGCCTGGTGCTGACCGGCAAGGTGGTCAACCCACCGACGAACGACGGTCGCCCGGGCGGGGTGATCCGTCACCTGCTGCATCGCTCCGGCGAGCCGGTGATCCGTGCCGCGCTGAACCAGGCGATGAAGCTGATGGGCAACCAGTTCGTCCTCGGCCGCAGCATCGACGAGGCGCTGAAGAACGGTCGCGCCCGCCGCGCGCGCGGCTACAGCTACTCCTTTGACATGCTCGGCGAGGCGGCGTTGACCGCCGCCGATGCCGGCAAGTACCAGGCCGACTATCGCCAGGCCATCGCGGCGCTGGGCCGCGAGGCGCAGATCGGGGCGGGGCCGCGGCCGTCGATCTCGATCAAGCTGTCCGCCCTGCATCCGCGCTACGAGGCGGCCCAGCGCGAGCGCGTGCTCATCGAGCTGTTCGCCAGCGTGCGCGAGCTGGCCCAGCTGGCCCGCGAGCACGAGGTGGGCATCAGCATCGACGCCGAGGAAGCCGACCGCCTGGAGCTGTCGCTGGAGCTGTTCGAGCGCCTGCTGCGCGACCCGGCGCTGCACGGCTGGGGCGGCCTCGGCCTGGTGGTGCAGGCCTATTCGCGGCGCGCCCTGCCGGTGCTGGTCTGGCTGACCCTGCTCGGCCGCGAGCTGGATGTCCGCATCCCGCTGCGCCTGGTCAAGGGCGCCTACTGGGACAGCGAGATCAAGCAGGCCCAGCAGCGCGGCCTGGCCGGCTACCCGGTGTTCACCCGCAAGGAAGGCACCGACACCGCCTACCTGGCCTGTGCCCGCTACCTGCTGTCCGAGCACACCCGCGGCGTGCTGCAGCCGCAATTCGCCACCCACAACGCCCACACGGTCGCCTGCATCCTCGCCCTGGCCCATGGCGGCGGCGCGCCGCGCGAGTTCGAATTCCAGCGCCTGCACGGCATGGGCGAGGCGCTGTACGACACCGTGCTGGAGCAGTTCGGCACGCCGGTGCGCATCTATGCCCCGGTCGGCGCCCACCGCGAGCTGCTGCCCTACCTGGTGCGCCGCCTGCTGGAGAACGGCGCCAACTCCTCGTTCGTCCATCGCCTGGTCGACCCGGCGGTGCCGGTGGAGGCGCTGATCGAGCATCCGCTGGAGCGCGTGCGCCGCCACGCCGGCCTGGCCAACCCGCGTATCCCGCCGCCGGCCGAGCTGTTCGGCGCCGCGCGGCGCAACTCGGCCGGGATCAACCTCAACGTCGCCAGTCAGTGGCAGCCGCTGCAAGCGGCGCTGGCCGGGCAGCTCGAGCGGCAGTGGCAGGCCGCGCCGCTGATCGGCGGCCAGCGTCTGGCCGGTCGGTTGCAGGAGGTGCGCTGCCCGGCGGAGCTGGCGCGGCTGGTCGGCCGCGTGCAGTGGGCCGACGCGGCGCAGGTCGACCTGGCCATGACGGCGCTGGCCGCCGCCTGGCCGCGCTGGAACGCCACGCCGGTGGAGCAGCGCGCCGCGGTGTTCGAGCGCCTGGCCGAGCGGCTGGAAGCCCACCGCGCCGAGCTGCTGGCGCTGTGCTGCCTGGAGGCCGGCAAGACCCTGCAGGACGGCCTCGACGAGCTGCGCGAGGCGGTCGACTACTGCCGCTACTACGCGCAGCAGGCGCGCGAGCGGCTCTGCCGGCAGGAGCTGGCCGGGCCGACCGGCGAGCGCAACGAGCTGTTCCACGAAGGCCGCGGGGTGTTCGCCTGCATCAGCCCGTGGAACTTCCCGCTGGCGATCTTCCTCGGCCAGGTCGCCGCCGCGCTGCTGGCCGGCAACACCGTGCTGGCCAAGCCGGCCGAGCAGGGCAGCCTGATCGCCATGCGCGCGGTCGAGCTGCTGCTGGAGGCCGGCCTGCCGGCCGACGTCCTGGCCCTGCTGCCCGGCGACGGCGCGACCCTCGGCGCCGCGTTCTGCCGCGACGCGCGGTTGGCCGGGGTGTGCTTCACCGGCTCCACCGACACCGCGCGGACGATCAACCGCCGGCTGGCCGACAAGCCCGGCGCGTTGGCCGTGCTGATTGCCGAGACCGGCGGGCAGAACGCGATGATCGTCGACTCCACCGCGTTGCCCGAACAGGTGGTCAAGGACGCCGTGCAGTCCGCCTTCACCAGCGCCGGGCAGCGCTGCTCGGCGCTGCGCGTGCTCTACGTGCAGGAGGACATCGCCGCGCGGGTGATCGAGCTGCTCGCCGGCGCCATGGCCGAGCTGCGCGTCGGCGCGCCGGCGCGGCGCGACACCGACGTCGGCCCGCTGATCGACGGCGAGGCGCGCGCGACCTTGCTGGCCCACGTCGAGCGGCTCAAGGGCGAGGGCCGCCTGCTCGCCGAGACGCCGCTGCCGGCCGGGCTGGACGGCCACTTCGTCGCCCCGCTGGCCTTCGCCATCGACGGCATCCACGCGCTGAACCGGGAAAACTTCGGCCCGGTGCTGCACGTGGTGCGCTACGCGGCCGACCAGCTGGAGGCGGTGGTCGCGGCGATCAACGCCAGCGGCTACGGCCTGACCCTCGGCGTGCACAGCCGCAACGACGACACGGTGCGGCGCATCGAGGCGCTGGCGCGGGTCGGCAACCTGTACGTCAACCGCAACCAGATCGGCGCGGTGGTCGGCGTGCAGCCGTTCGGCGGCCTCGGCCTGTCCGGCACCGGGCCCAAGGCCGGCGGGCCGCACTACCTGCTGCGCTTCGCTGTCGAGCGCTGCACGGCGACCAACACCGCGGCGGTGGGCGGCAACGCCGCGCTGCTGGCCCTCGGCGAGGATTGAACGCCGGCGCGCTGCCGAGCGCTTCTCCTGCATTGTGCCAAGCAGTCCACACTCTGCCCGGCAGGCCCCGGTTATCCTCTGCCCCGGCCAGGCCCCGGGCCGGCAACCACCGGTTCGCCGGCCCGATTTCCCGCCTTCACCGCCCTGTCGCGAGTCCCGCTACGCATGCCCACCCCGCTTCCCGCTCCAGAACCTGCCTATGCGGCACTGACGGCCGTCGGCCGGGTTCGTCAGCACAACGAGGACGCCATCCTGTGCTGCCCGCGCTTCCGCCTGTGGGCGTTGGCCGACGGCATGGGCGGCCACCAGCGCGGCGAGGTGGCCAGCGCCCTGGCGCTGAAGACCCTGCAGAGCCTGGTACGCCGCGGCGACGACCTGGTCGGGGCGATCCACGCCACCCATGCCGCGATCCTCGCCGAAGCCGAGCGCGACGCCAGCCAGCACGGCATGGGCACCACCCTGGTCGCGGTGCGCCTGGACGGCGCCGAGTTCGAGCTGGCCTGGGTCGGCGACAGCCGCGCCTACCGGGTCGGCAGCAGCCGCATCGAGCAGCTGACCCACGACCACAGCTGGGTGCAGATGATGGTCGATGCCGGGCAGTTGAGCGGCGAGCAGGCCCGCAGCCATCCGCGGCGCAATGTGCTCACCCAGTGCCTCGGCGGCCCCGGTCAGGCGCTGGAAGTGGGACGGGTGTGCGGACGGCTGGATTACGGCGAGCTGCTGCTGCTGTGCAGCGACGGCCTGACCGGCGAGCTGAGCGATGTGCAGATCCAGCAATGCTGCGCCGCCGCCGCCACCCTCGACGACATGGTCGGCGAGCTGGTCGAGGCGGCCAACCGCCGCGGCGGCAAGGACAACATCTCCTGCATCGTGTTGGGGCTGAGCGCACCGCCGCCGGTAGCCATGGAGGCGCGGCCGCGCAGCTTCCTCGACAAACTGTTGAAACCCGCAAAATCCTGATTCGGCGCCCCACCCCATGAGCGACAGCGCATTGCAAATTCCCGGCTACATCCTGCACGGCCCGTTGGGCAAGGGCGGCATGGCCGAAGTCCACCTGGCCACCCAGCAATCGCTGCAGCGCAAGGTGGCGATCAAGATCCTCAGCAAGTCGGAAGATGAGGCGTTCATCCAGCGCTTCATCAAGGAGGGGCATCTGGTCGCCTCCCTGCACCACCCCTCGATCATCACCATCTACGACATCGACCAGTTGGCCGACGGCCGCCACTACCTGGCGATGGAGTTCCTCGCCGGCGGCGACCTCGCGCAGCACAAGGGCGAACTGTTCGCCCCCGAGCGCGCCCTGGCCATCGTCCGGCAGATCGCCAGCGGCCTGGCCGTGGTGCACGACAAGGGCCTGGTGCACCGCGACGTGAAGCCGGCCAACATCCTGTTCCGCGGCGACGGCACCGCGGTGCTCACCGACTTCGGCGTGGCCAAGGACCTCGATCTCGACAGCGAGCTGACCCAGTTCGGCGTCGCCGTCGGCAGCCCGGCCTATAGCAGCCCGGAGCAGGCGCAGTGCCTGGCGCTGGACGCGCGCAGCGACATCTACAGCCTGGGCGTGATCCTCCTGGAGATGCTCACCGGCAGCAATCCGTTCCGCGGCGCCAACTACACCCAGACGGTGATGAACCACGTGCAGATGCCGGCGCCGACCCTGCCGGCCCATCTCGCCGGTTGCCAGGCATTGCTCGAGCGCATGCTGGCCAAGGACCCGCAGCAGCGCTTTCCCGACTGCCGGACCTTGTTGGCGGCGCTGGACGCGGTCGACCTCAGCGACCCCGACGAGACCCGCATCGGCCCGGGCCTGGCGCTGAGCGCGACCCGCGAGCCGGAGCAGGCGGCACCGGCCCCGGTGGCCAGGCCGCGCAAGTCGCGGCTGCCGCTGCTGCTCGTCGGCCTGGGGCTGCTGGTCGCCCTGGCTGCCGGCGGCCTCTACTGGAAACAGCAGCAGCCCATTCGCGAGCTGCTGGCCAAGGCCGACCGCAGCCTGCAGGAGGGCCGGCTGCTGGAGCCGGCGCAGAACAACGCGGACTACTTCTTCCATGAGGTGCTGCGCCTGGACCAGCGCAACCCGGCGGCCCGCGCCGGCCTCGAGCGTGTGCGCCAGGCGCGGATCAAGGGCTTGCTGGAGCTGGGCGAACAGCGCCTGAAGGGCCGCCAGCTGGTGGCGCCGGCCCAGGACAGCGCCGAGTACTACTTCAATCAGGTCCTGGCCCTGGACGCCGGCAATGCCGGTGCCCAGGACGGCCTGCGCCGGGTGCTCGAGGTGCGCATCGCCGACAGCCTGGCCCGCGCCGAGCAGAGCATCGCCGAGCAGCGCCTGCTGCAGCCGGAGGGCGACAACGCGGTGTACTACTACCGTCAGGTGCTCGACTGGACGCCAGGCCACGAGCAGGCGCTGGCCGGCCTGCAGCGCGTCGCCCTGCTGTACCGCGACCTGGCCAATGCCGCCTACCGGCGGGGCAACTTTCCCGCGGCCCTGGCGATGATCGACAGCGGCCTGCAGGTCGAGCCGCAGAATGCCGAGCTGCTCAAGATGCGCGGCGAGCACCAGGCGCTGCTGAGTTCGGCGCGCGCGGCCCGGGCCTCCCAGGCCAGCCGTCCGGCCCTGCGGCGGGAGGCGGTGCCGCAGAGCCCGCCGCCTCAGGAAGAGGGCAACCCGATCAAGCGGGTGTGGAACAATCTATTCGGTAACTGACAGGACTGCCGCCATGCCCCATGGCGGCACCAGAAAAGGACGGGCTCACTATGCTCAAGCTGCATTTCAAGGATGGCCGCCAAGCTCCGATCTGGCTGGCCGAGGACCGCTTCGCCATCGGTCAGGATCGGCGCAACCAACTGGTGCTGAGCGATCCCGGGATCAGCGACTTCCATGCCGAGATCACCCTGCGCGACGGCCTGTATTTCCTCAGCGACTGTGGCAGCGCCACCGGGACCTTCGTCAACGATCAGCCCGTCACCACGGCGTACCAGTTGCGCTCGGAGGACCGCCTGCGGCTCGGCTCCCTGGAGCTGCTGCTGCTCGATCCGGGCCAGGCCATTCCCCGCCCGGACGCCACGGTGCGTTGGTATCTGCAGGTGAACTCGGGCGAGCAGGTGGGCAAGAAGTTCCACATCGCCCCGGGCAGCCTCAGCGTCGGCCGCTCGCCCAAGTGCGAGCTGTGCTTCGGCGACCCCGAGCTGTCGCGCCGGCATGGCGAATTCTTCCTCAAGGACGACGAGCTGGAGGTCAAGGACCTGGCCTCGGCCAACGGCGTCTACGTCAACCGGCAGAAGGTGAGCACCGCAGTGTTGCGCCCCGGCGACGAGGTGCGCATGGGCGCGGTGACCCTGCTGGTGATCGGCCCCAGGATCGAGGCGCGCGCGCCCGAAGCGGCGGAAGACGACGCCGATGCCACCCAGTTCGTCAAGGCCATCGATCTGCCCAAGCCGGCCAAGCCGCAGAGCGCCGGCGCCCGGCCGACGGCCAATCCGCTGCGCGCCGCCGCCCAGGCCCAAGTCCAGGCTCCGGCCCCGGCGGCGGGGAAGGCCGGCGCCAACCTGGCCAAGCTGGCATTGCTGGGCGGCGGTCTGCTGGTGGCCGCGGCCGCCGCGGGCATGCTGCTGGTCCGCTGAGGAACAGGCTCAGTGCCGGCGCCCGGCTCCTCGCCGACGCCGGCGCTGGGGTATGCTGCGCGCCTTCCTCACGTCCCAGGCCAGGCCGATCATGACCCAAACTCCGAAGAACCCGCTGCACGGCGTCACCCTCGAAGCCCTGCTCACCGAGCTGGTGGCGCACCATGGCTGGGCCGGGCTGGCGCAGCGCGTGGACATCCGCTGCTTCAAGAGCGACCCGAGCATCAAGTCGAGCCTGACCTTCCTGCGCCGCACGCCCTGGGCGCGGGAAAAGGTCGAGGCGCTGTACCTGCAGCTGCGCCAGGGCCGCGGCTGAGTGCCGGGCCGGACCGGCCCGCGCTGATCCCGGCCGGGCGCGCCGGCGTCACTCGCCGAGCACCACGCCCTCGCGGCGCGGATCGGCGCCGCCGAACCAGCCTTCCGGTGTGCGCTGCAAGGCCTGCAGGCCGCTGGGCAGCGCGCTTTCGCCGACCTCGTGGCCCAGCTGGCGCAGGGCCTCGCGGGTGGCCGGCGGGAAGCGGTCCTGCTCCAGCACCAGCGGGCCGTTGAAGTCGGTGAAGTTGGGCAGGTCGATGGCGCGCTGGGCGTCGAGTTGCCAGGGGTACAGGCCGAGCAGGGTCTTGGCGGTGAAGTGGATGATCGCCGCGCCACCGGGCGAGCCGAGGCTGGCCAGCAGCTCGCCGCTCTTGGCATCGAACACCAGGGTCGGGCTCATGCTCGAGCGCGGGCGCTTGCCCGGCTCGACGCGGTTGGCCACCGGCCGGCCGGCCGCGTCCTGCGGGGCGAGGGCGAAGTCGGTGAGCTGGTTGTTGAGCAGGAAGCCACCGGGCAGGCCGGTGCCGCCGTCGGTGAGCTGGCGCGCGCCGAAGGCCTGCTCGATGCTGCTGGTCATCGCCAGGGCGTGGCCGTCGGCATCGACGATGCTGATGTGGCTGGTGCCGTATTCCTCCTGCGTCGCCTGCGGCGCCCAGGCCAGCGGCTGGCCGCCGGGCACGCCGTGGCTGGCTGTCCCCATGCTGCGCTCGCCGATCAGCGCGGCGCGCTGCTTGAGGTAGGCCGGGTCGAGCAGGCTGTGCCAGTCGCCGGCCGGCGGCTGGACGAAGGCCGGGTCGGCGATGTACTGCGCGCGGTCGGCGAAGGCCAGCTTGGCCGCCTCGCTGTAGCGGTGCAGGAAGGCCACCGAGGGCCGGCCGTCTTCCAGCGGCCTTTCCAGCGCCGGCAACTGCTCCAGCAGGCCGAGGATCTGCATCAGGGTCAGCTGCCCGGAGGAGGGCGGCGGGAAACCGCACACCCGGTACTGCTGCAGCCACAGCTGGCACAGCGCCTCGCGGCGCACCGGCTGGTAGCGCTGCAGGTCGGCCGGCTGCAGGCGGCCCGGGTTGCTCGGGTGGCGGCGGACCTTGGCGACGATGGCCTGCGCCACCGGCCCCTCGTAGAAGGCCGCGCTGCCGTGGCGGGCGATGCGCTTGAGCAGCTCGGCCAGCGCCGGGTTGCGCAGGATGTGGCCGACCGGCAGGGCCGAGCCGTCGGCGCGGTAGTAGAAGTCGGCGGCGCTCGGGTCCTGGCGCAGGTACGGGTCGGCGGCGAGCAGCTGGTGCAGGCGCGGGCTGACCGCAAAGCCCTGCTCGGCCAGCTCGATGGCGGGGATGAACAGCACCGCCCAGGGCAGCTTGCCGTGGGCGCGGTGGGCGGCTTCGAGCATCTTCAGCACGCCGGGCGTGCCGACCGAACGGCCGCCGACCACGGCGTCGATGAAGGCCATCGGCTGGCCGTCGCTGTTGAGGAACATCTGCTCGTCGGCGTCGGCCGGGGCGGTTTCGCGGCCGTCCCAGGCCGCCAGGCGCTGGCCGTCCCAGTGCAGGAGAAAGGCCCCGCCGCCGAGGCCGCTGGACTGCGGCTCGACCAGGCCGAGCACCATCTGTACGGCGATCGCGGCATCGACGGCGCTGCCGCCGGCCTGCAGGATCTGCCGCCCGGCCTCGGCGGCCAGCGGGTTGGCGGCGGCCACGGCGTAGTGCTGCAGGTGCCAGCCGGGCTTGGCCTGGTAGCCGCTGGCGGCCTCCGGCTGCAGCGGGCGGATCGGCAGTTGTGGGGTGTCGGCGTGGTGGGCGCAGGCGGCGAGCAGCACGCCCAGGCCCAGGCCGAGCGCGCCACGGCGCAGCCTGGGTCGGTCACAAAGCACGGGTCATGTCATTCCTTGGGGGTGGGCCGTGTGACGAGCAGTTGGGCCTTCGCGGTCGGTTCCGCCTCGGGGGCCTGGCAGGCGGTGGCCTCGGCCAGCAGGTAGGGCTGCAGCAGCGGCAGCATGCCCTTGAGCGTCTGCACCGGCAGCGCCGAGGTGAACTTGAAATGATCCGACTGCTCGCCGGCGACATAGGCGGTGAGGGTACCGAAATGCCGCGGGCCGAGGAAGAACACGAAGGTGGCGGTGCGGTTGCGTGCCGTCGAGCTGGTCACCCAGCCGCTGCGGGTCACGGTCTCGATGCGGTTGTCGCCGGTGCCGGTCTTGCCGCCGACCATCAGCGGCTGGCCGGCGCCGTCCTTGAGCACGCCCTTCAGGCGCCGCGCGGTGCCGTTCTCGACCACCCCGGCGAGCAGGCCGCGCAGGGTGCTGGCGACCTCGGGCAGCATCACCCGCCGGCCGTCGGTGGCTTCGCGCTCCATGCGGGTTTCGTAGGGGGTGCCGGCGGCGAAGTGCAGGTCGTCGATGCGCACGGTGGGCAGGCGCATGCCGTCGTTGAGGATGATGCCCATCAGCTCGGCCAGCGCGGCCGGCCGGTCGCCCGAACTGCCCAGCGCGCTGGCCAGCGACGGCACCATGTGGTCGAACGGGAAGCCCAGGCGCGCCCAGCGCTGGTGGATGTCGGTGAACGCCTCGACCTCGACCATGATGCGGATGCGGCTGTCACGGGCGCTGCGGTGGCGGCTCTTGAACAGCCAGCCGTAGACCTCCTGGCGCTCGTCGCTGCTGGCCGCGACCGCGGCGGCGAAGTCGGCCTGCGGGTTCTGCAGGCGATAGCCGATCAGCCACAGCTCCAGCGGGTGCAGGCGGGCGATGTAGCCCTGGTCGGGCAGGCTGAAGGCGCCCGGGCCGTAGCGCTTGTACAGCTCGTCGAGCTTCTTCGGCGGCGGGGTCAGCTTGCCCAGGCGGGCCTGCATGACCTTGGCGAACTCCTCCGGGCTGGCCTTCGGGTACAGGTAGCGGTGGATCGCGGCCAGGCGCGGCGGGCTCAGGCGCAGGCCCTCGAGCAGGGTTTCGAACATCTCCTGCGAGTCCTTGCCGCGGTACTTGCGCCAGAAGCGCTTGAGGAACACCGTGCTTTCCTTGTCGGCGAACTGGCTCAGCATCGGCAAGCGGCGCGGGTCCTGGTCGTCGGTGAGCAGCTGGGCGCTGTTGCCGACCATGTGGTAGGTGCTGTAGCGCGCCACGTCGCGCAGCAGGCGCACGAACGGCAGGTTGATCGACTCGCGCAGCGCCTCGCGCAGGGTCGGCAGGCGGTGGTTGTCCTCCTTGCGGAAGTTGTTGAAGACGTGCGCGCCGCCGCCGGTGAAGAAGGTTTCGCCCGGGCTGGCCGAGTACTTGCGCTCGACCGCGGCATCGAGCATCTGCACCAGCGTGGCCTGCGGGTTGACGCGCAGGTAGTCGAGGGCCCAGACGCTGAGGTTGTCGCGCGGGTTGACCTCCTGCGCCAGGCGGCGCAGTTCGGCCGGGGTCTTGCCGGCGTAGGCCTGGTGCAGCTCGCTGACCATCTCCAGGTAGGTGGCCATCACCCGCAGCTTGGCGGTGGAGCCCAGCTCCAGCTTGCTGCCCTCGTTGATGTCGAACGGCTGGCCGGTGGTGTCGGTCTGCACCCGCACGCGGTTGCCGTTGGCGCCGCGCTCGAACAGGGTGAAGCTGTAGCGCACGTCCTGGGTCAGCTGCGGGCTGAGCAGGTGCTCGCCGAACAGGCCGACCTGCTCGGCGAAGGCCGGGTCGGTCAGCTTGCCGAGGTAGTCGCTGACTTCCTGCTGCAGCGGCTGGTTGAGGGTGGCGTTGACCGACAGGTCGAGGCGGTCGAGGTCGTACAGCGGCGTGGCGAGCTGGCGGACCAGACGGGTGCGGATGGCGTTGATGCCCTTGTCGCTGGCCACCGGCGGCAACGGCGGATCCTTGGCCAGGTCGCGGAAGGTCAGCTGCTGGGCGAGGGCCGCATCGCGCAGCGCCGGACTGATCACCCCGGCGCCGGCCAGCACGCGCAGGTGGCTGTCGGTCAGCTCGGTCAGTTCGGCGCGACCGCTGTTGAGGTACCAGGACGGCCGGCGCTGGGCGATCATCAGCGCCAGCACCTGGCGCAGCGCCAGGCCGCGCTCGGCCA